>JAJDTA010000023.1 GCA_022827405.1 Acidimicrobiia bacterium
TACCAAGGCACCCGCCCGCCAAACCGCCGGCGAGGCGGACTGGCCGACGACGTGGTGCTGTATGTGAGGGAGCAAATCCTCACCGGTGCCCTGAAACCGGGGACCAAGATCGACCAAGAAGCTCTGGCCGCCGCGCTCGACGTCAGCCGCAGTCCGATCCGGGAGGCCCTGGTCATCCTGGGCCAAGAGGGGCTTTTGGACCTGATCCCCCGGCGCGGGGCCGTGGTGGCCGACCTGACTCCCGAGGACATCGTCGACCACTACGAGCTCTTCGGCGTGGTGGCCGGGCGGGCGGCAGCCATCGCGGCGAGCACTTTGGATGAGGATGAGATCGAGCAATTGCGGGCCATCCACGACCGGTTCGTCGACGGGACTGACGACGACCTCTCCGCGCTCAACTGGGCCTTCCACCGCATCATCAACCGCGCCGCCCCCCGCCGGACGCGCTGGCTACTGCGGCTGCTGGAACGCTCGGTGCCGGCCGACTACTACGAGTTCACCGACGGCTGGAACGCCCAGGCCGTCGGCCACCACGCCGCCATCCTGGAAGCCATCGTGGACCGCGACGCCGACGAGGCCCGCCGCCGCATGGAGCACCACCTCCACGAGTCGGGCGTGGCCGCGGTGGCCCATCTGGAGCGCCAGGGATTCTGGGAGGACTAGATGACTGCTGGCCCCGACGATTTTGAGGTGATCCGCACTGAGGTCCGCCGACTGTGCGACAAGTTCGGCAACGAGTACTGGCGCGAGCTGGAGCCCAGCGGTTACCCCGAAGAGTTCGTGGCCGAGCTAACCGCTCACGGGTGGCTCGGTGCGTTGATTCCCGAGCAATACGGCGGCGGCGGACTGAGCTTGGCGGGCGCGTCGGTGATCGTGGAGGAGATCTCGGCCAGCGGCGGCAACCCCAGCGCGTGCCACGCCCAGATGTACGTGATGGGCACGCTGCTGCGCCACGGCTCTGAAGAACAGAAGCAGCAGTATCTGCCCCAGGTGGCCGATGGAAGAAAACGGTTGCAGGCCTTCGGGGTCACCGAGCCCAGCGCTGGCTCCGAAACCACCGCAATCCAGACTCGGGCGGTGCAGGACGGGGACACCTGGCGCATCAACGGCCAGAAGATCTGGACGTCGCGGGCGCTGTACTCCGACCTGATGATCCTGCTGGCCCGTACCACCCCCGCCGACGAGGCCGAGAACCGCACCGACGGCCTGTCGGTGTTTCTCATGGAGCTGCGGGGCGACGACGGCGAACTGGTGCCGGGGCTGACCATCAACCCCATCCCCACAATGATGAACCACAACACCACTGAGGTGTTCTTCGACGACGTTGTCGTGCCCTGCGACGCCCTGGTGGGCGCCGAGGGCCAGGGATTCCGCCACATCCTCGACGGCATGAACGCCGAGCGGATCCTCATCGCCGCTGAGTGCATCGGCGATGGCCGGTTCTTCCTGGAGAAGGCCAGCGAGTACGCCAGAGGGCGGGAGGTGTTTGGACGGCCCATTGGTGTGAACCAAGGAGTGGCCTTCCCGCTGGCCAAGGCGTACACCAATCTCCAGGCCGCCGACCTCATGCGGTGGAAGGCGGCCAATATGTTCGATGCCGGAGAGCCGTGCGGGGCCGAGGCGAACATGGCCAAGCTGCTGGCATCGGAGGCCTCCTGGGAGGCCGGCAATGCCGCGCTCAATACCCACGGCGGGTTCGGCTTCGCTCAGGAGTACGACATCGAGCGCAAGTTCCGAGAGACCCGGCTCTACCAAGTGGCCCCCATCAACAACAACCTGGTGCTGGCCTTTGTGGCCCAGAAGTGCCTCGGCCTGCCCAAGAGCTACTGACATGCGCGCCGTCGTACTCGAAGCCCGGAAATCGCCACTGGTGGTGGTAGACGACTACCCCGAGCCCGGTGCGACCGGCGGTGAGACCATAGAGGTCATCGCCTGCGGGCTGTGCCACTCCGACCTGCACGTGGTGGACGGAGAATTCCCCAGCCCGCTGCCCATTGTGTTGGGCCACGAGGTCACCGGATTCCATTCCGATCTAGGGCCGGTGATGGTGTACGCCCCCTGGGGGTGCGGACAGTGCCGGGAGTGCGCCGACGGCAACGAGATGATCTGCGCCGATGCCACCGAGGCCGGATTGGTGGTCGACGGGGGCTACGCCGAGCGGATGGCCATCGCCGACCGGGCGTACTTGTACCCGCTGGGCGATCTCGACCCGGTGGCCAGCGCGCCGCTGGCCTGCGGGGGCCTCACCGGCTATCGGGCGGTGAAACAAACTCTGGACACGCTGCGCCGTCCCGGGCGGAAGCGCCGGGTGCTGGTCATCGGCGCTGGCGGAATCGGGCAGTTTGCACTGCGCTACCTCAAGCTGCTGTCCGACGCCGAGGTGCTTGTCCTCGACCGGGCCGCCGATAAGCGGGCCGCGGCGCTGGCCATGGGCGCCGACGAGGCGCTTGACGCCGACGACGAACTGCCGCTCTGCGATGCAGTGATCGATTTCGTGGGCGGCGACGCCACCCTGGCCACGGCGGCCGGCGCGGTGGCCCGGCAAGGCTTGGTGGTGGCGGTCGGCCTCTATGGTGGCCGCATCCCGTTCGGCGTTGGAGCTGTCCCCCATGAAGCCCGCTTCATGTCCAGCATCTGGGGCACCCGGCCGCAGCTGGGCGAGCTCCTCAACCTGGCCCGCCGGGAACCGTCGATCGTCGCCCCGGTGGAGACCATGCCCTTCACCGACGCCCAGCTGGCCCACGACCGATTGCGCGCCGGCGATGTCGAAGGCCGCCTGGTGCTCCTTATCAACCAAGCCCATGCCAACTAGCCCGTCA
>JAJDTA010000079.1 GCA_022827405.1 Acidimicrobiia bacterium
GGGCTATACCCCGGGCTGTGATCTTGTTGGGGTCGAGCCCGAGAAGTGAGCGGCCCTCAAAGTAGATCTGGCCCTGGGTGGGCTTCACCATGCCGCTGACCACGTTGAAGAAAGTTGTCTTGCCCGCTCCGTTGGGGCCGATCACCGCCACGATCTCGCCCTCCTCCACGGCGAAGTCCAGATCGCTCAGGGCGTGCAGACCGCCGAACACCACGTGCAGCCCGGCGATCTCCAGCATGGGAGGAGAGCTCATGGCCGCGGCCCTTGTCCATCTAGAACGCCGGGGTTGCTTGCATCATCAGCCTCATCTGCTTGAGCACGCAGCCAGGCATCCTGGTTGAGCTCGTCGGTTCGCAGCTCGCGGGCCCGGCGCACGCTGGGAATCAGCCCCTCGGATCGCTGAAGCATCATCCACACCAGCAACGCGCCGTAGATCAAGATCTTGAACTCGGCAAATTCTTGGAGCAGCCCCGGCTGGTTGGGCCCGCCCAACACCCCGATGAGTACCGCCGCTCCTGCGATGACTCCCGCGATGTTGCCCATGCCCCCGAAGATCACCACCACAAGAATCACGATCGACACGATGATGGCGAAGCTGTGGGGGAAGATCGACCCCACTTTGGCCGACAAGATGGCACCGCTGAACGATCCCAGCACCGCGCCGGTGACAAATGCCATGAGCTTGGCGCTCACCGTGTCCACTCCCATGGCCTCGGCCACGCTCTCGTCCTCCCGAATGGCCATCCAGGCCCGGCCGATCCGGGAGTTCTCCAGTCGCCACGAGACATATATGGCGATGGCGCAGAAGAACAACACCAGGTAGAGCACTGATCGGGGCTCGAACCCCCGCACAGTGGTGAGTCCAAATATCTCCACGCCGGGAATGTTGATGATGCCCTGGGCTCCGTTGAATGTCCCCGAGAGCCAGTCCGACAGCAGCAGGATGCGGATGATCTCGCCGAATCCCAAGGTGACCACCGCCAGGTAGTCGCCCCGCATTCGGATCACCGGGGCGCCGATGAACAGCCCCACCAACCCGGCCAGCAGCATGGCGATGAACAGGGCGCCAATCCACGGCATCTCCGGGCTGAATCGGGGCGATCCGGGTGAGGTGAGCACGGCCACGCTGTACCCCCCCACCGCGAAGAAGGCCACATAGCCCAAGTCGAGGATTCCGGCCAGCCCCACGATGATGTTGAGGCCCAGCGCCAGCAATAGGAACAGCCCCACGTTGGCCAGCAACTCGTTGGTCAGCCGGCCCAAGAACAGCGGGAGCACGATGACGGCCGCGGCGGCGAGGACAAAGCCCGCCAGCCGCCTTGGGGTGAGCTGACGACCTTTGGTCGGTCCCGACTCGGGCCGGGCCTCTTCGGCCGCACTCTCCTGGCGGCTGGCCGCCTTCGCTCTCAGGGCCGCGATTGCGTACACCGCCAAAATGGTGGTTCCGGCCACCACGGCGGCCGCCGGGGTAGTGAGTCCCCGCTTCGGTGCGTAGAGCCAGTCGGCAATCGCCTCGATGTGGAATCCCTGGGCCAGATCGGTGATCACGCTCTCGAGCACCGCCGCGCTGGACACCGCCGCTATGACCGTGATCACGGTTCGTCTGTTTCGAGCCCCCACCCAGTGGAGACCCCCGCCCACCGCCCCGGTGGCGGCGCCGATGCCCAGCCAGATCAACGCGCCGAACCAAACCGACTGCTCGAATTCCAGCAGGTCGAGAAGCTGTGGACTCCAGTTGACCAGCGGATCGCGGATGTCGAAGTGGGTGATGCCCACCACCAGCAGAGAGATGCCGAGATTGCCCAGCACACCGGTTATCGCACCGGACAGCACGTCCCGTCCCCCCTTGGCGTATGCCGTCATCCCCTCCAGCGCCTGTTCGCGGCCCACTGCGTAACCCACCACCAGCGGCAGCCACAGCAGCGACAGATACCCGAGGCTCAGAATCGGGTCGATGATGAGGCGCCGGTCGAATGAGACCGGCATACCCGACAGCGCGATGAACACTTGGCCGAACGCCAGAATGGCCCCCACCTTCAGCATCTTCTGCCAGTCTTGGTCGAGAACGCGCCGCCGCTCAGTGGCGGTCATGTCCGTTCCTCCGAGGGGAGGCGCTCGCCGAAAATGCCGCTGGGGCGCACCAGCAGCACGATGATGAGCACCGAGAATGCCACCGCGTCGCGGAGTTGAGAAGGTCCGCTCACCCCCAGTGGCTCGAGGATCACCAGCGGTCCCAAAGACTCGGCCACCCCAATGGTGAGGCCGCCCGCCATCGACCCCCCGAGGTTGCCGATCCCGCCAACCACCGCAGCGCTGAACGCCTTGATCCCCGGTAGGAACCCAGCGGTGTGGAGCACGCTATTGAACAACAGTCCCCACAGAATGCCCGCTACTCCCGCCATGGCCCCGCCGACGGCAAACGTCTTCACGATGACCCGGTTGACGTCGATGCCCATGAGCGAGGCGATCTCGGCGTCCTCGGCCACCGCCCGCATGGCCTTGCCCGTCTTGGTCCGCTCCACCAGATACCACAACCCCACCATTGCCACCGCGGCCACCGCCAATACCAAGAGCCGGGTGCCCTGGATCTCTAGCAAAGTCCGCCTTTCGGTGAGCCAGTCGGGCATTCTCGGATAGGTCTTCGTGCCGGGGCCGAGCAAGACCAAGATGAAGTTCTGAAGGAAGAACGACACCCCAATAGACGTGATGAGCGGGATGAGCCGGGGTTTGCCCCGCAGCGGGCGATAGGCAACCCGCTCCATTATCACCGCGGTGATCGTGCACACCACGATCGACAACACCACCACCAGCAGCAGGCAGAGCACGAAGTTGTCCTCCCAGGCGCCCGCCTCGGCCAGCTTGCTGGAGGTGATCGCCCCGGTAACCGCACCGATCATGAACACCTCGCCGTGGGCGAAGTTGATGAACCCCAGTACCCCGTACACCATCGAGTAGCCCAGGGCGATGAGTCCGTACATGGCCCCTTGGGCCAGCCCGGCCACCACCAGATCCCGGAATTGCTTCCCGGTCAGGTTGATGGCATCGGGGTTGGCCCACCGGGCAAAGGGGTTGTTGCTGTCCACCACCTGGGCGACGAACGCCAGCAGGCCCGCGCCGATGAGCACCAGCGCAGCAATCCGCAGGATGGTGAGGAACCAGTCGACCCGAGTGCGTTGCTTGGCAGTCAGCTGCATCGAGCCGCCCAGGGCACCTATCTGCGCATCACCTTAGGGGTACGCGTAGACGACGTTGTTCTTGCTGGTCTCGATGTCGGCTGCGCTTTCGTGGTGGATCACCGTGATCTTCTGGGAAGCGCAGTCGCCGAAGTCGTCGCAGCTCAGCGATCCGGTGACGCCGCTGTAGCCGCTCACTCCGCTCAGGTACTGGCGAACGCCGGCTCGGTCGATGTGCAAGTCGCCGTTCTCCACCCAGGATGCGGCCGCGATGGCGTCCAGCAGCAGGGTGGCGGCGTCGTAGGAGTGGCCCCAGAAGGCAGCAGAGGGCAGCTCGCCGTAGGCTGCCTCATAGGCGGCCAAGATCTGGTCGGCGTTGCGCCCAGTGCCTTGGTTCACATTGGAGCCGAACCTGAGGTCGGGACCGGAGAAGTACATGCCCTCGGAGTCGGCCAGCTCAAGGAAGCCGTCCACCAGCATGCCGTCGGCGGCGAGCAGCTGGGTGCTCTCCAGGCCCGAGACGGTGGGGGCTTGGGCGGCGACGTGGTCGCCTTCGGGGGGGAAGATGGGGAAGAACAGCGCACCGGGCGATCCGGTGGCCAACTCGGTTAGGGCGGGCACCATATCGGTGTCGCCCTTGTTGATGCCCACAATGCCGGTGGTTGTTCCCCCGACTTCCTCGTAGGCATTGCTGAAAGCCTGGGCTAGTCCCTGGGTGTATGGGTCGCCATCGTGCAATGCGGCGGCGGCGGAAATCCCGAGCTCCGAGAACACGAAGTTGGCCATGGCCGCGCCCTGCACCAAGTCGTTGTGGGCGGTGCGGTAGTAGCCCACGTTGTAGCTCTCACCAGGGTTGCCCTCGAAGTCGGAGGTGAGCGCGGGAGAGGTGTTGGACGGCGAGATCATGACCATTCCCGCCTGGGTGACAAGCGGGGAGGCGGCCACCGCGGCGCCGCTGCACGAGGTGCCGACCACGCCGATTACCTGTTCGTCGGCCACGATCGTTTGGGCTGCGGCCTGACCGCCCTCCGAAGAGCAGAGGTCGTCGAGGGGGGTGCCGAGGTCGACGGAGAATCCTTGGATATCCCCGTAGTCGGCAATGGCCAGCTCGACGCCTCGCTGGTTGGGGAGGCCCAGGAAGGCAACCGGGCCGCTGATGGCGTTGAGCGAGCGAATCTGGATTCCCTCGCCGGCGGAAACGGTGACAATGCCGAGCGAGCCGTCGCCCAGAGCATCGCCCCGGGGATCGGGAGCAGGCGCTTCGGTTGGCTCAGGGGCGGCCGGAGCTTGGGTGGCTTCTGGCGCCGCAGTGGCCTCCGGGGCCGCCGGCGCATCGTCATCGTCGTTGCCGCAACTCATGGCCAGTAGCGAGAACACCGCCAGCAGCGCAAGAACAAGCGGGATGCCTCGTCGCTTTGGGCGAGTTTCTTGGCAGATTCCAATTCGATTCATTACAGGCTTTCCCCTCAAAGGTTCATTTATTTTCGCCCCACAGCGTAGCGCAGCCAATCGCTGCTTTTGCGGTGACAAGCGCCGTGTGCTCGCAGGCCTAGTTCGCCACCAGATCGGGGCCGATGTCATCGAAGCGGCGCCTGCCCACCAGAGCCAATGTCCGGTCGACGTCGGTTCGGTAGATGTCGAGCATGCGGGCCACCCCGGCCTCGCCGGCCACAGCCAAACCCCAGAACCAGCTCCGACCGCCCATTGCTGCCTGGGCGCCTAGTGCTCGGGCCTTCACGACGTCGGATCCTCGCTGGCAGCCGCCGTCCACCAGCACCTCGGCCTGGTCGCCCACCGCCTCGGCGATGCGGGGGAGCACGGCGAATGCCCCCGGCACCGAGTCGAGCTGGCGCCCGCCGTGGTTCGACACGATCACCCCGTCGGCCCCCCACCGCACCGCGGCCTCGGCATCGGCCACCGAGATCACTCCCTTGACCAACAACGGTCCGTCCCACTCCCGCCGAAGCCACGCCAGGTCATCCCAGGTGCGAGACGGGTCGGCCAGCTCCCGGTCGACATAGGCCCCGATGGCGCTGGCGTCATCTCCAACACCCAGCTCTACCAGGCTGCCGAAAGTGATGTCTGGTCCGGTGACCAGATGGCGCAGCCACCGCAGCCGCCGGGCGGTGTCTAGGGCGCTGTTCCAGCGGATGCGAGGGGGCAGCGACATGCCATTACGCAGGTCGCGCTCCCGCTTGCCCACCACCGGCACGTCCACGGTCAGCACCAGGGCCTCATAGCCGGCGTCTCGGGCCCGGTGTACCAGCGACCGCACCACCTCGGGGCTCTTCCACAAATAGAGCTGGAACCATCGCCGGCCCTCGGGGGCGGCCGCCGCGATGTCCTCCAGCGAGTAGCCCGAACCGGTGCTCACTGCGAACACGGTGCCCGCCGCGGCAGCCGCTCGGGCAGCGGCCAGCTCGCCCTCCCGATGGACCAGCGTGGCCAAACCGGCCGGGGCAAGCAAAAACGGCAGCGACACCGGCCGGCCCAAAACCGTGGTGGACACGTCGCGGTCGGCCACGTCCACCAGAAAGCTCGGAGCCAGCTCCACTTTGTCGATGGAGGACCGGTTGGCGGCGATGGTCAGCTCGCCCTCGGCACCGCCCTCCACGAACTCGAACACCATCTTGGGCAGCCGCCGACGGGCCTCCTCCCGGAAATCGGCGTAGGTGTGCCACCGGGCCGCCCCCTTGGGGGCTCGGGCCAGCATCCGGCTCAGATCTCGCAGCTTCATCGTCTCGTCATCCTCCAGCCATTGCCGCGGCCAGCAGCCGGGTCACGGTCCGCAGCGTGGGCACCCTGAGCCCGTGGCCGTCGGCGATCTCCACCAAGTCGCCGAACACGGCCTGCACTTCGAAGGGCCGCCCCCGGTCGATGCTCTGCAAGATGGACACCCTAACCTCGGTCTCCCCGGCTGCCTCCATGACCTCGCCCACGGCTTGCAGCCGTCGATGGGCCTCAGCCCGGCTCTCTTGGGTGAGGGCCCGGATCTGGAATGGCCCGTGGCCGTCGATCAGTTCCACTCCCTCCGCCGAGGCGATGGCTGCTCCTTCGCAAGCCAGGTCGTAGAACACGTCACGGGTCTCGGGCAACAAGAAAATTCGGTGGTACACCAGTCGGGTCAAGCCGACCACTCCCATGGCCGCGGCGGCCAGCACCCCTTTGGACCACAGCGCGGGGGCGATGTCGTCGTGGACCTCCAGCTTGCGTCCCGGCAAGGCCGCCGCGATGGCCGCCGCCGTGCCCGGCGTCGTGCTCGACAGGTCGCCCAGCAAGGTGGGGCCGTCAAAGGAGTGAGATGCATGGCCGGGCTCGCCCAGCGTGCCGCCCACCAGCGATACGCAGCCCACCGCGGCGGCGCCGAATCGGGTCGCCAGCGGCTCGGCTTGGCGCACCCCGTTTTGCACTGAGAAGGCGGCTTGGGCCGAACCTCGATAGCCGCCCAACAGCTCGGCATTGTCAAAGGCCTTGCTGGCCAACAGCAATATGTCGCAGTCGCCCGCTTCGGCCGGGTCGGTGATGGCCCGCACCTCCACCGGCGGCCCCCCGTCGATCCTCAGCCCGCTCCGATTTACCGCTTCGGCGTGGGCCGGTCGGGCCACCAGGGTCACCTCGGCGCCCGTTTCGGCGAACCATGCGCCGTACACCGATCCCAGCGCTCCTGCGCCCAGCACTACCACGGTCGTCATTGATGCTGCCCCCGATTGGGGCCGCAATCAGCCGCCCCCGAGGTTTCACACTGGCGCTGTTCCATTGATGCCGTACTCTAGGGGCCATGAGCACCTCCGAGAGCGAAGCCAGAGAGATTGTGAATGACATTGTGTTGGCCTGTCGGGCCTTGACCGTGAGGGGGTGCGACACCGGCATCGGCGGCCACGTCAGCGTGCGGGTTCCCGGCGAGGACGCCTTTTGGATCAACGCTTTCGACCGGACCCTGGGCGAGATCACCGCCGACGACGTGATGAAGCTCGACTACGAGGGAAACCTGCTGGAAGGCAACCGGGAGGTGAGCCTGGGCTTCGAGTTCCATGCCGGGGTGTACCAGAACCGCACCGATGTGAACGCCATCGTCCACAGTCACGGCCGGTGGATCACTGCGCTGGCTTCTTTGGCCCGACCCCTCAAGATGCGCCACAACCTGTGCTGCATCTTCCACGACGACCAGGTGCTCAGCCCCGACGACCGCTTCGAGTCGATCGGGCCCGCCATCGAGACCAATCACACCGTGATCATCCCCTGGCACGGGGCCATCTGCGTGGGGGCCACCCTGGCCCGGGCCGCCGCCCTTCACGCCACCCTGGAAGACCAAGCCCAGCTCGATGTGCTCCTTGAGCCCACCGACGCCCCCGAGATTCCCGAGCACCTGCGCCTCGGCCTGAAAAAGCTGGTGGACGACCAGGCTGGCTACCTAGAGCAAACCTGGACCCTCATGCGCCGCCAAGGCCAGCGCCACCTCGAGGCCCACCCCACCGGCTAAGCGCGGCTACCCGCGGCTAAGCCAAGTCAGCCATCGAGACCAGATCGTAGGGCTGGCTAGCCAATCACTCTTTCCAGCTCTAAAACTGACGGAGGTTGATGGGCTACACCCAAGGCGCCTTCGCCCTCGGCTACGTCGGCGACCAAACCGACCCTCTGGCCGCCCTGCGAGGCGGCACCGCCAAAGCCAAGACCATCGGCACCGTGGCCCAAGAAAACGAGAACGCCCGCCAGTTCGTCACCGACATCAACGATCTAGAGGACTTGGAGTAGCCCCCGGCGCAGCATTGCTTCCTATGTAAGGGCACCGGCTACCGTGCCGGGATGGCTTTGATCACTGATCCGTTCCATACCGGCATTGTGGTGGCCGACGTCGAGGAGTCCATGGGCCACATCTCGGCCGCCACCGGGTTCAGTTGGCACTCCTTGCAGTCGCTCGATCTGGATCTGCTGGTAGACGGCGAGGTGGTGTCCACCAGCGTGCAGTTCTCCTACACGGTGGAGGGCCCGGTGCAGATTGAGCTGGCCGCCGGCCCCAAGGGATCGTTCTGGGATTTCGACCTCTACGGGGGGCTCAACCACATGGGCTACTGGACCGAAGACCTCCACGCCGACATTGCCGCCCTCCAGGCCGGGGGGTGCGAGCTGATCTACGGCGGCGCCAGCGAAGACGGTGGGCTCCAGGGATTCGCCTTTCTGGTTCCCCCCACCACTGGCCTGCGGATCGAGCTCATCGACGTGGCCATGCGCCCCGCCTTCGACAGCTGGTTCGCCGGTGGCGAATTCGGCTGATCGCCCACTGGCTGATCGCCCCCCGGCTGACCCCATTCAGGCAGCAAAGCGATGACCGCTACCCTTAACAGCGTGACCGCCGCCGCCGTGTTCGACGAGATCCCCGTGGTGGATCTCGGCCCGCTGTCGGGAACGCCAGCCGAACGCGAGGCCCTGGCCGAGGAGCTGTGCCGGATCTGCCACGAGGTGGGCTTCTTGCTGGTGGTGAACCACGGGGTCTCGCCCGACCTGAGCGACAACATCTTCGCCATGCTGCGGGAGTTTTTCGCCTTCTCCGACGAGCAGAAGAAGTTGATCGACAAACGCCGCTCCCGCCACTTCCGGGGCTGGGAGCCCGAGGGGGCCGAGTACACCAACAACCGCCCCGACATCCGAGAGCAGATCGACTGGTGGACCGAGTGGCCCGCCTACCCCGTCGACATTGAGCCCTACTACCTGCGCCTTTTGGGTCCCAACCAGTGGCTGCCCGACGGGCTTCTGCCCGGCCACCAAGAGCTAACCAACCAGTGGTTCCGTGAGCTGGGGGCCTTGGCCAACCGCCTCTTGGGGGCGCTCTCGCTGGGGCTGGGGCTGGGTGAGGATTACCTGGAGCGGTTCTTCGGCACCCAAACCATGTCGCTGGCCAAGTTCATCCAGTATCCCCCTACTCCGAAAGGCGCGGCCGGGGTCAACGCCCACCGAGACACCGGGTTCTTGACCGTGCTCGATCCCGGCCCCACCGCCGGGCTGCAAGTGCAGAATCAGGATGGCCAGTGGATCGACGTGCCCTCGGTGGAGGGGTCGTACGTGATCAACCTGGGCGAGACGCTCCAAGCCATGACCGGCAACTACCTGGTGGCCACCGCCCATCAGGTGATCACCACCGAAGAGCGCTACTCGGCAGGCTACTTCCACGGCCCGTCGCTCGACGTGGCCCTAACCCCGCTGCCGCTCGACAAGAAATTCGCCGCCGCGGTTGCTGCCAGCCCCCACCACAACAGCGCCGGGTTCATGGCCAGCATCGCCGAGACCGAAGCCGGCGTGGCCGACATGTCCAGTTCCTACCGCCCCTCCACCTACGGCGAGCAGCTCTGGAACTACTTCTCCCGCAGCTACCCCGAAAACGTCGCCACCCACTACAGCTGAGGCAAAGCCGCCGCGGAAAGGGCACGGCCCGGAGCGGGGTTGGGCTTCGCTCCGGGCCGTAGGGGGGTGGGTGGTGGTCGGGACCGGCGTCGATCCGGTGACCTTCCGCTTTTCAGGCGGACGCTCTGCCAACTGAGCTACCCGACCGTGTTCTATTGTGCGGTCCCGACGGGATTTGAACCCGCGACCTCCGGCTTGACAGGCCGGCGTGCACTCCAAACTGCACCACGGGACCATGCTGTGGGGCTTATGCACTCTACTCGCGCGCCGGGTGGATTGTTCTACTCGAATTTCCGCCTGGGACCTTCGGGTGGCCAGGCCCTCGGGATCGAAGTTGGGTTCGCCCTGGAGCTGGGTGATCCGCAGGGCGATATGATCGACATGGCCCTGCTCAATCCTTGAAATTCTACTATCGCATAGCAGAATTTCAAGGATAAACTGGCCGAGTGCCATTAATTGCCCGGTCGGTTGACGCGCAGAGGCTGCGCGATGCGATTTCGCATGCTCCGGTGACGTTGCTCACCGGTCCTCGTCAGGCAGGGAAGTCCACTCTGGCGGGCCAGACCGTTAGCTCGTCGCCGGCTGCGTTCTTCGACCTCGAAGATCATCGCGATCTCGCCCGTCTCGCCGAGCCGACGCTGGCTCTGCGCGACACCGGCGAGACGATGGTCATTGACGAGGCCCAGCGGATGCCGGATTTGTTCCCCACGCTTCGCGTGCTAGTGGATGAGAACCGCAGGCCGGGCCGGTTCGTAGTGCTGGGCAGCGCGTCTCCCGATCTTGTCGGCCTCGGCTCGGAGTCGTTGGCCGGCCGCGTGACGTTCGTGGAGCTCGGGGGCTTCCGGCTCGCCGATGTCGGCCCTGAGCGTCTCGACGACCTGTGGCTGCGAGGGGGCCTGCCGGAGTCCTTCGTGGCGGCCACCGATGAGGCGTCCAACCGGTGGCGCGACGATTACGTCTCCACTTTCTTGGAGCGCGATCTGGCCGCTTTGGGCTTCAGGTTCCCGGCCACGACGATGCGGCGATTCTGGACGATGCTGGCCCATTATCACGGGCAGACCTGGAACGGGGCCCGCATCGCCCGGTCGATCGATGTCTCGGAGTCGACCGTGAGACGCTATGTCGACGCGCTGAGCGATGCCTTGGTGGTGCGCCAACTGCCGCCGTGGTACACCAACATCTCGAAGCGCCAGGTCAAATCGCCTCGGGTCTACATCCGCGACTCGGGCCTGCTGCACCGCCTGCTCGGGATTTCCACGATGTACGACCTCGAGCGATCCCCGATGCTCGGCGCGAGCTGGGAGGGCATGGTGGTCGAGCAGATCCTCACCAGGTTCGCCTCCGCCGACCCAACCTACTGGTCGACCCATGGAGGTGCGGAGCTTGACCTGCGCCTGGAGACCGACGGACGGGTCCTCGGATTCGAGATCAAGCGCACGGCCCAGCCCGCGGTCACGAAGGCGATGCACATCGCCCTGGCCGACCTCGAACTCGACCACCTCTTTGTCGTGTACGCCGGCCCCCATCGCTTCGCGCTCACCGACCGCATCACCGCCATCGGGGCGGCAGACCTCCTGACCGCTCAAGACCCCTTGTCCGCGCCCTAGCGCTCCGGATTCGATGCGGGTGGCAGGGCAGCAGAGACCACCGCTGGGCAGAAGGCGCGCCTCAGCCACTTCCCCTACCAGCTTGACGCCCGCCACGACATGAAGTTCGCCCAATGGCGACCCCAAGACGAAGGCGACTGGCTGCTGCACGGCCACGTCCACGAGCTCGATCTACCGGCTCATGCGCGAGGGTCTGTTCCCCAGCGTGCCCTCGTTCACACCAAGCTCCCGGGCAACATGGGCCACCGGCCGGCCCGTCTCTTTGACGATACGGACCGCCCCATCACGGAACTCCACATCGAACCTTCTTCGCGGTCTGGACATAGCTCCTCCTTATAGAGCATGTCTCCACGAAAAGGGGGGAACCTCAGGGTGCAGGTGCTCGGCGTGGGCTAATCGGGCAGCGCGGGCGGCGGGACCGGTTTGAGGCGGCGCGCCGCATGCTGGTGCGCTCTGATGTGGCCAAGCGGCTGTTGCTGGCCGAGCGGCTTTTGCCGAGCGGGTTCTCGCTGGTCGTGTTGGACGCGTGGCGGTCTTTCGACGAGCAGCGGGCACTGGTGCGCTTCTACGGCGAGGGCGCTGCCGAGGACGGGTTCGTCGCCCCGGTATCAGACGACGGGTGCCGTCCGCCGCACACCACAGGAGGGACCGTCGGTCTCACCTTGTCGTGGCTGGATCAGCCCCTGGTGGTGGGCTGAGAGAAGGTGACAGCCATGAAGAGCGCATCTGCGAACCCCAACCCTCCGGCGGCACCCCGCCGGTTGTCCCACCTCCATGTCGTGCCCGACTCGGGCACAGCAGCCGCCACCCAAGACGCGGTCCGGCTGCTCTCCCCCACACGCCGCAAACACCAACCCGACTGCCGCCAACAAGCCAATAAGCCATCTGCTCTCCACTTCAGGCCAGCCTTTACTCAGGTCTATACTTACCATCCGGTGTCAACCCATTTTTCTTGTTCGCTGGGATTTAGAAACGAGCAGCGGAATGCACTGACGCAGTATTCCACTTCTAAAAATACGTAATCTGCATAGAGCGGTGTTCCGTTGTTACTGATCTGAAGGTGCCAGAATCACCCAAATCAACCTCTGTGGCCGCAAGGGATGCAATATCTACCACTGTTGTCCTTTCTTTCCTTTGGGAATGCGGAGTTCAAACTACCGAGATGTTTAGACATTTCCAACGCGTGCAAGTGTCAAAAGACGACAGGTTTGTGCAAGTTGTGACACGCTATAGAACCTGATCTGGTCTATGCGGTGCTCGCCTGAAAGTTCTCTTATAGAATAGTTCTGCTACAGCGGGAACTGCCTGAGTATCCCTCTCCGTTTTGCCGCGCTTCAGTGGTCCTGGGCCCAGTGGGGTCGCAGGGGTGGCCGGAATTTTTTTGCGGGAGCCTGTATTCTTGTTTTGTGAACTCTGATTGCGGAGGGTTTGGCTCCATCAACTCTTTCGCGGTGCGGATCGCTCATTTCGCTTCACGGGTGGTTCAGGCTCATCAGTGCGGCTATGGCCCCGGCAGGCATACTGAACCCTGGTCGGATGAATTCCAGCGGCTGGCTGCGCTGGTTTACGCCGGTTCGCTGCCCCCTGCGTACCGCAGGGGGCATCGCAGACTCCAGCTCGAGAGTCGCAGAGATGATGGACGGCACCCCCGATGATGCCCAGGTCGGCGATGCCTGGCATGCGGTACGGGCATATCTGCGGTCCACGGCCCGAGCGCTGCTCGCAGACCCAGATGTCGAGGCCATCGCCCCCAAGACGGGGGCGACCCAGATAGCGGCCACGCCGCCGCCCAAGGATGGATCACAGTAGAACGCACCCACACCTGAGCCCCTCTGTTGGGCCGGTCGCCTCGGATTGGGTGACGACGACGTCTGGCACCGAGAAGGCGGGATTCCCAAGCACCCTGAGTTGAAGCATGATTTGCACCCCCAACGGGATTCGAACCCGTGTTACCGCCTTGAAAGGGCGGCGTCCTAGGCCGCTGGACGATGGGGGCTCTCGACCCGCGAGGGCCGATTTACGTTAGCAGCCCTCCTTCGGGGAACCGCATTGAAAAACAGATA
>JAJDTA010000081.1 GCA_022827405.1 Acidimicrobiia bacterium
GGCCGACGCTTCAGGATCATCGGAGGGGAAGTCAACGAAGATGAGAGTGTTTGGGTAGGTCATCGGCTCTATTTCTAGTTGATGTTGTTGGCTATCGCATCGGCCAACGGGAACGGGGGCGGATGCCGGAGCGCTCGATGATGGATTGGGCGGCCCGGCGGGCCTCGGATTGCAGCGAATCGGTGTCCACTGTGGTGCAGCGGCCGTCGTCAACCACGAGTTGGCCAGCGACGAAGACGTCGGTGACCGAGCGGCCTCCACCAGCCCACACCAGTTGCAGGATCGGGTCGGGGCTGGGCGGTTGCCACTGGATGCCGGATCGGTCGATCACCACGATGTCGGCGGCTTTGCCTGCCTCCAAGGAGCCGATTCGGTCGGCCATACCCACGGCCTCTGCGCCTGCGATGGTCAAGAGCTCGAATGCGTGATGGGCGCCGAACTCGGTGGGATCAGCGGCGGTGTCTTTGGCCAAACCGGCGAACAGGGCAGCGGCCCGCAGGCCGTCGATGGCGTCGCCGGCGTTCTCGGTATCGCAGCCCAGCGCCAGCCGGCCGCCTCGTCGCCACAGCTCCAAGTGGGCGAAGCGCTCGGTGAGCCCCTGGCCAAGCCGGAGATAGGCCCACGGGCAGGAGGCCACCGCGGTACCGGTGCGAACCAGGGTCTCCACTTCGGCGTCGTCGATGTGTACGGCGTGGCCCACCAGCACGTTGGGTCCCAGCACTCCCAAACGGTCGAGGTGTACCAGCGGGCGCTGGCCGGTTCGCTCCAGATAGCTGGTGGCGTCGTTCGGGGTGGGGGAGATGTGGAAGCTGAGCCTCCGCCCAGTGGAGTGGGCCAGATCGGCGGCCGCCGCCACCAGGTCGTCGGACATCAAGTCGTGGCCCACCAACGTGACCGACGCCTCCACCAGGCCGCCGGGGGGATAGCGCTCTATGAGGCCCCGCTGGGCGTCGATCACCTCGTTTACCGGGCCGGACTGGGGCAAACCATCGGCGTCCGACCCCCAACGGGCGACCGCCCCCCGCACGCCCACTGCGGCCATGGCTTGGGCCACCCGGTTGGGATGGGCCACCGTGCCGGCGTCGATGGTGGTGGTGATCCCGTTGGCCGCGGCCTCCACCAAACCCAGAGTGGCGGACAGCTCGTCGTCATCGCCGGTGACGTGCTCGTGGACGGGCACGATCCACTCGAAAATGGCCGCGCCGGGGGGCAGGTCGTCGGGGATGGCCGAGGCCACCAGCCGGTCGGCGGTGAGGTGCTGGTGGGCGTTGACGAAACCGGGCACCACCAGCGCGTCGGTCGACCCCCGCTTGGGAGCGCCGGGATACTGCGCTCTGATGTCATCGGCCTTGCCCACCGCGGCGATCTTCCCGTCGGTCACCGCCACTGCACCGCCCGAGATAATGGCGCGCTCGGCGTCCATGGTCACGATGTCGCCGGTGATTACCCAGTCGGCTGTTGACACGTCAGTTGACGTTACCGGCGCTGTGTTCGGGAAACAGGAAAAGGGCTAGGCGGTATCATCGGCCCATGAGCGGAAACGGCGCTTCCAACCAGCTCGTCGGCCAGCCCGCACTGGACCACCAGTGGTATCCGATCGCCCTTGTCGAAGACATCGCCCCGGGGCCGGTGGGGATCCAGGTGCTGGGCCGCCGCTATGTGCTGTGGCGTTCCGACGACGGATCGCTCACCGCGGCCCCCGACCGCTGCCCCCACCGGGAGGCCCCGCTGTCAGAGGGGCGCATGGTGGACGGCTGCGTGCAGTGCCCGTACCACGGGTGGCGATTCGGCGCCGGGGGCCGTTGCCAGTTGGTGCCCTCTTCGCCGCCGGGAACCCCGGTGCCGCCCAAGGCCCACTTGGAGCTGGTCAACGTGGAGGAACGCTATGGCCTGGTTTGGCTGTGTCCGGGCAAGCCGCTGGGGTGCATCCCGGAAATCCCCCAGGAGGACAACCCTGAGTTCCGCCGGCTCAATACGCCCTTCCAGCAGTGGGCGGTGTCGTCCACCCGGATAACCGACAACTTCATGGACTTCTCCCACTTCCCGTTCGTCCACACCGCCACCTTCGGTTTGGCCCAGGAGACGGTGATACCGCCGCTGGAGATGGGTGACCTGCCCGACGGCTATCGGGGTTACGTCTATGAGGTGAACGCCAACAACACCAGCGATGCGGGCCAGACCACCACCGGCCAAGACGACGACGTGCTGCACCGCCGGATGACCACCGGATACGTGCTGCCGTTCTCGGTGCGCAGCACCATCGCCTACGAGTCCGGTCTGGAGCACATCTTGTTGCTGTTGACCACCCCGATGGACGACGTGAACTCCCTGTTCAACTTCGTGGTGTGGCGCAACGACGACTTCTCAGTACCCGCCGAGGAGATCATGCAGTTCGACCTGGCCATCGGCGCCGAAGACAAGGCCATGCTCGAAAAACTCGAAGGCGTCCTCCCCATGGACCTAACAGCCACCGTAAGCGTCCAATCCGACCGCCCCTCAGTAGAATGGCGCCGCAGCCTCGCCGCCCTCCTCGCCGAAGGCGGCGCGGCTTAGAAGGAAACGACCAATTGGGACAAAATACTGTTGCGCCTGGTAGACATTATTGGAGCTTGGACAGTTCTCTAGTCCTTCAACGAGATTGCAGTGAATACGGGAAAGCTACATAGGAAAAAACCACATGCCTGAGTATGACCGTACAAATGAAAACTCGTGGTGGAACTAGTCTCCTTACCGTTGGGTCAGACAATGCAGGAAGATGTGATTCATAACCCAGACCAGTACATGTCGGATTTACGACATATACTTTCGCAAGGGAAGAAACGAATTGGACTCTTAATCGGCGCGGGTGCCCCAACCGCTATTCAGATCGACCGGGAGGGAGCGATAGTTCAGGACGGGGGCCAACCCTTAGTACCCGACGTCGCTGGCCTAACG
>JAJDTA010000219.1 GCA_022827405.1 Acidimicrobiia bacterium
GCGTGGTGGCGGGTCCTGTCCCGGCCCAGCCCGCCGTCCTCCATGGAGTCCGGGCGGCGGGCGCCCTGAGCCGGGCCACCCACCACCACGCCTACCTTTGGGGCGGGGCACTCCATTTGAGAGGGGTTAGGGTGCGGGCGTGAGCTTTGACGAGAGAACTCCGGTGTTGGTGGGGGTGGGGGCGGTTGCTCAGCGGCTTGAGGACCCATCTGATGCCGTAGAGGCAGTGGGATTGATGGCTGAGGCGCTGGTGGCGGCGGTGGATGATGCTGGGGCTGGTGAGCTGATTGGTCGGTTGGATCAGGTGAGGGTTACTAAGGGGACTTGGGGGTATTCGGATCCGGCTCGCTGGGTGGCCGATGAGGTGGGAGCGAATCAGGCTCGGAGTTTTCTGGCCGATGTGGGCATCTTGCAGACCGCGGTCATGGGCGATGCGGCGGCTGCTATTGCTTCAGGGTCGGTCGATGTGATCGCTGTGGTGGGCGGGGAGGCCAAGTATCGGGGGTTGCGGGCTTCGATCGCCGGTGTGGACGCTCCCGACACTGACCAAGGAGGGGCCGAGCCCGATGACTTCGTGACTCCTCACGGCATGATCATCAGCCGGGCGGAGATCGACACCGGGTTGGTGATGGCCACCCACCATTACGCAATGATCGAAAACGCCCGTCGGTTTGCCGACGGCCAGACCATCGACGAACACCGCGATGTTGTGGCTGGGCTGTGGGCCCGCTTCGCCCAAACTGCCGCCGCGAATGCCGACGCTTGGTTCCGCGATGGGTTGGACGCTTCGGCCATCGCCACGCCGGAGAACGGCAATCGTATGTTGGCCTGGCCGTACACCAAGTGGCACAACTCGCAGTGGAACGTAGACCAGGCCGCGGCGCTGATCTTCTGCTCTGCGGGTACCGCTCGGGCTCTGGGCATCTCTTCGGATCGCTGGGTCTTTCCCTGGGCGGCGGCCGAGTCCAACCACATGGTGCCGGTGACTGAGCGGCCCGAGCTTCACCGCAGTCCGGGCTTCGCCCATGCCGGGCGGGCCTTGGCTGACCATTTGGGGATGGCGCCCAGCGATGCCGACCACGTGGATCTGTACTCCTGCTTCCCCATCGCGGTGCGCACCCAGGCATTGGAAATGGGCATTGATGTAGACCGGAGCCTGACCGTTACCGGAGGGATGACCTGGGCCGGCGGTCCGCTCAACAACTACGTGATCCAGGCCGCGGTGAAGCTCGCCCAGGTGCTGCGGGCCGATCCGGGATCAACGGGGCTGCTCACTTCCATAAGCGGCATGATCACTAAGCAGGGGGCCAGCGTCTGGTCGACTGAGCCTCCGGCGGAACCGTTCGCCAACATCGATGTGACCGACGCGGTGGCCGCCGAGCTCCAGCCCAAGCCCTATCGCACCGGCGATAACGAGCAGGCCGAAGTGGTGTCCTACACCGTGATCTGGGGCCGGGAGGGGCCCGAGCGGGCCGTGGCCATCGGGGAGTTCCCCGACGGCGCCCGAACGCTACTCGTCTCCGCCGTCCCCGCCGTCATGGCCGCCGTCGTCGTCGAGGAGTTCTGCGGTCGAACGGTCACCGTGGCTGCCGACGGGTCGTTCGCTCCCGCTGACTGATCCGGGGGTGGGCGGGTCGGCGCTGTCGTCGGCCTCGCTCTCGTTGCGTATCCACACGGTGCGCTGCGGGAAGGGGATCTCGATGCCGGCTTCGTCGAAGGCCTTCTTGATGCGGGCCCGCAGTACGCGTCCCACCGCCCACTGCTCGCTGGGGTCGGTCTTGACCACTAGCCGGATGACCACGGCGTCGTTGCCGAGCTCCTGAACCCCCCACACCGAGGGCTCTTCCAGGATGGTGAGGTCTGGGTCGTTCTCGTGCCACAGCTCGTCGGCCACCGCCTTCATGATCTCGCTGGCCTGATCGATGTCGGTGTCGTAGCTGACCCCTATGTCCAAGATGGCCCGCGACCAAAGCTGCGAGTGATTGGCGGTGCGGTGAATCTCTCCGTTGGGCACCGTCCAAACCACGCCGCTCACATCTCGCAAGGTTGTGGTGCGCAAGCTGACCTTCTCGATGGTGCCCGATGTGTCGCCCACGTCCACTACGTCGCCCACCCCGAACTGGTCCTCAATGAGGATGAACATCCCGGCCAAAAAATCCCGCACTAGCGACTGGGCGCCGAAGCCCACCGCCAAGCCGGCGATACCGGCACCGGCAATAAGGGGGGCCAAGTCGATGTTGAGCTCGCTCAAACACAACAACGCAGCCACGGCAAGGATGAGGGCGGTGGCCAAGCTCTTCAACACTGCGGCAATGGTCTCGATCCGCTGGGCGCTGCGCGCTTGGCGCTCTTGGATGCGGTTGATGGCCTTGGCCGCTCGGGCACCGAAGTCCAGTTTGCCGGCGTCTTCGAGCTGTTCTTCGGTATTAGACTCGTTCTGGCGCACTAGTCGGGAGACCGCCCGGTCGACCACCTTGTGGGCAACCTTCTTGATGATCCAGGCTGCCAGCAGAATGAGGATGATCCGCAACGGCCGCTCCACCAGCCACCCAACGATCTCAGCCAGTCGCTCGTTCTCGGTGTTGTCGAAGATCAGCTCACAGAAGAATCCTGGATCAGGACCGCAGGCATCGTTCACGGTTGTTGCAGGAACAACGAAGGCCATCGGGTCAGCGTACCGGCGCCCCCGTGCTTTGGGTCAGTTTTGGGTGCCCGGGGTCAGTCCAGGCGATAGACCCGGGCAGCGTTGTCGTGGAGCACCTTGGCCAAGAGCTCGTCGCTGAGGCCGCCGAGCGCGCCTTGGGCGTAGTCCCGGGGGTACTGGGCCGGGGTGGCCGGGCCGGGATGCTGACAGGTGGGGTGGGGGTAGTCGGTCTCGTACAGGATGTTGTTGGGGAACCGTTCGATGGCGGCTACCGCCCCGGCCTGCTCGAACCAGAAGCAGCCGTAGATCTGGCGCTCGAAGTACTCGCTGGGCAGCAGGTCGTATTCGGGGTGCTCCAGATGGACGCCTCCGTTGCGCCACTGCCAGTCGAATGCCTCAAGAGCCGGGGGAATCCACCCGGCGCCGCTTTCCACCGACACCAGTTGCAGTTCAGGGAACCGGTGGCACACCCCACCGAAGATGAGGTCGGCGATGCAGCGCATGTTGTCCAAGAAGATGAGCGAAGACACTTTGGCGAAGTTGGTCATCCACCCCATCTCGGCCTCGTCGGCCATGAGGGTTCCCATGTTGCCGCCGCCCACGTGGAAGCTCACCGCCAGTTCAGCCTCTTGGGCCAGCGCCCAGATGGGATCCCAGTGCTGGTGGCCCAGCGGGGGCTGGCCGTAGTCCTGGGGCTGGTTGCAGAAGTTGATGGCTCGATGCCCCAGCCCGGCGCACCGCTCGATCTCGGCCAGCGACAGTTCGATGTCCCAGAACGGCACCGCGGTGATGGGAATGAGCCGATCGGGGGCGGCCGAAGTCCAGTCGCAGAGGAAGTCGTTGTAGGCGGCCACGCACTGGGCCACCACCTCCCGGTCGCCGAGGCGCAGGAAATAGCCGTTGCCGAACCCGCCCACGTTGGGATACAGAATCTGAGCCCAGATGCCCTGGCTGTCCATGAACTCCAAACGGGCCCCGGCGTCGTACATCGACGGCGCAATCTCGTCGTAGGTCTCCGGGATCTTCAATGGCATCAGCCCGTCGAACCCGGCCATGGAGTAGTAGCCGGGCGAACCCAGCGACTCCCCATTCACCATCCAAGTGTCCCGGCCGTCCACCCGCTCAATATGGGGCACCTTGTCGTGCAAACTGGCCGGCATCCTCGCCGTCCACACATCAGGCGGCTCGGTGAGATGCGTGTCCACATCAATAACCTTGAACCGCTCAAACAGATCCGTGCTCATGGGAGTTCAGTCCTTTAGGCGTCGAGGGGGTTGTCGGGGGCGGCGTCGAGGAGGGCGCGGCCGAGTTCTAGGGCGGGGCCGGTGCCGGCGAAGACGTGTTGGGTGCCGGCGTGGATGTCTCGGAAGGCCCGCTGGAGGCCGCCGGAGCGGAGAGCGTCGGTGCCAGCCAGAAGGTAAGCCCGGCGCAGGATGTCGGCCCCCTCCTGGGTGACGAACACGGTGGCCTGGCGGGTGAGGATCACGTCCATCGGATCGACCACGCCGGTCTCCACCACATTGCGCTCGGCGGTGGCAAAGGTGTCGTGGAGCCAGCCGCGGGCCGCCCTGAAGCGGGACTCCAGCTCCCCGATCTCATGGACGAAGCGGTCGTTTTGGGCCAATGGCGTTGCATCGCCCATGCGGTGCTTGGAGCGGGCCACCGAGTGCAACTCGTCGAGGCCTCGCTGCACCACTCCGATGGCGAATCCGGCGTGGCCGGCGGCGGTGAGCGGCATCACCCCCAGCTTGTAGAGGGGGCCACCCCGGTACACGGTGATGTCGAACATGTCGAAGGTGGAGGTGGCCGGTACGTACACGTCTTCGAGGGTGTAGTCGTAGCTGGCGGTAGCCTGGAGGCCCATCACGTCCCAGTTGCCGGTGATCTGGGCCTTCTCCACCGGGTAGATGGCAAACAAGAAACGGGGGTCGACGCCCTCGGGCTCCTCGGTGAACA
>JAJDTA010000078.1 GCA_022827405.1 Acidimicrobiia bacterium
CGACCGCCATCCCAACCTCAAGGTGGTGGCCGCCGAGGTGAACTACGGCTGGGTGCCGTTCTGGTACCAGACCATGGACGACGAGTACCACACCCAGTCGGCCTGGTCCGACTCGCCCATGGAGCGCGAGCCCAGCAGCTATCTGGGCACCAACGTGTTCGTCACCGGCCTCGACGACCACAACGGCCACATGCAGATGGCCGCCGGCAACCAAACCCTGGTGAACATGTCCATGTGGTCATCCGACTACCCCCACTCGGTGACCCTGTGGCCCGACAGCCAAAAGATCATCGCCGAGCTCGTCCAAAACATGACCGACCCCGACAAAGAAAAAGTCCTCTACGCCAACGCCGCCCGCGTCTACAAGTACAACTAACCCAACCCCTCCTCGGGCCGAACGCCGCCAGCCGTGGCCTACTGGTGGCGGCGGTCTTCGAAGTCTTCGGGGAGGTCTATGGGGGGGTCGGGGAGTTTGGTGATGTCTCTGCTGGCTAGGAGGGCTTCGAAGCCTTCGGGGTCGGCGGCCCAGGAGGCGGCGTCGCCCATCATGACCTCGAAGAGCTCTACGCCGTCGGGGCCTGCGATGAGGGGGCCCAACGCGGCGCCGTGGGGAAGCTCGATGTGGGTGCCGGTGGGGCAGTGGACGTCGCCGCACATGAGATCGCCGCTCAGCACGTACATCACTTGGGGGGAGTGGTGGCCGTGGCGGTGCACGATCATGCCGGGGTCCCAGCGGGCCCACATCGACAGGTACTGCTTGCCGTGGCTGCCGAAGGTGAACCACTTCTCCCACACCGACTTCTGCCCGTCGGGGTGCATCTGGGTGCGGACCTGCTGGGTCTTCAGGTCGTCGTCATCGAGATGGCGGAAGATGGGCTCCACGCCGGGAACCTCGTGGGGAGAGGCCACTGCTCAGCCCACTCCCGCAGGTACATCAACGGTGGATGCCATGACTCACGCCACCCCCGCAGGTACTTTCGGCACGTAGGTCGAAGGGTCGTATTCGTAGGTGGTGGCCTCGATGAACTCGTCGGGCAGGTAGCCGTCGGGGAATCGGTAGAGGTCGATGGCGTTGTCCCACAGGATCTTGCGCTTGGACTCATCTGAGATCTTGGGCAGGTCGAGAAACGCCTGCACCGCCTCCGGGTACTTTGAGTCGGGGTGGGGGTAATCGCTCTCCCACACGATCTTGTCGTCACCCAACTCTTCGATCACGTGATACACGAGGTACTCGTCGGGCTCCACGGAGATGAAGCAGTTGTCCCGGAAGTACTCCTGGGGCGACTTGGTGAGCCCCGGCTTCTCATAGTCGCCCGACAGCTCGATGTGCTCCTCCATGCGCCACAGCCACCACGGCAGCCAGGCGCAGTTGGCCTCCATGTAGGCCACCCGCAGCCGGGGGAACCGCTCGAAGACGCCGTTGCAGATCATCGACAGCATGGCCATCTGGGCCTCGTGGGGATGGCAGACGGTGTGCCACTCGGTGAAGGTCTCAAACCGGTCGGCGCCGGCCGAAGAGCCGTTGTGGCCCATGAAGTCGTGGGTGGCGAAGGCGCAGTCCAGGTCTTGGAGCAGCTCGTACATGGGGTCGTAGTAGGGGTCGCCCAGCATCCGCCGGTTGAACATGTTGGGCCGGGCGAAGAAGCACCGGGTGCCCAGATGGTCGTAGGCGTACTGGATCTCCTCCACCGCACGGTGTACGTCGTTCATCACCACCGGCCCCGAGGTGATGACCCGTCCGCCGGAGGTCTCCCGCATCTCCTGACCCCAGCGGTTGTAGGCCCGGCACATGGCGGCCTGGAGCTCCGGGTCCATGCCGTCGGACCAAAGGTCGTAGCCCGGGCCGTAGATCACCATGAAGTCCATGCCGTCGAGCGGCATGGCCTGGGCCACCGCGTCGCCGGGGAAGCCGTTGTCCACCACGGCCTGGCCGTACTTCTCCCGCATGTTGTCGTAGGTCCAGTTCACGGCCTCCATGAAGTCGCCGTAAATGGTGACCCGGCTCTGGGTGTAACGCCCGTCCACCGTGGCCGGGCGGAAGGTCTCCCGGCCAGGCACTTCCTTCCAACCCACCCGGTGCTGGAACTTCTGGTCCAAGAACCGCTCCCACAGGTTCTTGGGCTCCACCACGTGCCCGTCGGCGTCAAAGACCTTGTACCCATGCCGCATATCCGGCTCTCCTCGATTGCTGCTGAATGTCAGTTAGTCCGAAAAGAGTAGGTCAACCGGACGGAGGGTGGTAACAGACGGCCTCTTGGGCAGAACGCACCCAGTGGAGTTCGGTGTCGGGAGGACAGGGTGCACCTAGAGGCACCCAGGAAACCAGAAGGCCGTCGTGGGGCTGCTCGCAGGCCACCGAGATGAGGGTGGTGGTGCCGATCAAGAAGCAGTCGCCGGGCTCGGGGCGCGACTGGGATACCGGAGCCGATGCTGTGATCGGGCTGTCGGGGTCGGAGTCATCTATGGCCGAAGTGGCCACCAAGATCAGCACCACCGCCACGGCCACCACGACAGTGGCCGCCAGGCCGATCCACCGCCAGCGGAAGCCGACTAGCTCAAGGGGCGGCGGGGATGCAGCCGGCGGATCGGGTGGGGGCTCAGCGGGACGGGGTCTGCCAACCGGCGGGGATGCGCCAGCCGTACGAGCGCCGCCGGTTGGACCAGGAGCGCTGCGGGCCAGCGTCCGGTCGTAGGCGGCGCGAGACCGGAGATCGCCGAGCACTTGCCACGCCTCGTTGACCGCCCGCATCCGCTCGGTATCGCCCGACGGCCGGTCGGGATGCCAACGGCGGGCCTGGCGCAAATAAGCGCGGCGGATGGCGTCGGGCTTGGCGCCGGGGGATACACCCAGAACGTCGTAGTGCGACCGCTCCGGCATGACCCCTTAGTCAATCATCCAGAACACTCAATGAGCTGTAGGGGAACTTGGCGCCCACCCCGCCGTCCACCAGTAGCGTCCGGCCGCTCACGTAGCTGGCCAGCGGCGACGACAAGAACAGCGCGGCCCCGGCGATGTCAGCGGGAAGGCCCATGCGGCCGATGGGGGCGTTGCCGCTGGAGTGGGCCTTCTGGGCGTCGCTCAGCATGTCCATGATCCGGGGGGTGGCGATGGCCCCCGGCGCCACCGCGTTGGCCCGGACCCCGTGGGGGCCCATCTCCACCGCCATCGACTTCACCCAGGCCATGAGCCCGGCCTTGGCCGCCCCGTAGGCGGCGTGGTTGGGGGCACCGTCCATACCCGATGCCGAGGCGATGAACACCATCGACCCCTCCCCGTTGGCCACCATGTGGCTGCCGAACACCTGGCCCAGCAGATAGGCATGGCGCAGGTTGATGGCCATCTGGCGATCCCACACACCGTCGTCCATGTCCACGATGAAGCCCCACTCGGCCATGCCGATGATGTCCACCAGCCCGTAAACCTGGCCCAGCGCGGCCACCGAGGCGTCCAGCAGGCGCTCCACGTCGGCCCGTGCGGTGGCATCACCCGACCACGGGGTCCCGCCCACTTCCTCGGCGATATCCGCGGCCCGATCCGGGTCGATGTCTACGCACACCACCCGGGCACCGCACTGCACCAGCGCATGGCTGGTCTGGCGCCCCATCCCCTGGCCCGCGCCGACCACCACAAAGCCCTTGCCGTCGAGGCGGAGCAGATCGGGATAATGCGGGACTGGAGAATTGTCAGAACTGGTCATGTCCCGACGCTATCCCGCTATCCAGCCAGGGAAGTCACCAGAGCATTGAGCGGCCAGAGGTCGGGTATCTCCACCGGCTGAGGGGCCAGCGGCAAGATGGCGTAGGCCTCCTCGCCCGGATAGACCAGGTTGTACTCCGATCGGGCCAGACGCTCGACCTCCTCCGGCTGCGACAGCGCCTTAAGCCGGGTGCGGAGGGCATCGTTCTCATCCACGAGGGCAGCCAGCTCCGCCCGGGCGTCAGAGGTGGCCGACCTCTGGTCCATGTAGGTCCGGGTGGGCAGAACGGCGTAGAACAGCACCGCCAACGCGATCAGCACCAGCACCAGCGGGATGACGGAGCGGCGCAGCGTGATCACAGATCAACTCCCCCCGATACCGCCAGAGCTGCCCCACCCCAGTAGGCGGCGGCCTCACCCAACTCCTCTTCAATACGCAGGAGCTGGTTGTACTTGGCCACCCGGTCGCTGCGAGCCGGGGCGCCCGTCTTGATCTGGCCGCAGTTGGTGGCCACGGCCAAATCGGCGATGGTGGCATCCTCGGTCTCGCCCGAGCGGTGAGACATCACCGAGGTATAACCCGAGGCAGTGGCCAGCTCGACCGCCTCCAAGGTCTGGGTGAGCGTGCCCACCTGGTTGACCTTCACCAGAATGGAGTTGGCCACTCCAAGCTCGATGCCCCGGCCCAGCCGCTCGGTGTTGGTGACGAACAAGTCGTCGCCCACCAACTGCACCCGCCCGCCGAGGGCCTTGGTCAGCAGCCCCCAGCCGTCCCAGTCGTCCTCGGCCATCCCGTCTTCGATAGACACAATGGGATAGGCGTCGCACAACTCGGCCAGATAAGCGGCCATCCCGGCGGAGTCAAGCGATCGATCCTCTCCGGCCAGGCGGTACTCGCCGTCGGCGAAGAACTCGGTGGAGGCCACATCGAGGGCCAGGGCCATGTCTTCGCCCGGGACCAGCCCCGCAGCCTCGACGGCATCCACCAGCACCGCTACTGCGGCCTCGTTGGAGTCCAAATCAGGGGCAAAGCCGCCCTCGTCGCCGATGCCGACCGCCAGTCCCTGCTCCACCAGCAGGCGGCGCAGGTGGTGGTAGGTCTCGGTTCCCCATTGCAAGGCCTCGCGGAACGAAGCCGCTCCCACTGGCACCACCATGAACTCTTGAAGGTCGATGTTGTTGGCGGCGTGGGCTCCCCCGTTGAGCACGTTCAACATGGGCATGGGCAGCACGTGGGCGTTGGCCCCGCCTATGTAGCGGTAGAGCGACAGGCCGCTGTGGGCAGCCGCCGCGTGGGCCGCCGCCAGCGATACGCCGAGCACCGCATTGGCCCCCAGCCGGCTGAGCCCGTCGGTGCCGTCCAAGTCGATGAGCGCCTGATCGAGCCCCCGCTGGTCGGCGGCGTCAATTCCAACGACGGCATCGGCGATCTCGCCGTTGATCGAGGCCACCGCCCCGGCCACCCCCCGGCCCAGATACCGATCACCGCCGTCGCGCCGTTCTACTGCTTCATAGCGACCGGTGGATGCCCCCGAGGGAACGATGGCCCGGCCGGATGCACCCGAACCGAGGGAAAGCTCAACCTCAACGGTAGGGTTACCCCTTGAATCTAGGACCTCTCGGCCGACTATCCGTGTGATCGCGCTCAAAATCCAGGTCTTTCAAGGATTCCCTAGCCCATTGTTTGTTGCTGATGTGGCTGGAGTTACAAAAATAGACGATGAAACGAGACTTGACCAGGATTAACAGTAAATTACAGAGAAGAAATTTCACGGGCGCGAATTTGCTCGCCCACGGCATTGGCAAACGCTCGAAGCTCAGATTCGGCGTCCATACCCGATGCCTGGGCCGCCAGAACGGCCTCGTAGAGACGGCCCGCCACCGTGGCGGTGTCCACTTCGGGCACCACGCCCACCGAGCGGGCCTTGTGGATCACCTTGTCGGCGAACAACAGCGCGGGCAACCCCGGCGGGATGCCGTCCATCACCGAGGAGCGCCCCTTTTGCTCCCGCTTGATGGCCTCCCAGTTGACCAACACTTCGTCGGCATCGTCCACCTCAACCAGATCCGAATCCGAGGGACCGAACACATGGGGATGGCGGGACTTGAGCTTGTCGTGGATGCCCCGGGCCACGTCGGCCAGCGTGAACTGGCCCGCTTCGGCGGCCAGCACCGAGTGGAACACGATCTGATAGAGCAGATCGCCCAGCTCCTCTTCCAGTTCCTCATAGCCCGACGGGGTGTCGGGGTCCACCGCGTCGAGCGCCTCCAGCACCTCGTAGGTCTCCTCCAGCAGATGGCCTCGCAGTGACTGGTGGGTTTGCTCTCGATCCCAGGGACAGCGGCGGCGCAACTCGCCAGCCAAGTCGGCGAACTGGGCCACTTCCCGAGAGATGGGCGCGCCCATCTCGGCCACGTACAGCGACGTGAGGTGATCGGGGGCCACTGCGTGATCCAAGTCGGACCAGGCCACTTCGAACACCCGCTCATCGGGCAGGCCCAAGCGCTGCAAGACAACCACCTTCTCGTCTCCACCACCAGCAATTGAGCGGTCGACAACGTCCAGCGCGGCCAGCTTGATGTCGCTCAGCACGTGGACGGCGTCGCACTGGGCCACCAGCAGCGGCCCCCGCTCTCCGGCGGCCTCCACGGCAAAACGGCGCCCGTCCACCAACCGCACCCCGGCGGCCAGGGGATCGACGCCCACGCGGTCCCAGGCCAGATCGGCAAACGACAGCCCGACCAGCACCTCCAACTCCAAGCCGGGAACGGCCCGCAACAGCTCCACGGTGCGCTCGGCCACCATGGGCGAGCCGGGCACGGCGTACAGCACATCGCCGACGCCGGCCCGGGCCTCAGCCACCAATCGGTCCACGATGGCCCGGTACACCTCTTCGAACGACGAGGCCTGGTCGTAGAGGTCGTCGAACGACTCCGCCGGCTCCACCGCCACCGCCGCGGGGTGACGGCGGGTGCGGACAAAGCGGCGACTGGCGCGCTCGATAGCCTCTCGCACCGCCCCGGTAATGAGCTCGGGTCCGGCCGGGCCGAGCCCGGCAACGATCACCTTGGCCATAGCGACCTGCCTATCACGATGCTGCCCGCTGTCCCACCCGGCCAGTCACGATCCTCACGATGCCGCCACCGGTGCGAGCTGCTCCTCGGGCACCAAGTCGCGCAGGGCGGCGATGAGGGTCTCGCAGGCAGCAGCGGCCGACCCAATGGGCAACACCAGCAGCCCGGCGGTCTCCTGATAGGTGGCTTTGGGGTAGAGGCGCTCCAGACGGACCCGCCTACTGGCCCGGAGCTCCACCGGGCTCAGCCGGGCCACCCACTTGGGACCGCCGAAACCGGGTCCTTTGGCCACCGTGACCTCCCGAACCCCGGTGCGCAGGCACTCACACCGCAGCCGAGCCGCATCCAGCAGCGTCTGGGCCACCTCGGGAACCGGGCCGTAGCGGTCGGCCCACTCGGCGGCCACGTCGTCCACCTCGTCGGGGAGCAGGGCTGCGGCCACCCGCCGGTAGGCCTCCAGCCGCAACTCCTCTTTAGGCATGTAGTCGGCGGGAATGGCCGCCGCCACGGGCAAATCGATGCTGATCTCCACCGGCTCGGGCGGTGTCTCGCCCTTCAGCTCGGCCACCGCCTCGGTTACCAGTTGGCAGTAGAGGTCGTAGCCCACCGCGGCGATGTGGCCCGACTGGCCGGTGCCCAACATGTTGCCCGCGCCCCGGATCTCCAGGTCGCGCATGGCGATCTTGAATCCCGACCCCAGCTCGGTGGCCTCACCGATGGTCTTGAGCCGCTCATAGGCCTCCTCGGAGAGCACCCGCCCCTCGGGAGCGAACAGATAGGCGTAGGCCCGCGCCCCGGCCCGGCCCACCCGGCCCCTCAACTGGTGGAGCTGACCCAGCCCCAAGAGGTCGGCCCGGTCCACTACCAGCGTGTTCACCGTGGGCATGTCGATGCCCGACTCGATGATGGTGGTACACACCAACACGTCGTAGGCATGCTCCCAGAAGTCGATCACCACCTGCTCCAGGGTGCCCTCGTCCATCTGCCCGTGGGCCACCGCAATGCGGGCCTCGGGCACCAGCTCCCGCAGGTCGGCGGCCACGTGGTCGATGTCGGCCACCCGATTGTGGACGAAGAACACCTGGCCCTCCCGCAGGAGCTCCCGGCGGATGGCCTCGGCCACCGGGCGTTCGTCGTAGGAACCCACGTATGTCAAGATGGGCTGGCGGTCGGCGGGGGGCGTGTGCAACAGAGTTAGGTCGCGGACGCCGGTGAGGCTCATCTCCAGCGTCCGGGGAATGGGGGTGGCGGTGAGGGTCACCACATCCACATCGGCCCGGATCGACTTGATGGCCTCCTTGTGGGTGACGCCGAAGCGCTGCTCCTCATCCACCACCAAAAGCCCCAGATTCCGAAAAGAGATGTCATCGGACAGCAGACGATGGGTGCCGATCACCACGTCCACCGAGCCGTCGGCCAGCCCGGCCACCACCTGGCGGGCCTGGCGGGGAGACAAGAACCGGCTAAGCACCTCCACCCGGATGGGATAGCCGGCGAACCGCTCGCTGAACGTCTGGTAGTGCTGCTGGGCTAGCAGGGTGGTGGGCACCAGCACCGCGGCCTGGGCCCCGTCTTGGATGGCCTTGAAAACCGCTCGAATGGCCACTTCGGTTTTGCCGAATCCCACATCGCCGCAGATCAGGCGGTCCATGGGCACCGGCTGCTCCATATCGGCCTTGACCTCGACGATGGCCTTGTGCTGATCGGGGGTGAGCTGGTAGCCGAAGGCCGACTCCATCTCCGCCTGCCACGGAGTGTCGCCGGAAAAGGCCCGACCGGGCGTGGTGATCCGGCGCTGATAGAGCACCACCAGTTCCTTGGCGATCTCGCTGACCGCGGAGCGCACCCCGCTCTTGGTCCGCTGCCAGTCGGCCCCGCCCATTTTGCTGAGCGTGGGGGTCTCGCCCCCCGAGTAGCGGCGCACGGCGTCGACCTGGTCGGTGGGCACATACAGCTTGTCGCCACCCCGGTACTCCACCAGCAGGTAGTCGCGGCTGACCCCGCCGATGGACCGGGTGACCATGCCGCAGTAGCGGCCCACGCCGTGGTGGCGGTGGACGACATGGTCGCCCGCGGCCAGATCGTCCAGTTCCCGGGCCGCCGATTGACGGGGGCGGCTGCGCCGGTGGGCCCGGCGGCGGCCGGTCAGGTCGGCCTCGCCCAAAACGGCGAAGCGGCACTCGGGCAGCACGAATCCCCGCTGAATGGGGGCCACCACCACACCGCTGCCGCCGTGGGCTGCGCCCCCGAAACCCGACGATCCCGCTCCACCGGCCCCGGAGAGGACCGGGAGGTCTACCCCGTGCTCGCGCAGCAAAGCGGCGGCGCGGCCGGCCGACCCCACCCCATCGGCGGCCACCCGCACCTCGTACCCCTCGGCCAACAGCCGGGAGACCTGGCGTACTGGGGCGGCCGGATCGCCGATGGCCGAGGCCCAGCCCCCCACGGCTACCGACGGTATCGACGGCCCGGCGGGCACTGCGGTCATGGTCCACGCTGGCGACGGACAAGCAGCCAGCAGCCGGTCGTAGTCGACGTGCAGGCGGGGGAATTCCTCGCCAGCCGCTCCCCAGGTCTGGGCCAATACACCGGCCAGGTCGGCCTCCTCAGCGGCGATGTCGGCCGCCCGGTCCCGCAGCCGACCCGGCTCTAACAGCACCACCAGGGCGTCGGGGCCGAGGCGGTCGGTGATGATCTGGTCGTCGCCACCCAACCACGGCAGCCACGACTCCATCCCGTCGAAAAACTGGCCCTCGACCAGCCGCTCCCACTGCTCCCGACCCCAGGGGCGCGAGGCGATCAGCCGTTCCGCGGCCGCCCTAACGGCGGAGGTGGGCCGCACTTCCCGGGCCGGGAAGACGACAACTTCGTCCACCGGGTCGGTGGAGCGCTGGTCGGCCACTGAGAACTCGGTAAGCCGGTCCACTTCGTCGCCCCACAGGTCGATGCGGACCGGGCTGTCGGCCGTGGACGGGAACACGTCCACGATGGAGCCCCGCACCGCGAACACCCCCCGGTGCTCCACCTGCACATCGCGGCGATAGCCCCGGGCGGCCAACTCGGCGGCCAGCACGCCCAGGTCGATGCGGTCGCCCTGGGCCACCGTCACCGGGGCCGCGCCGTCGGAATCGGGAACCAGGCGCTGAAGCAAGGCCCGCACCGGGGCTACCAGCACCGGAGGGCAGCTCTGTGGTTCGCCGAGCTGCCAGATGGCTTGGCAGCGGCGCCCCATTGTCTCCACACCGGGGCTGACCCGCTCAAACGGCAGGGTCTCCCACGCCGGGAACAGGGCGGCACCCCCCTCGAGCATCGCCGAAAGATCGCTGGCCAGGCGTTCGGCGTCCGCAGTGGTGGGGGTGGCCACCACCATCGGTCGGCGCCCGTTCAGCTCGGAGATGGCGGCCAGCACCGCAGCCTGGCCCGACTCGGCCACCGCCAGGGAGGCGTCGCGGCGGCCGAGCACACCCACCACCGCAGGCTCCGCTTCCAGCAGCCGACCGAGGCCGACCAACCCCGACTCAGCAACAGAGGCCGCAGTTGTGGCCATCAGTTGAACCTGTTCATCACGGCATCCACAGGGTCGTCCAGTAGGGCCAGCGCGGCGTCGGCTGCCCGCTCCACCGCGTCGTCCAGCAAGTCGCGGTCAGCCCGACCCGGCCGCTTCAGCACGTAGTCGGCTCCGGCTCGGGGATCGGGAGGCTTGCCCACCCCGATGCGAATACGAGCGAAGTCGGCGGTGCGAAGGTGCGACTTGATGGATGACAGGCCGTAGTGGCCGGCCAAACCCCCGCCGTGCTTCACCTTGATCCTGCCCGGGGGCAGATCAATCTCGTCGTGGATTATCACCAGACGGTCCAGATGATCGGCGATGCTCCAGCGGCGCACCAGCGCCCGGACAGCCTCGCCGGACTTGTTCATGAACGTCTGAGGGAAAGCCAGCACCACCCGGCGGCCACCAACTCGGACCTCCGCGACCAGCGCCGCTTCCCGGCTCTTGCCCAGCACCTGACCGTGGCGGCTGGCCAGCAGCTCCACAACTTCGACACCCACATTGTGGCGGGATCCGACGAACTTGTCGCCGGGGTTGCCCAACCCCACCACCACGAGGTCGGCAGGGGTGTCGGTGTGCTTCTTGCGGGATCGCCAGCGAGAGGGCACGGCGACAGGCGCCGAGACTTACTCGGCGGATTCTTCGGAGGAGGCGTCGGCGGCGGCTTCTTCGGCGCCTTCGGAGACAATCGGCTGACCGTCTTCATCCAGCTCGATTTCGGCCTCTTCATCGACGTCCGGCTCTTCGATTTCCATTACCGCCGTGGAGGTGCTGGCCACCAGCTCCTCAAAGTCGCCAGCCAACTGGACACCGTCGGGCAGATCAATGTCGCCGGCTCTCAGCGTGTCGCCCATCGTCATCTCGCTGATGTCGACCGACAGCTCATTGGGAATGGCCTCGGGCTTGGATAGCACCCGGATGCTGAACGCGGCTTGGTCCACCACACCGCCCTCATTGGTCACCTCAGGGGCTTCGCCCACCAGCACCATCCGCACGTCAACCTCGACCTCGACATCGGCGTCCACCCGGATGAAGTCCACATGGATGACCTCGTTGCGCACCGGGTGGTGCTGCAAGTCCTTGACCAGGCCGAGTTGGCGGTCGCCGTCCACTTCCAATGTCAGCAAGGCGTTGAGGCCGGCATCGGTGGTCAGCGCCGACCGCAGCTCGCGGGCGTCCACCGCGACGGGAACCGAAGCCCCGCCGAGTCCATAGACCACGCCGGGTACTTGCCCTTCACGCCGCAGGCGGCGGGACGGTCGGGTCCCCAGTTCACGCGAGGTCTCGGTCTTCAAGATCAGGTCAGCCATAGCGCAGCTTGGAATGT
>JAJDTA010000052.1 GCA_022827405.1 Acidimicrobiia bacterium
GATGGCCAGGGTCATGCCGAAGAAACCGTGGAACATGCCGTCGTAGCGGTGCACCTCACAGGCCACCCCGGCCTCCTGGAGCGCAGCCCCGTAGGCCTCGCCCTCGTCGCGCAAAGGGTCGTACTCGGCGGTGATCACACACGCCGGGGGCAAACCGCTGAGGCTGTCGGCCTTGATGGGCGAGGCATAGGGGTGGTTGCGGTCGGCCACATCGGCGTACTGGTCGTAGAACCAGTCCATCGACTCCTTGGTCAAGAAGTAGTCAAAGCCGTTCTCGGTCTGCGACGGCCAGGCGTTGGAGTCCATGTCGCAACACGGATAGATGAGCAGTTGGTGCGCAATGGCGGGCCCGCCCCGATCGCGGGCCATCTGGGCCACCACCGCGGCCAGGTTGCCCCCGGCGCTGTCGCCGGCCACCCCCAGCCGGGCAGCATCGGCGCCGATGTCGGGCGCGTTCTCAGCCACCCACTGGGTGGCGGCGTAGCAGTCTTCGGCGGCCGCCGGGAACTTGGCCTCAGGGGCGAGGCGGTAGTCCACCGACACGAACACCATGCCGGTGCGGTTCACCATCTCGCGCACCTGGCCGTCGTGGCTGTCGACGCCGCCGATCACCCAGCCCCCGCCGTGGAAGGACACCACCACCGGACGGGCCTCATTTGTGACCTCGGCCCAGTAGATGCGGATGGGCAGCTCGGTGCCGTCGGGGCCAGCGATCACCCGGTCTTCGGTGCGGGCCACATCCTCCACCGGCATGTCGCCGAGCTGCATGCGGTTGCGCAGCTCCACCGCGGTCATCGAGGCGATGCCCGCAAAGCTCACGCCGTTTTCTTCCATCATGTCCATGACGGCCTTGGCGGCCGGATCTAGTGCCATGGCCCGCACACTAACCGAGCCCAATGCGCCTGCTTGGGGTCGCGCCGTTTACCATCGGCCCCGGAACTGCGCCGCACACACAAGGGGATTGGCATGGAGTTTGCGATGTTCTACGAGATTCCGGTGGCCCGGCCCTGGACTCGTGAGAGTGAGTACAACGCCTACCAGAACACCATCGAACAAGCCGTTCTGGGCGACAAGATGGGCTTCCACTCGTTTTGGACGGTGGAGCACCACTTCTTGGAGGAGTACTCCCACTGCTCCAACCCCGAGGTGCTGTACGGCCACATCGCGGCGCTCACCGAGAACCTGCGGATCGGCTACGGCGTGCGGCTTCTGCCCAAGCCCTACAACCACCCGGTGCGCACGGCGGAGTCGGTGGCGGTGCTCGACCTCATCAGCAACGGGCGGGTGGAGTTCGGCACCGGCCGCTCGTCCACCCGGGCCGAGCTCGAGGGCTTCAATATCCACCCCAACGAGACCCGGGCCCAGTGGGACGAGGCGCTTCGCCACATCGTGGGCTGCTGGACCAACGACGAGTACGAGTTCGAGGGCGACTACTGGTCGATGCCCAAGCGCCGGGTGCTGCCCAAGCCCCGCCAGGATCCCCACCCGCCCATCTGGGGGGCCACCAGCTCGGTGCCCGGCCACTACGAGATCGGCAAGCGGGGCATCGGACTGTGCTCGTTCACCGTGGGCCAGCCGCCCGAAGACCTGGCCGAGCGGCTCGAGGCCTTCCGCAAGGGCCACGCCGACTGCGACCAGCCGGTGGGGGCGTTCCGCAACGAGCGGGCCGCCACCTTCACCATGGTGCACTGCAACGAGACCAACGAGAAGGCCCGGGCCGCCGCCGAGGAGTCGTTCGTGTGGTATCCGGGCTACGGGGGCGGGCTCATCGCCTCGGTGGCCGACTACCTGGCCGACCTGGAGGTGGCCGAGCTGGGCACCTACGAGTACACCGGCGATGCGGCCAAGAGCCGCGACGAGGGCCTTCTGGGCCAGATCACCATGGACTACATCTGGGAGTCGGGCGCCGCGGTGATCGGCGACCCCGACCGCTGCGTGGAGATCGCCAAGCGCTACGAGGCGGTGGGCTGCGACCTTCTGTTCTGCCTGTTCAACCCGTACAAGATGGCCCACGAGGATGTGATGACCTCCATCGAGCTTATGGGCAAATACGTGATCCCGGAGTTCAAGAAGAGCTAGTCGAAGACAGGAGGCGACCATGGCCCTGCTCAACATTCGCTACGACTTCCGCTGCCCGGACATCTGCCCGGTGCCGGTGGAGGAGCTGTACCACGCCGCCATCGAACAGGCGGTGTGGGCCGAAGACTTGGGCTTCGTGTCGGTCACGCTGTCGGAGCACCACGGCTCTGACGACGGCTACCTGCCCTCACTGGTGGCGCTGGCCTCGGCCATCGCCGCCCGCACCGAGAACATCCACATCATGCTGGCCGCGCTCATCGCGCCGATGCACGACCCGCTGCGGATCGCCGAAGACCTGGCCGTGCTCGATCGGATCAGCAAGGGCCGCATCAGCGTGACGGTGGCCGGGGGCTATGTGCCCTCCGAGTTCGAGATGTTCGGCCACACCACCGGCGACCGGGTGCGCCTCACCGTGGAGATGGTGGAGACCCTCAAGGCGGCGTGGACCGGCGAGCCGTTCGAGTTCCGGGGCCGCACCGTGCGGGTGACCCCCACCCCGTATCAGAACCCCCGGCCGGCCATCTGGCTGGGCGGCAGCGGCGAGCCGGCGGCCCGACGGGCGGCCCGCATCGCCGATGGGTTCCTTCCCACCATGCCCGAGTTCTGGGACTTCTACCGCGACGAGGTGATCAAGCTCGGCGGTGACGATCCCGGCCCGGCCACCTCCGGCGGCGTCGGCTACCTGCACATCACCCA
>JAJDTA010000084.1 GCA_022827405.1 Acidimicrobiia bacterium
CCTCCGAGGACAAAACCTCAATCCAGACGCGCTCCTCCGAGCAAACACGCCGTGCCATACTGGACACCTCCACCGGTCGGTCGCTGACATTCCTGACCGGCCATCATGGCCGATCCGTCGCGACCACCGGTGGAGTTCACCGACCCTTGTCGATCAGCTCTCTCTATTTTGCTGAGGGGAATGCGATAACGATCGTGAAACTCGACTAACTCTTCAAAAGGGACTGAGGTCCAAACGTCACTCTTCATGATACGGCACGTTGGATTACATCGCGGACTGTGTCTATTTGCCGATCTGTCTCTACAGATAGCGTCTCGAATTCCTCGGCAAGTGACTCAAGGCGCGTGACGAACTCAAAATCATCTACGGAGCGATTCTGGGCACCAACGTATCTACCTGGATTCAGGCTCCAGCCCTGCTCCTCGATTTGATCCACCGTCGCGCCAGCACAGAGGCCCGCCACGTCTACATACGAGCCGTTGGCGAACTTCTCATCGAGCAGGCCTTCGCTCCCGATGTTGAATTCTGGCTCCTCGCCTCGCCAGAGTCGGACGATGTTGGCAAGGAATTCGATTTGCTGGGGTGTCCAGTCGCGGTGGCCGCGGTCGATCTGGTTGTAGATATCTCGGGCGTCGATGAAGAGCACTCGGTCAGCTTGGTCGGTGTACTTCTTGCCGCGGTCAAGGAACCACAGCGTCACGGGCAGGGTGACGGTATAGAACATCTTGGGGCCGACGGCGACAATTACGTCGACGCTGCGGTCCTCGATTAGCTTGCGACGGATTTCAAGTTCGCTACCTCGAGCATCAGATGCGGAATTGGCCATGACAAACCCGGCCCGGCCGTTTCTGTTGAGTGTGGAGTAGAAGGTCTGGATCCACAGGTAGTTGGCGTTGTCGGCCGTGGGCAGGCCGAAGGGGAACCGGGAGTCGTCTTCGAGCTTGGTTTTGTCGACCTTGTCGACGTTGAACGGCGGGTTGGCCATCACGAAGTCGAATTCGCCGACCGAGTCGTGCAGATCTTCGTAATATGTGTTGCCCTGCCGGATGTCGCCGCCGAGCCCGTGGACGGCAAGGTTCATCTTGGCGAGCCGGACTGTGTCGCCCACACGCTCCTGCCCGTAGATCGAGAGTTCCCGGCTGGGGTCGTGCTGGTGGCGCTCGACGAAGTGGGCTGATTGCACGAACATGCCGCCCGAGCCGCAGGCGGGGTCGTAGATCTTCCCGTGAAATGGCTCGAGGATCTCCACAATGAGGCGCACGATCGAGGTCGGCGTGAAGAACTCGCCGCCGCCCCGCCCCTCTTCCAGGGCGAACTGGCCCAAGAAGTATTCGTAGATCAGCCCGAATCCGTCGCCTTCGATCGCCTCCGGCAGGGACTGCAAGAGTCGTAGAAGCTCGCCGAGAATGTCATTGGGGATGCGGGAGTAGTCCTTCGGCAGCACGCCGCGGAGGTCTGGATTGTGGTCCTCGACTGCTTCCATGGCTTTGTTGATCGTCCTGCCGAGGTCGAGCCCTTCGGGTTGGTTGAGCAGTCGCTCGAACCGAGACTCCTCCGGCAGGTACATTGCTCCCTTGGCCTGGTAGTGCTCAGGTCCGATCTTCCGACGTGCGCTCCCTTTGCCTACCTCGCCCGCCGCTCGGGCAAATCGCTGGTCGGCATACCTCAGAAAGATCAGCCCCAACACCGGCGATGCATATTCAGAAGACTTCAGATCTGAATTGGCCCGCAGCTGGTCCGCTGTTTCCCAGAGTTTGCTCTGAAGCTCACCAAGGTCTGTCGCCACACCCATCCTTCCGACGAACCGCCCCATTCTTGCCGTAGCTGGAAGCTCGTGTCACAACGAAGCCCAACGAGCAGAATTCCTCCACCGTCCATGTGGGGTTCAGGAGAACGGCTGGCCGGAGTCCTAAATCCCAGTGAACGCATCTCGCCGTGCAGCTGGGTTGCTTCCTGGTGTGGAATGTGTCCTCCTTAGGCGGCGCGAACGAGCAAGAACTACATCAGCACCAAGGTGTCGATGATGTGAGAACCCTCAGACGACGCCGGTGACCTCGAACTCGTTGAACTCAGTTTTAAGATGCGGTGACTCTTGCTCGGTGTCACCTATGGGGTTGCCGAGGATTTGCACAATGTCAGGTAGGGCCAACCCAGCGAAGGCGGCGGCGCTAGGGGGCGACATGATCTCTGTTACCACTGCGTGACGCAGCATTCGCAGAAACGACCGTGGGAAGCGTCGGATTCGCCACAGCTCGGGGTCCTGGACGTCTTCCTCAGGATGGATTGTGTAACCCAGCGCTCGCGCCAGCGACACCGGACGAACCGAGGCTCTGAGGTCCGCATAAGTGGCTTGCGTAATTGCATTCATCTGGCGTAGCCGGACAAGTGCTGTGGGCCACGACACTTTGAAATACCGCTGGATGTGGACGATGTCGACCGGATCCTTGATGCGAGGCGGCAGGCCGACCTCTTCCGCGAATCGTCGAACACCCTCACTCGGCATGAGGAACTCACCCGCGAAGGCGTCGGCGAAAACTTCGCGCGGGCCCCGACCATGCGACAGCACCTGATTGGTCTGGTCACTATGGAACAGGGCATGCGCCAATTCGTGTGCGACGGTGAACCGACGCCGGCCTGGGGTCATGTCGAGGTTGACCAAGATCGCGAACCCCACCTCGGGGTGCTTGAGAAAGGCCCCTGAAGGTGAGATTTGGAGGTCCGGTCCCAGCCGCGCCCGGTAGATGGCGATACCGAGAGCCTCGCAAATGGGGTCAAGGTCGGATATCGGTGCCGAGCCGAGCCGAAGGCAATTGCGTACCTCTTCCGCCTTGCGGCGAATGTCGTCCTTCTGCGAGAACCTCTGTCGAAATACGAATGGGCTTTGGGAGAGGCCCCGGATGGGTTTGTCCACGATTCGAGCCAGCTCGGCGAAGCGGTCAAGGAACTGGACGAACTCACGGATGCCTGGAGTGGCCCCAGGGTCAACATCGTCATTGGCGCGCAACAGCATGCTCACCAAGTCTTCGGCGGCCAGGCCGACTTCACGGCCCTCGACGAGATCGAACAGTTCGATGCCGTAGAGCCGGGCCATGGCGCCCAACTGTCGATCGTTCGGGATTCTGGTGCCGGCTTCCCAGTACGACACCATTGCCCGGTTGATGCCTAGGGCGGCACCCACGTCGCCTTGCGAGTAGTGGGCGCTCGTGCGAGCACGCGCCAGCGCCATCCCCAACTGGCTCACCGCAGTCCCCGATCCCTCTACGACAGATTTGTTACGAATTCTGATGAGTTATGACTCAACGCGTAACTTTACCTGATTTGTTGCGCCGACATGGGCAAGAAGCTGAGAGGCATAACAGGTGATTTGCCATGTCAGCTGACTCACTACAACTACTCGGTCGATCATGGGTTGCGCGTTTACGGCTGGCGTGCGTGCGGACTGCTCGCAATGCCGACCGGTCCAAGCCCGGTTGCGGGCGGCTGCCGATACCGACAGCGGCTGGTGGCGATGGTCGAGTGGGGTCCAGTATGGGAATATGTCATGGGTCTCTGGTTTACTGTCGATGTTGTTGTAGCGGTGTTTGAACCATGCGCTGGCTGGTCAGAATGGAGTTCAGGTGTGCGCATTAGTCGGTCGCCTTTCTGGTGGTGCTTAGGCCCAACCAGCGAGTTGCTTTCTGTTGTGAGGAAAGGGGACTCCCCATGCTGAGCGCGCTGAGGGCAAAGCCATGAACATGAGTGCAGGAGTGGTGCTGGCGGACTTCTTCTCGGGATGTGGCGGTTCGACTCGGGGGTTTGCCGATGCTGGCATCGAACCGGTGCTTGCCATCGATTGGGATTCGGATGCGGCGGCGACATATCGGCTGAACTTCCCGGAGACAACGTTTTTGGAGCGCGACATCCTCAGCCTCTCGGTTGACGAGGTAGAAGAGGTGCTGCCGCCCCGCGGCGAGGCGATCAGGCTCTTTGCCGGGTGCGCTCCTTGTCAGCCTTTCTCAGGCCACCGGCACGGGCCGACTGCCTTGGACAAACGGTCGTTCCTACTGCTTGAGTTTCTCCGGTTCGTGAAGGCCTCAAATCCAGAGCTGATCTTTGTGGAGAACGTCCCAGGGATGCAGCGGCTGTCCACCTCGCGGGGTCCCTTGGCCGAGTTCGTGGACGAGGTGTCCAAAACACACGACGTGTCCGTCGACATCATCTCGAGTGCCGACTACGGGATCCCGCAGACGCGGCGCCGTCTCGTGCTGGTGGCAAGCCGGCTCGGGCCCATCAAGCTGCCGCTTCCGACCCATGGCCTCGAAACCGGCGAGCCGCATTCGACGATTCGAGACTGGATCGGCTCTCTTCCCCCGATCGAAGCCGGGCAGGAGGATTCCGAGATCAGCAACCACAGGGCCATGATGCTCTCGGACTTGAACTTGAAGCGGATTCGGGCAACGCCCGAGGGCGGTGATCGCCGGGATTGGCCGCGCCGTCTTTGGCCCGACTGCCACCAGGGAGGCTTCGACGGCCACACCGACGTGTACGGCAGGTTGAGGTGGGACAGCCCGGCGCCAACGCTGACCACCAAGTGCCTCAGCTACAGCAACGGGCGCTTCGGCCACCCTAGCCAGGATCGGGCGCTCAGCGCGCGAGAAGCGGCCCGACTCCAGACCTTTCCGAACTCCTTTCGATTCACCGGCAGCCTCACCTCCCAGGGCAAGCAGATCGGCAACGCCGTCCCGGTTCTTCTGGCCGAGCACTTCGGACGCCACCTCATGGACCATGTGGCCGAGATGCGCCGAATAGGCAGCATGAGCATCCAAGATCAGAGCGGGAAGGTCGCCGCTGATATCGAGCAGGCAGCGAGGTCGGCGGCGTGACCGGTTTCCGGGCGAGGGCTCGGGCCGTAGACATGCTCGGAAGGCAGCAGATCGCAAACCTTCCCACCGCGCTGAGCGAGCTGTTCAAGAACTCTCACGATGCCTACGCCACGAAAGCCAGCGCAGATTTCTTCCGCCCACTCAATCTGCTGGTTGTGAGCGATGACGGGGTGGGGATGGACCGCGAGACCTTCGAGCAGGCTTGGCTGACCATCGCAACCGAGTCGAAGTTGGACCGAACCCCCGTCCCGAAGCCAAGGGGGATGCGCGAGCGGGTGCAACTCGGCGAGAAGGGCATCGGCCGTTTCGCCATCGGCGCTCTTGGCAGCCAGGTGCTGGTGGTATCCAAGCGCAAGGGATACCCAGCGATTGCCGCGCTGGTGAGCTGGAAGATGTTCGAACTCCCGCGAATCGACTTGGACGATGTTCCCGTGGGTTTGACCGAGCTCGACTCCGATGAGCTCACCGGCGAAGACATCGCCCGTTTGAAGGCACCGCTGGAGGAGGCGGTGGCCAGCTTTCGCTCATTGGACAGCACGCCGCAGTGGTCGTCCCGGCTGGATCAGATTCTCGCCGACTTGGACACCATGCCGTCCGACCCGTTCGAAGACATCCCCGACCTCGTGCCGATCGAGGGTTCGGGCACACAGTTTATCATCGCGCCGGTTTCCGACGTCCTTCCCGCGGAGATTGAGAACCCCAACCCCAAGGAAGCCCCGCTGCTCGATCACACACTGCAAGGATTCACCGATGCCTGGCTCCCAAAATCGGCGAAGCCCGACTTCTCCATCAATTTTGTGGATCATCGCGGCGGAGGCGACGACCAGAATCTGCTTGAGTCTGAAGACTTCTTCGATGCCGCGGATTTCAACCATGCGGATCACGAGATAGCCGGCCAGTTCGACGACAACGGGGATTTCACCGGGTCGATACGGATTTACGACGAGACCCTGGAAGACTTCGTGATCAAGTGCCCCGACTCTATGCAGCCGCGGTGCGGGCCGTTCTCATTCGAGCTGGGCTACGTGCAGGGGCTGGCGAGCGAGTCCCGGCTCGACCCCGAAGAGTACGCAGAGATGAGCCGGAAGCTGCGAAAGCTCGGGGGCCTGTACGTGTACATGGACGGAATCCGAGTGCAGCCCTATGGGCGCCCCGACTTCGACTACCTGGCGATAGAAGAGCGCCGATCCCTTGGCGCGGGCTATTACTACTTCTCCTATCGACGCATGTTCGGCGCCATTCGCCTTTCCAGCGACCAGAACCCCGACTTGCAGGAAAAAGCAGGACGAGAGGGCTTTACCCGAGGCCGGGCCTACACTGACTTCCAGCGGCTGTTGGTCAACCTGTTCGTGGAGTTGGCCGCCAGGTTCTTTCGCGGCGACGCTCCACAGAATCAGGCCTATGAGAAGGGCCGAGAGCGGCTGAGGCGAGAGGACAGCCTCCGCAAACAGCGCGACAAACAGGTCGCGGCGGGACGAAGGCACTTACAAGCCCAACTTTCGACCGCAGTTCAGTTCCTCGATGAGACGGACTTTCAGGAACAGGCGTCGGAGATAGTGCAGGATCTCAGCGAGCGCCTTGATGACATTGACCGCCTCCAGCCGGCGGCGATCAGCGTTGCAGAGGCCAGGCGAGACCTGCGTGAACTCCTTGAGCCTTTGGAGTTCGACGAGCCCGAAGGCTTCGCGCCGACCGGCCCAATGCGCCAGGACATGCGACACGTAGAACGAGGCCTATCCGATGTGGAGAGTTCCTACGTTCGACCGGCACTCGACGCCGTTGACTCACTGGCTGCTGCAGTCGAGGCCCGGCTGGCTGCGCAGGAGGCAGACGAAAAGGAGCGGCGAGCGTTTGTCGAGGAGCGAATCGCAGCGGCCCGGGAAGAGTTTGCTGGTGCCTATGACGAGGCCAGCCTCGCCCTGACTGGCTTGAGCGAGGCCGTGCAGAACACGCTCGCCGGGCTTCGCCAGGAATTCGACACCGAGATGGCGGCCTTCGCGGCACCGAACACGTCGGAAAGCAGCGGATGGATCCAAGAGCAGGCTGACTTCGAGCAAGCGCTGGAGTCGCTGGCAGCGAACACAGTCCGAAAGCTGGCCCGAGTCTCCAATCTCGTGCAGGCGAACGGGCTTGTGTTCACCGCTGAAGCGCCGACTCCCGACGATTTCGCGGCCGCAGCCGACGCCGAGATCGTCGAGCTCCGCGCCCAGGCAGACGCGCAACTAGAACTCGTCCAATTGGGAATGGCGCTGGCCGTGGTAGACCACGAATTCCGCGCCACCGTGAACAGCATTCGAAGCGATGTGAGAAGGGTGGGAACGTGGGCCAAGAAGAATCCCCAGCTCGTCGGCCTCTACGAAGACCTGAGACGGGACTTCGACCACCTCGACAGCTACCTTTCAATGCTGACTCCCATGCAGCGGCGGCTGAGGCGCAAGAAGACCGCCATAAAGGGAAGTGACATCTCGCGGTTTCTCGGTGAGCTGTTCTACGAGCGCCTGCGTCATGTCGGAGTCGAGATCCGCCCGAGCCGGGAATTCCAAGCATTCGCCCTCGAGGGCTACACCTCGACCTTCTATCCCGTGTTCATCAATCTCGTCGACAACAGCCTGTATTGGATAGAGCAGAGCGAGCCACGCCCATCCCGCAGCATCGAATTAAGCACAAAGGGAGACGCGCTTGTCTACAAGGACAGTGGCCCAGGAATCGCCGACGATATCGCGGAACGCGTATTCGATTTCGGCTTCACCACCAAGCCGGGCGGCAGTGGTCTGGGCCTTGCCATCGCCAGCCAGGTTCTCGAACGGGCGGGATGGAACATAAGCCTGGGACGGTGTTCTGATGGTGCTGAGTTCATTATCCGCCCACAGCGGAAGAAGCCATGACTGCCATCAGCGACTACTTTCGAACAGCCCTGGTGATCGACGATCGTGTTGAGTCTGATTTCAGGGAGCTCGAAGCTCTTGATTCCAACATTGCGATGGACTTGCCCAGTGAGCCAGATTCGGAGCTCACCCCTCCCCCAGATGAGGACGAAACACCTGTACGTCCATCGAGCTTGGTAAGCGCCTTTCTTGCTGAGAACATCGTTTGCAGCGTGTTTGAACTAGAAGAACACGTTGATTTCGTCAACCTGGCGCTTCGCGGCGCTCAAATCGCCGATCTCCTGATACTTGACTGGCTGTTGTTCGGCGATCACTCGGCAACTGTCAATGCGATCAAGGCCATCGCTGAGGAAAGCAAGGGCCGTCTTGTGGTTGTTGCCATATTCACCGGCGCTCATAGCCTGACGGACGTCGCCACGCGCCTCAAAGATGATGCGGACTTCGAAGAAATCCATGATTTCGTGCTGAGGCGAGATGATGCGATTGTGCTGGTCTTCGGGAAACCGGGCATACCGCTCACTGGAGGGGAGGACAGTCGAACCGCCAGAAGGTATTCCGACCTTCCGCAGATGGTCCGTGATGACCTTGAACTCGTGTTCAAGGGCCTGATGCCGAGATTCGCGTTCCGAGGCATAAACGTGCTGCGCGAGTCAGCCCCGAAGGTTCTTGCAACCTTCAATTCGACCCTAGATGCAGGAGCGCTCGTGCATCGCGCGCTCCTCACAGAGCCGGATGATGCAGGACCGCAGTTCCTGGAACTGCTTGCAAGCGAGTTCAAGCAGACGTTGATGGCGAACCGAGTAGACGAAGAATGGGATGGCCAATCAGTGCGGGATTACCTGGCAGAGTCGGGACTGATTTCCGATCCTGAAGCACTGGCTCATCTGCTGAGAAGCACCGAAGGCTGTCCCAACGATCTCAAGAGCCGAGATGATTCGGTGATTGTCCAAGAGGCAGTGGCTTCAGGTCTGCTGAGGGTTGGAATAACCAAACTCAGATCCAAAAACATGGAACCCCTCGTGGGAGCCTTCGGGAGTGACCGGCGATCTGACAATGCCCTCGCCTCACTCATGTGCTCGACTGGGTTCGGTTCTGAACCTCCTCGGCTTGAACTCGGAGTGGTGGTCAAAGACCATTCTGAGAACTACTGGTTGTGCATTCAACCCCTCTGCGACAGCGTGCGCATACAGGACAAAAGAGCCTTCCCATTGATGCCGCTTCACAAGAGCACCGAGGACGACAAACCGGACGCCATTTTTCAGGACCGAGACGGCCGGTTTGTTTCCGTCAACTTCGAACCCCATCCGCACACGCTTGCCATGCCGGAGTTTGAGCCGAATGGCGAAGGATCGGTGATCGCAGAAGGGGAAGCACCAAATTGGCGTTTTGAGAGCCGCGACGCAAGCTATCAGGCGGTTACGCGTCTGAGAGCGGAAGTCGCATCTCATGCGGTCCACAGCTTTGCTTCGACAGCGTCGCGAGTCGGCGTGGATGTGTCTGAATGGATGAGTCAGGGCGCGCCGGAGTAACAAGCCATCAACTGTTTCCGAAAACCGGGTGCTATTACCAGCACGCGCTAGTGCCTTACAAGTGATTCGCCAAGTCAGCAATTAGTCGGAGTACTGCACCCCCGGGAGCACGCAGAGCATTTCGAATAGGAGGTTGGCGGCGGTTAGGGGGGTGGCGCCGGTGGGGTCGTAGATGGGGGCTACCTCTACCAGTTCGCACCCGACCAGGTTGAGGCCCCGGCAACCTCTGATGATTTCTAACGCTTGGGGCGCGGTCAGCCCGCCTATCTCGGGGGTGCCGGTTCCGGGGGCGAAGGCGGGGTCGAGGGCGTCGATGTCGAAGCTCACGTAGACGGGTCCGCCGCCCACCTTGTCGCGCACCTCGGCCATGAGCGGTTCCAGTGATCGGTTCCAGCACTCCTCAACCTGGACTACTCGGAAGCCCTGCTCTCGGGACCAGTCGAAGTCGTCGGCGGCATAGCCGGTGCCCCGCACGCCGATCTGGGCCACCCGGTGGGTGTCGAGCAGCCCTTCCTCCACCGCCCGGCGAAACGGTGTGCCGTGGGCGATGGCCTCGCCGAACATGTGGTCGTTGATGTCGGTGTGGGCGTCCACGTGGATCAGCCCCAGCGGGCCGTGCCTTTTGCGCATGGCCCGCATGATGGGCAGGGCCATGGTGTGGTCGCCCCCCATCGACACGGTGATCACATCGTGCTGGAGCAGGTCGTCGTAGAAGGCCTCGATGCGGGCCACTGCGTCGGCCAGGTTGTAGGGGTTGGTGGCCACGTCGCCGATGTCGTCGATGCGCAGGCTGTCGAACGGCGCCGCTCTGGTGGCCATGTTGTAGGGCCGGATCAGCACCGACTCGTTGCGGATTCCCCTCGGACCGAAGCGAGCCCCCGGCCGGTTGGACGTGCCGATGTCTATCGGCACGCCCACGACGGCGACATCTAAGTCGGCCGCCGCCGACCGGCCGGGAAGCCGCATGAAGGTGGCGATGCCCGCGAAGCGGGGCATCTGATTGCCCCCGAGGGGTTGAGGCATGTCTGCCACCTTAGGACTCCAGTCCGCCTAGTGGACTGAGGCGATCAGCCCTTGGCCTCGATGAAGGCGTCGGAGAACTTCACCTCGAAGTCGCCGGTGTCCTGGATCTCCTCCAAAATCTCCACCGGGGCCACCCCAGGCGTGCTTAGGAAGTCCTGGAGGTCTTCATCCAGCCCGCCGAACGCGGCTGCATTGGGAGTGGAGTAGTAATTCCAGTTCGACAGGGCAGCGCCCTGTTCGGCGGTGAGCAGCCAGTTGATGAACGTGTGCGCCGTACACGGGCTGCCAGCATCGAACGGGATGGCCATGTTGTCAATCCAGCGGGTGCCGCCCTCGTCGGGCACGAAGTACACGTATTGCGACGGGTCGTCGGTCTCCAGGAACTGGGTGAACATGTCGCCTGAGTAGCCATGGGCGATCACCGTCTCACCGGTGGTGAGGAACTCATCGGCCGAGTCGGTGTTGAACGCCGCCAGGCGGCCCCGGGCGCTGGCCACCAGATCGGTGGCCTCCTGAAGCTCGCCCTCGTCGGTGGAGTTCAGCGAGTAGCCCAGATACTTGAGCGCTGCGCCGATCGTCTCCCGAGGATCGTTGAGCAGTGAGATCGAGCCGCTGTGCTCATCGGCGATGGCCGGATCGAAGATCAGACCCCAGCTGCGGGGGAAGTCGGTGCCCACCACGGCGGTGTCCACCGCGATGCCGGTGGTGCCCCACTGGTAGGGAACCGAGTAGTCGCCCGCCGGGTCGTAGATCAGGTTCCGGAAGTCGCTTGAGATGTTGGCGATGTTGGGGATGGCGTCCTTGTTCAACGGCTGGACGGTCCCGCCGGCAATGAGGATGGCCACCATGTAGTCAGACGGCACGATCAGGTCGTAACCCGAATTGCCGGCGGCCACGATGGGCTGCATGGCCTCGTTGGAGTCGTATACGTCCATGGTTACGCTCACATCGAACTCATCTGAGAATGCGGCGAGCTGCTCCTCGTCGATGTACTCGGCCCAGTTGAAGATGTTGAGGTTGCCGTCGGTCTCGTTGACCTCGCAGTCGGCGATCTCACCTCCGTCATCGTCGTCATTGCCGCACGCTGCGGCTGCCAGCGCGAAGGCCAGCAGCACAGAGAGCAGCCAATACAGTTTCTTGTTTCTCATTGGTTTATCCCCTCTTTGATTTGGGTGTTGGTTGTGGATGGAGCGGACACGGCTTGGCGGGCGGCGCGCAGCGACGGACGTCCGCCGCGGCCGCTGAACTGCTGGAAGGCCAGCGACAGGGCGACGAGGATGACCGATGCGGCCAGCATGAGCACGGATGTGGCGTTGATCAGCGGGGTGACCCCCCGGCGGATGAGGCCGAACACGAATACCGGCAGGGTGGTGGCGCCTGGACCGGCGGCGAACTGGGTGATGACCACATCGTCGAGCGACAGGGTGAGGGCCAGCAGGGCCCCACCCGCCACGCCGGGCACGATCTGGGGGAAGGTCACGTAGCGGAACGTCTTCCACCGAGTGGCGTAGAGGTCCAAGGCGGCCTCCTCCAGCACCTCGCTCATTCCCGCCAGTCGGGCCCGCACCACCACCGACACGAAGCTGATGTTGAAGGCGATGTGGCTGATGGTGATGGAGCCAAGTCCCTTCTGGGCGTCCCAGCCGAACACCGACTCGAGGATGTCGAAGAACTCGGCGAAGAACAGCAGCATCATCACCGCCATGGTCACGTCGGGGATGATGATGGGGAGATAGAGCAGGGCGTCGAACACCTTGCGGCCCCGGAACTTGAAGCGCTCCAGGGCCAAAGCGGCCAGCGTGCCCAGCACCACCGAGATGACGGTGGAGAGCAGGGCCACCCGCACCGACACCCACACCGCGTTCTGGAGCTGGCTGTGCTCGACGAAGTCCTGGTACCACTCCAGCGTGAAACCGCCCCACCGGCCCACGTTGCGGTCGTCGCTGAACGAGAACACGATCAGCACGAAGATGGGGGCGAAGAAGAACAGGTAGACCAGCCAGGAATGGGCCGTGAGAGCGATCTTGGTGGTGCCCCGGGGCTGGACCGTGCTGCTCACAGGTTCCTGCCCCCGGTTCGGAAGTACACCAGGGTGGCCACCAGCATCACCGCCATCAGCACGAACGACAGCGACGCACCCACCGGCCAGTTCCTCGCCGTGAGGAACTGGGTGACGATGTACGAGCCGAGCAGCGTGGTCTTGGCCCCGCCCAGGATCTCGGGAGTCACGTAGGCGCCCAGGCTGGGCACGAACACCAGGATCGACCCGGCGATCACCCCGGGCATCGACAGCGGGAGCAGAACCCGCCGGAACGTCTGGAAGCCCGACGCATACAGATCGCGGCTGGCCTCGACCAGGCTGAGGTCGATGCGCTCGATCGACGCATAAAGGGGCAGCACCATGAACGGCAAGAAGCCGTAGACCAGTCCGATCACCACCGCGGAGGTGGTGAACAGCAGCTCCCGCTCTCCCAGGCCGATGGCCTCGGAGATGTTGGTGAACAGCCCGTCGTTGCCCAACAGAACCCGCCACGCGTAGTTGCGCACCAAGAAGTTGGTCCAGAACGGGATCATCACGAACACCAGCATCAGGTTGCGGATCAAGGGGGTGCGGGTGGCGATGAAGTAGGCGAACGGATAGGCCACCACCAAGCAGATCAGCGTGGTCAAGATGGCCAGCCACAGCGACCGGAACAGGATGTCCCTAACGATCGGCTCGCCCAGCTTGCGGTAGGCGTCGAGGTTCCAGCCCGACAGGTCGGTACCGCCGAACCGGTTCCGGGTGGCGAACGAGTAGATCATCACGATCCCCAGCGGGACGGCGAAGAACAGCACCAGATAGGCGTAGGCCGGGAGCGACAGCAGGAAGCCCCGCCGAGACGCGGCCCGCTCGGCGGCCTTCTCGAACTCGGGAGTGGCGACGGACGCTTCCTCGAGCCCCTCGGGCCGGTCGGCGACCATGGTCATGCCCGCACCACCGAGATGGCGTCAAGCGTCCACGACACCGCGACTTCTTCGCCAACGTGGGGCTGGTAGCCGCCGGGCTGGTTCTCTCGGCGGACCTCCAGCCGGGCCCAGTCCAACACCACCGTGTACACCAGGGCATTGCCCAGATAAGTCACGCTCTCCAGGCGGCCCACCACCGATTGCTGTTCGGCGGGCACCTCCTCGGGCGGGTGCATTCCGGCCCGCTCCGGGCGCAGGCACACCGCCACCCGGGTGCCGACGGGGAGGTCCGACTTGCCGGGGATGTGCACCCCATTGGCCAGGCACACCGTGTCGTTCGACACCACCGAGGCGTCGAGCAGGTTGGTCTGGCCGATGAAGTTGGCCACGAAGCGGTTCACTGGGTGCTCGTAGATCTCCGCGGGAGTGCCCACCTGGAGGAGCTCGCCCTCGTTCATCACCCCGATCCGGTCGGCCATGGTCAGGGCCTCTTCTTGGTCGTGGGTGACGAACACGAAGGTGATGCCCACCTCGCGCTGGAGCGCCTTGAGCTCGCCCTGCATCTCTTGGCGGAGCTTGAGATCGAGGGCCCCCAGCGGCTCGTCGAGCAGCAGCACCTTGGGCCGGTTGACCAGCGCCCGGGCCAGCGCCACCCGCTGGCGCTGACCTCCCGAAAGCTGCTGGGACCGGCGCTGCTCCAAGCCTTCGAGTCGCACCAGGCTGATGGCCTCTTGAACCCGGCCGGCGATCTCGTGCTTGGCCACCCGCTGCATCTTGAGCCCGAACGCCACGTTGGCCTCCACCGTCATGTGGGGGAACAGGGCGTAGTCCTGGAAGACGGTGTTCACCGGGCGCTTGTTGGGCGGCAGCGTGCCGGCCTCGTCGCCGAAGATCTTGAGGCTGCCCTCGGTGGGGAACTCCAGCCCGGCAACCATGCGCAGGGTGGTGGTCTTGCCGCACCCCGAAGGCCCGAGCAGGGCGAAGAACTCGCCGTCGGCGATCTCCAGGTCCACGTTGTCCACCGCCACCACCGAGCCGAAGCGCTTGGTGATGGCGGTGAGCTTCACCGCGGCGATCTGCTCGCTCACGTGATGATCCCCCCGGTCGCTCATCAGCCGGTGCCCCAGCTGTAGGTCTGCTTGACCAGGCGCAGATAATTCAGCGTCTCCAGGGTGACCACGCCGGGAATGGCCCGGATGCGGTCGTTCACCACCGACATGAAGGCATCGCTGTCGGAACACACGATCTCGGCGATGATGTCGAACCGCCCGGCCACGATGATCACGTACTCGGCCTCGCTGATCTCGGCGATGGCGTCAGCCACGCACCGGGCGTCTCCCGTCACCGAGACCCCCACCAGGGCTTGATAGCCCAAACCCAGCGCCACCGGGTCGGTTACCGCCACCACCTGGATGACTCCCCGCTCGATCAGCCGGTTGACCCGCTGGCGGGTGGCGGCCTGCGACAGCCCGACAAGCGGCGCGAGCTGAGCGTGGGGCAGGCGCCCGTCGATCTGGAGTTCGCGGATGATGGCCTTGTCGATGTCGTCGAGATCGAATACCGCGGTCATCTACTTACTCGCCCCCTATACCCGGGCCTGGGCCTCGGTCAGCGCAGTGCGCAAGATCTGGTTGATTCGTTCGAACTCGTCGGGCCCGGCGATCAGCGGTGGAGAGAGCTGGATCACCGGCTCGCCCCTGTCGTCGGCCCGGCAGATCAGCCCCAAATCGAGAAGTCGATTGGTGAGAAAGCCCCGCAGCAGCGATTCGGATTCCTCGGCCGAGAACGACTCCTTGGTGTCTCGGTCTTTCACCAGCTCGATCCCGTAGAAGTAGCCCATCCCCCGCACCTCGCCGACGATGGGCAGATCGGCCAGATCATCCAGGGCAGCTCGGAACGCGGCCTCGTTGGCCTGGACGTGGGCGAGGAGGTGCTCCTTCTCGAAGACGTCGAGATTGGCCATCGCCACCGCGCAGCTCACCGGGTGCCCGGCAAAGGTGAACCCGTGCAGAAACGACTCATCGGTGCCCACGAAGGGCTCGGCGATGCGGTCGCTGGCGATCATGGCGCCCAGCGGCGCGTAGCCCGATGTCAGCCCCTTGGCGCAGGTGATCATGTCGGGCACGTAGTCGAGCCGCTCCGATCCGAACATGCTGCCCAGGCGTCCGAACGCGCAGATCACCTCATCGGACACCAGCAGGATCCCGTATCGGTCGCAGATCTCGCGGAGCCGGGTGAAGTACCCGTCGGGCGGCACGAAGCAGCCACCGGAGTTCTGCACCGGCTCTATGAACACCGCCGCCACCGTCTCGGGCCCTTCTCGCAAGACGGCCTGTTCGATGTCGTCGGCACAGGCCAGCGTGCAGGCATCGCACGCCGCGCACAGTTCGCAGCGGTACCGGTTGGTGTTGGCGGCGTGGCTCACACCGGGCACCAATGGCTCGAAAGGCTCCCGTATCTCGCTCAACCCAGTGATGGACAGCGCCCCCAGGGAAGTGCCGTGGTACGAGAGATCGCGGCTGACCACCTTGTGGCGCTCGGGCTGGCCGATCACCTTGAAGTACTGGCGGGCCAGCTTCCAGGCCGACTCCACCGCCTCCGACCCGCCGGTGGTGAAGAACACCCGGTTCAGGTCTCCAGGAGTGAACGAGGCCAGACGGGCGGCCAGCTCCACTGCTCCGGGATGGGCATAGGTCCAGATCGGGAAGTAGCCGAGCTGCGAGGCCTGGCGTCCGGCGGCCTCGGCTAGCTCTTCTCGCCCGTGGCCCACTTGGGACACGAAGAGGCCGGCCAATCCGTCGAGGTATTGGTTGCCTTTGGCATCCCACACGTAGCAGCCGTCGCCTCGCTCCATGATGCGCATGCGGTCGACCGCGCTGCCGAGGCTGCTGAAGTGGCCCCACAGGTGGCGGTCGGCCAACGCGACCAGATCGTCGTGCTGCATCGATGGTGCCCCCTACTCCCGCTAGTGATTACCGATTTAACACTAGAAAGGTCACTAGCGCAACCGATTCGGTTGTGATTTTCAATTTGACAACTAGTTTTTGCCAAAACAGGGGCTTGATTGTGCGGGTTTGGTGCTGCAATATGAGCAAGGCATCAAAGAGTGCGGGGGTAGCAGAATCATGCTGACGGACAACTACATCAACGGGAAGTTCCAGCCGGCGATTGAAGGGGCGACCGATCAGGTGGTGAATCCGGCCACCGGGAAGGTGATCGGCGACGTGGCGTCCAGCTCGGCGGCTGATGTTGACGCCGCGGTCCAAGCCGCTGCCGCGCCCTTCGCCGAGTGGTCGGCCAAGACTCCCCGTGAGCGCAGCGAGATCCTCCACAAGGTGGCCGACATCGTGGAGGAGAACGTGGCCGAGCTGTCCGAGCTCGAGTGTGAGAACGTGGGCAAGCCGGTGTCGATCATCGAGTTCGAAATGGATCAGCTGTGCGACAACTGGCGGTTTTTCGCCTCCGCGGGGCGCTTCCTCGACGGCAAGGCCGCTGGTGAATACCTCGAGGGCTATACCTCGATGGTGCGCCGCGACCCCATCGGGGTGGTGGGCTCCATCGCCCCGTGGAACTACCCGCTGTTCATGGCGACCTGGAAGCTCGGCCCGCCGCTGGCGGTCGGCAACACGGTGGTGTTGAAGCCCTCCGAGCTCACCCCCTACACCACGCTGCGGTTGGCCGAATTGCTCCAGGACGTGCTTCCACCCGGGGTCTTCAACGTGGTGTGCGGCCAGGGCCAAGCCGCCGGAGTGCCGCTGGTGCAGCACCCCGATGTGGCCATGGTTTCTCTCACCGGATCGGTGGCCGCCGGCAAGTCGGTGGCCCAAGAGGCGTCAGACTCGCTCAAGCGAGTGCATCTCGAACTGGGCGGTAAGGCGCCGGTGATCGTGTTCGACGATGCCGACGTCGAAGCAGTGGTGGCCAATCTGCGCGACAACAGCTTCTACAACACCGGCCAAGACTGCACCGCTCCTTGCCGGGTGATTGCCGGGTCCAAGGTGCACGACGACTTTGTGGCCCAGCTCACCGATGCCGCCGGCTCCGTGGTCACCGGCGACCCCACCGATGAGGACACCGAGATGGGCCCATTGGTGTCCGACGTGCAGCTCGACCGGGTGTCGGGATACGTCGAGCGGGCGGCTGAAGCCGGTGCTGAGATCACCATCGGGGGCGGCCCGCGCGACAGCGAGGGCTACTTCTACCAGCCATCGGTGGTGGTCGGGGTGGATCAGGCGTCGGAGATCGTGCAGCGCGAGGTGTTCGGCCCGGTCATCACCGTGCAGGCGGTACCCGATGAGGAGACGGCGCTGGCCTGGGCCAACGACTGCGACTACGGGCTGGCCGCCAGCGTGTGGACCAACGACGTGGGCCGGGCCATGCGCATGGCCAAGGGACTGCGGTTCGGCACGGTGTGGGTGAACGACCACATCCCGATCATCTCGGAGATGCCCCACGGCGGCTTCAAGCAGTCGGGCTACGGCAAGGACATGTCGCTATATGCCCTCGACCACTACACCGAGCTCAAGCACGTCATGGTGAAGCACTGAGCAATCACTTCTGGGCTTCGCAATCTTCGACGGCTGGGAGGGCTGTCCTGACCGGGTTCGACTCATGAGCGACCGCTACCGCAACCAGTCGTTTTGGCACGACACCCTTCCCGGAACTCTGGAACAACGTCCTGCGCTGAGCGGCGACACCGATGTCGACGTCGCCATCGTGGGCGGGGGCTACACCGGGCTTTGGACCGCCTACTACCTGTTGTCCATAGACCCGTCGATCCGAGTGACGGTGATTGAGCGCGACATTGTGGGGTTTGGCGCGTCGGGCCGCAACGGCGGCTGGTGCGTGGGGGAGTTGGCCGCCGGGCCCTGGCGGCACGAGGCCGCCGCCGGCAACGACGCGGCCCGCCGCTTTCTCCACGAACTGCACGACGCGGTCGACGAGGTGGGTCGAGTGGCCGAGCGCGAGGGGATCGACTGCCACTACGCCAAGGGTGGCGCCGTTCGCCTGGCCCGCAATCGGGCCCACCTGACCCGCCAGCGCGAGCAGATTGAGCTCTTCCATGGTGCTTACGGGCTCACCGAGGAAGACATGAGGATGCTCGGTGCCGATGAGGCCCGGAGCCACTTGGCCGCCTCCAGGGTGGTGGGTGGCATGTTCTTCGCCCACACCGCGGCCCTCCACCCAGCTCGGCTGGTTCGAGGGCTCGGCGAGGCCGTGGAGCGAATGGGCGGCAAAATCGTCGAGGGCACGACCGCCACCGCTATCGAACCTGGCCGGATCGCCACCGACCGGGGAATCGTCAAAGCCGATGTTGTTGTTCGAGCCCTTGAGGGCTACACCGGCACGCTGGAGGGGAACCGCCGGTCCCTGGCCCCGCTGTACTCGCTGATGGTGGCCACCGAGCCCATCGATGACGCTCTCTGGGACGACATCGGGTTGAGCTGGCGGCAGACGTTCACCGACGACCGGTACATGGTCATCTACGGGCAGCGCACCGCTGATGGCCGGATTGCATTCGGAGGACGGGGAGCGCCCTACAACTACGGCTCAAGAATCGTCAGCTCGGTGGAGCAGAGATCGCGCACCCACGAGAAGATCGTCAAGACGCTGGTCGAGCTGCTGCCCATGCTCTCGGATGTGGCCATCACCCACCGCTGGGGAGGGGTGCTCGGCGTGCCCCGCGACTGGTTCCCATCGGTCGGCTTCGACCGGGACCGCGGCATGGCTTGGGGCGGTGGCTATGTGGGCGAGGGGGTGGCGGCTGCCAATATGGCCGGGCGGACCCTGGCCGAGCTGATCACCGAAACCGACTCCCCCCGCATCGACCTGCCCTGGGTGGGACACCAGTCGCGGCGATGGGAACCCGAGCCACTGCGGTGGTTGGGCATCAACGGGGCGCTGGGGATCATGGGCATAGCCGACCGATCCGAGGCGGTTACCGGCCGGAAGTCCCGGCTCGCCCGGTTCATGCAGCGCGTCTTGAGCTAAGCCATCCCCAGTCGGACCAATTGGTCCTCGGGAGCGTCAACCTCGGTGAGCGCGGTGCGGAGGAGGTCGAGCATCTCGGCGGAGCACGACTCGGTGCTGCGATTCTCCTGTTCGTCGGGGTCCACGTCGAGGTCGAACAGGAAGTGCCGGTCGACGCAGTTTCCGGCGCTGGCCCAGAACGGGAGCATGTCGCCGGATTGGAAGGGTTGGCGGATCACTGGGATCTCCGTTCCCGGCATGGTGTCCAGCCAGGCTCGGTCGTCAGGCATGGGCAGCTCGGGCACTCCCTCGATGCCCAAGGGCATGGTGGACCACCGGTTCGACCACATGGACAGCGGGAAGTTGTCGTCCACCGCCCCCCGGGCGTACTTGCGGTTGCCGTCGGTCACCTGCACCCAGAGGCTGTAGTAGCCGCCCAGCGCCCATTCCCTGATGGAATCGGCTTCCCCGGTGAGCAGCGGCGCCATCGAGCGGCCGTGGGTGGGCTGCATCACCTCGGCATCGAACATGTCGGCCACCGTGGCGAAAATGTCCACGTTGGTGGTCAGCGCGTCGCACACCCCGCCACCGGGCTGACCCGGCCAGTGGATCAGCAGCGGCGTGTGGGCCAGCGGCTCATAGGTCGGCACCCCTGGCTTGCCCCAGATGTCCCGTCCCTCGCGGACATCGCCGAAATAGTGGCCGTGGTCGGTGCACACGATCAGCGCGGTGTCGTCCCACAGGCCCTGCTCGTCGAACCGCTCCATAATGCGCCCGAACCAGTGGTCGATCATCGCCAGCTTGGCTCCGTAGTTGGCCCGCACGTGGCGGGCCTCTCGTTCCGAGAGATCTCCGGTGGTGAGGGCACCGTCGGCGTAGGGGGGCATGAGGATCCAGTCCTCGTCCCATACTTCCTCGTGGTAGCGGCCGGCCCACGGCTCGGGGGTGTCGAACGGCTCGTGGGGATCGAACTCGTCCACGAACAGGAACCACCGGTCGTGGTGAGGGGTGTCCTCAGCCAGGAACCGGGCCGCCGCGCTCATGGTCTTTGGTCCGGGGTAGTCCTCTTCAACTCTGAAAAAGGTCCGGGAGCGGTCGTACTCGCTGGGTTTCTCCGGGAAGCCGAACACCCGGGAGTACCACCAGTTGCTGCGGCGGGCGGGCATGGCCGGTGCCCCGATCCAGGACGGGTCGTGGAAGGTGCGCCACGGGTCGCCCTTGTGGCCCCGCAGGTAGTCCCAGGCGTGGAAATCGGTGTGGTAGTTCTCCCCGCCGACTTCAAAGAGATGGGGATGGTCCGACACCAGCGCGGTGGTGACCCCTTGGCGGCGCAGCACCCGGGTGATGGGCTCCTCCCACAGCTCGATCGATCCCCACGGCTTCCACAAGAAGTCCAGCGCCCCGCACAAGATGTCGTGGCGGGCGGGCATGCACGGCAGCGACCCCGTCACATGGCGGGTGAACCGGGTGGCCCGCTCGGCCGCGAAGCGGTCCAGGTTCGGCGTCTCGAAATCGGTGCCGCCATAGCACCCCAGCATGTGCCGGTTCAGCGAATCCAACAGGACTACGGCGACGTTCGACGGAGCGCTCATTGATGTTCCTCTGGAGAGCAGGCCAAGTCGTAGGTTTCCGCGGCGACGGCCAGAATCTCGTCCCGGTCAGCTTCCAGGATGAAGCCATTGGTGATGGTCTGGTCGAGAGACTGGGTGAACGCCGCGAGGTAGTCGTCGCGGCCTCTGGGGTAGAGCCGGGCGATGGCCGCCGGGTCGAGGGGGGCGGTGGTTCCGAATAAGGGGGCGAAGCCCTCTCCGTGCTGTCCGAGCCCAGACAGCACTCGGATGGGAGCGTCGACCCAGGGGTTGCGGATACCGCCCTGGGCAATGCCCAGTTCATCCCGCCGGAAGTCGCGGCCGTCTTCGACTAGATCAAGCCGTGCAGCATGGGGTGGCGGGATGCCCTGGCCCACCCATTGATCGAGGCTCTCCAGAGCAGCTTGGGCAACGTAGTGCTGATGAGGTGCGGAGTTGATCGGCTGCTCCACGGTCATGATCACCAGTTCGGTGATCGGTTCTAGCATTCGGGCGAATTCCTCGGCATCGAGCTGGCCTCCGTCGGCGCGTGACGCCACCAGCAGATAGGTGTCGGCGTGAGCCGCCCCGGCAAGCTCCCACACCCGCACTCGGTCGCCGTCGGGCTGTTCGATCTCCCCGTTGCCCAGCACGGTGACATCGGTCTCCGCGCTCAACAGGAGCACCGGCACCCGGGCATCGGATCGGACCTGCTCAGGCCGATCTTGTGCCGGGTCGGGTTGGTCGTCGAGCCGGCGGGACCTGAAGGTGCCGTCCAGCCCCACCCGCACTCCGGCCCGACCGTGGAGGAAGAAGCCGTCGAAGACCTGGACTAAGGGATCCACCATGTTGACGTAGGTGGCCAGGAACGAAGCCGACTGCGACTCGCCCACCGCCAGCACCCGGTTGGCATCGAGGCCGCCCAACATGGGCGACCCGTCGAGCCCAAGGGCCTGGCCGACCTGGGAGAACATGTCGAAGGAGAAGGCGTCCCCCGGGTGGGACAGATGGCCGTACCGCTCTTTATTGAACAGCTTGAGGTGGATGCCCGGCGCGAGCCCGCCGCCATCGATGCCGGCCTTTTGGGCTGAAACCCCCACCCAAGCATCGCCGCGCCGGATGAGATGGCGGTGCAGATAGTCCCAATCGGGGGAGGCGTCGATACCGCCGGAGACGTTCAGCCATTCCACCACCACCGTGCCGCTGAAGTCGGCGAGTTCTGCTGGGCGCCGCACCAGCACTCTCGTCGTGAAGGGGGACGATCCATCAGGCTCAGCTTCTCCATGCCCGTCCTGGCGCCATTCGCCAATTGCCCGGTAGGAATGCGCTTCGCCCCGTGCCTCGAATTCGGCCTCGACATATCCGAGACCCTTGAGGTCGTAGTTTCGGGGGATCAGCTCTGGCGGGGCTCCAGCGAACTCTTCGATGTCGAGGGCGCTTGGCTTGGTCATCACAACTTCGCCTTACTCACTCCTGGCCGACGTCGGAGGAGAATTCGTTGGCAACCTCGGGCTCGGGGGATCGCAGCAGGAGTGACTCGATCCCGAAGGTGGGGGCGGCGAACAGCGCATCCATGCAGGCAACCAGGCCGTTGGCCACCTCGTGGGCGTTCATGATCCCGGTGCGGAATCCCTGGCGCTGCCAGTGGGGGATGGCCGCCTCGAAGGCTTCGGGGGTGAAGGAATTGGCGAACTCGGTGGGCATGTTCGGGCCGAGAATTACGGTAACGAATCGTCGGGTGCCCAGAAGCTCAGTGCGCCACCCCTCCATGGTCGCCTCCAGGGCCCGCTTAGACGCGGCATAGGGAACCAGCGAATGGCGGGGCATTTCCGAAGAGTCTGATGACACCGCGGCTACCACCGCATCCTCGCTGAGATGGGGGAGAGCGGCCTTGATCAGCAGGTTCGGCCCAAACGTGTTGACTCCGAACACCGCCTGCCAGTCGGCTTGGTCCAATTCTGCCATCGGGGCCATAGGCGACATGCCCGAGGTGTAGACGATGCCGTCGAGCCCGCCGAGGGCGCTTACCGCTTCTGCCACCCCTTGGTCGATGCTGGCCGGATCGAGCACGTCGATGGCCACCACATGGCCACCCCCGGCATCGCCCACCGCCTCTTCGAGCACCTCGCGGCGTCGGGCGGCAAACGCCACATCGGCGCCTTGGCGCTGAAGGGCGATAGCGGTGGCCCGACCCAGCCCCGACGAGGCGCCAACCACCAGGATCTTGCGTCCTTCTATTGCATTCATTCGTCACTCCCTAGTGCATCGGCCAGCCATTGTTGCCACAGAGGCCCGTCCCTTTCGGCGGCTTGGGCCCCGTCGGCCCCGTATAGGTACAGCCACACCGACGCCCCGGCGTGCTCCCCGTACGATTCCACCGCCACGAAGCCGGTGCCCGGCGCGGGCCGGTCGACCAGCAGGGCGATTCGGTGAGAGGCAACATCCACCACAGTGCCGGCCAGTGCGGGGACGCCGGCAGCTTGGGGCTCAATGCGCTCGCCGACCCCAGGCGCCGAGGGGATGCCCAAAGCGGCGGTGATCCCGGCCCAAATCTCGTCAAGCGAGCCGGCACCCATCGCAGTGGGGAGCGCCGACGCCGCCGTCTGCCCGGCGAAGTGCTCCATGTGCAGACGCAGGTTGAGCATGAACATTTTCCAGCCCTCAACCATTCCGTCGTACTGAGCGTCCCACTCTCCGCCCTGACCGAAACCGGAATTGACCAACCGCACCGCGCATCTGTCGTCGCCCCGGGGCTCAACGGTCCACTCAAACGCCAATCCGTCAACCCCTTCGCCCCCGTCGAAACAGATCCGACGAGGCGGCTCCCACACCGCCACCCGCCCCGGAATCTGCATCTCCGGCCCCGGCCCGAACGAGGCCATCGCCGAGCCGCCCGCCCGCTCTTCCACCGTGTGGGGCACATACCACGAAGAGATCCCCGGCCCGGTAGCCACCGCCCGCCACACCTCCTCGACCGTCCCCGGCACCTCGACTTCCAGTTCAATCGACCGGCGTTCCCCAGACATGGTGTTCACAGTAGTGGCATGTCGCTGACCAGGGCCGAAGACAAACCGCTTTTTGTGACTACATTAAGGGACTAATATCTGTGTACTTGATGGGTTCTGCAATGGGAACTACACTGAAATGAATGGAAACTATTGTTATGACTCAATACACACCAGGTTATAGCCACAAAGATCGCACAGTGTCGGCACGGGAGTTCAAAACCCACTGCCTCCAGCTCATTCGCGAGGTCGAGGAAACCGGCGAGGAGATCATCATCACCCGCCATAAGAAGCCCGTCGCCCGGCTCGCCCCCGTAAAGAAGGAGTTCATCCCCTTGAGTGGAAGGGACAAGGGACGGCTCAAGATCTACGGCGACATAGTGGCCTCGGTTTGGGACGATGAGTCGTTCGACATGGAGGACAATCCCGACAAAGTCCTCGACCCCGTTGCTTGGTACGAGAGTCGTGATAACGGTTGACACTCACACACTGATTTGGCTGCGCAATTCTGAGCCACGATTGGGGAACTCGACAAACACTATGTTGAGCCGAGCTCAATTTGATGGCGAGTTGGCAGCATCCTCAGCCGTGCTCTTCGAAGCAGCCCAATTGCATTTGAAGGGCAGGGTTGAATTGGGAATGCCCCCAATGGCGTGGGCTCAAGACTGCATGGACATAGGCCTTCGCATCATCCCAGTCTCCGCCCATATCGCCATCGAGTCGTCGATGCTGGGCACCTCGGGATTCCACGGGGACCCCTTAGACCGCTTCATCGCCGCAACCGCCATCGTAGGGGGCCACAGCCTGGTTACCGCCGATCGCCAGATCACCCAATGGGCTGAGCGCACCCGTCTTCTAGAAGTCATCGATCCGGCCCCCTAGCGGATTCGCTCTGTTCGTTCTCAGAATCGACCGTTGGTAGATTTTTGGCGATGGGTTTGAATGAGGCGCAGCGGGGGAGCTGGGAGGAGAACGGGTTCTTCATTGAGCGAGGGTTCGCTAGCCGGGCTGTTGCCGACGCCATGGTTGAGCGGATCGTCGAGATCGCCCGGGCCGATGCGGCAGAGGAGCAGCGGCCCGATCTCTACATCACTCCCGACAAGACGAACAAGAACCCGGCCACCCCGGAGGTAGGGGTCTCCAAGATCTTCCGGGTCATGCGGGCCGAGCCGGTGTTCTATGAGTTCGCCACCGATCCCCGGTTGTTGGCGATGATGGGCGATCTCATCGGCCCCGACGTCGACTGCTTCTTGTCGCAGTTCATCTTCAAGCATCCCGGCACCCTCGGCCAGCCCTGGCACC
>JAJDTA010000018.1 GCA_022827405.1 Acidimicrobiia bacterium
CTCCATCGCCCGCCCGCTCATCGCCAAGCGGCTGGTGGAGATCGCCGCCGAGGTCGGTGCCGACGCGGTTTCCCACGGAGCTACCGGCAAGGGCAACGACCAGGTCCGCTTCGAACTGGGGGCCTATGCCCTGAACCCCGACATCTCCGTGGTGGCCCCTTGGCGCATCTGGGACTTGGGTTCTCGCGAGAAGCTGGTGGCCTACGCCGGCGAGCACGGCATCCCCATCGAGGCCGAACGGGAGGGCGGCTCACCGTTCTCCATGGATGCCAATCTGCTCCACATCTCCTACGAGGGCGGTCCGCTGGAGGATCCCTGGTTCGAGCCTCCCGAGGAGATGTGGCGTTGGTCGGTGTCACCGGAAACCGCCCCCGACACCCCGACCGAGATCGAGCTCACCTTCCAAGGCGGCGACATCACCGCCATATACGGCCAGGCCCTCAGCCCGGCCGCGGTGCTGGCCGAGCTGAACCGCATCGGCGGAGCCAACGGCATAGGTCGGCTCGACTTGGTGGAGAACCGGTACGTGGGCATGAAGTCGCGGGGCTGCTATGAGACACCTGGGGGCACCATCATGCTCAAGGCCCACCGGGCCATGGAGAGCCTCACCCTCGACCGCGAGGTGGCCCACCTCAAAGACGAGCTCATGCCCCGCTACGCCCAACTCATCTACAACGGCTACTGGTGGAGTCCCGAGCGCCAGATGCTCCAAACGGCCATCGACCACTCCCAGGCCCGGGTGAACGGCACCGTGCGGCTCAAGCTGTACCGGGGCAACGTGATCGTGACCGGCCGGCGCTCCGACGACAGCCTGTTTGATGAGGCGGTGGTCACCTTCGAGGAAGACCAAGGCGCCTACCAGCAGGCCGACGCCGAGGGGTTCATCAAGCTCCACGCCCTGCGGCTGCGCACCCTGGCCCAGAGAGCAGGCGCGCCATGAGCACGCTTTGGCACGGCAGGTTCGAAGGCGATTCCGCCGATGAGCTGATGGCCTACACCGCCAGCATCGGATTCGACGTGAGGCTGGCGCCCGACGACATTGCCGGGTCACGGGCCCACGTGAGGATGCTGGGCCGCGTCGGCCTGCTCACCGACGCCGAGGTTGACGACGTGCTGGCTGCGCTGGACCAGACCGAGCAGGAGCTGGCCGCCGGCGAGTTCGATTTCGCGCCCGGCGACGAAGACATCCACACCGCCATCGAGCGCCGGGTCACCGAACTGGCCGGTCCCGCCGGGGCCAAGCTCCACACCGGTCGCAGCCGCAACGACCAGGTGGCCACCGACCTTCGTCTGTTCGCCAAGCGGGAGCTGGCCGCCATCGCCGCCGACGTGATCGCCCTCCAGCAGGTGCTGCTCAAGCGGGCGGTTGACGCGGGCGACACCTACCTGCCGGGCTACACCCACCTTCAGCGGGCCCAGCCAGTGCTGTTGGCCCACCTTCTGCTGGCCCACGGCTGGGCGCTGGCCCGGGATGTGGACCGCTTGGCCGACGCCCGTACCCGCTTGGACGTCAGCCCCCTGGGCGCGGGCGCCGTGGCTGGCTCGTCGCTGCCCTTGGATCCCGACATGACCGCGGCCGATTTGGGCTTCGCCGCCCGGTTCGAAAACTCCATGGACGCAGTGTCCGACCGGGATTTCGTAGCTGAAGCCCTGTTCGCCCTGACCATGGCGGCCATCCACCTTTCCCGGCTTGGCGAGGAGATCGTGTTCTGGACCTCTGAGGAGGCTGGCTTCGCCACGCTTGACGATGCCTACGCCACTGGCAGCTCCATGCTGCCCCAGAAGAAGAACCCCGACATCGCTGAGCTCGCCCGGGCCAAAGCCGGACGACTAATCGGCAACCTCACCGGCCTGCTAGCCACCCTCAAGGGGTTGCCCTTGGCCTACAACCGCGACCTTCAAGAAGACAAGGAGCCCTTGTTCGACGCGGTTGACCAGATCCGCCTCGGCGTGCGGGCAATGACCGGGCTGCTGTCTTCCATCGCCTTCAATACCGATGCCATGGGCGCAGCCGCCGATGCTCCCACCTCAGCGGCCACCGACCTAGCCGAGCACCTGGTGGCCGGCGGTATGCCCTTCCGCGACGCCCACGCCGTAGTCGGCGACTTGGTCCGCCGCAGCCTGGAGGGCGAGGCATCCCTGGCCGATCTGGTACGGGCCGACCCCCGCCTGGGCGACGCCGCCGCCGAACTGCTGGCCCCCGGCGTCTCCGTCACCCGCCGCACCACCCCCGGCGGCGCCGGCCCCGAACCAGTAGCCGCGCAACTCAAGCAGTTCCGCGCCCGCATCAAAGCCGACACCGCCCGCTTCGCCTGAGAAACCAGTCTGAAGCGGTTGCTGGCTTATCGTGTCGGCAATGAGGCTTGAGCGGGGGTTCTATGCCCGAGATCCTCGGGAGGTGGCCCCCGAACTGCTGAACAAGGTGCTCGTTGCTGGGGAATGTCGCGGCCGGATCGTGGAAGCGGAGGCTTATGCGGGTTCCGACGACCCGGGCAGCCACGGCTATCGGGGTATGACCCCCCGCACCGAGGTCATGTTCGGCCCACCGGGGCGGCTATATGTGTACTTCACCTACGGCATGCACTGGTGCGCCAACGTGGTGTGCGGCAAAGAGGGGGAGTGCGCCGCGGTGCTGCTGAGGGCGCTGACCCCGCTGGCCGGCGTTGACCAGATGTGGGAACGGCGTCCGGCGGCCCGCCGGGACCGGGACCTGTGCAGCGGGCCGGCCAAGCTCACCGCCGCGCTGGGGATCGACGGAACCGCCAACGGCGCCGACCTGTTAACCGCCGACGCAGGGATCGAGGTGCTCGACGACGGGACCACGCCGCCGCTTGATCCGGGCTGCTCGGTCCGCATCGGACTCAGCGCCGGGGCCGACCTGCCGTGGCGCTGGTACGTTTCCGGCTGTCCCGACCTATCCCGCAAAGGCTGATGAGGAAATGACCTGGCTGAGCAATGGCGACGCGGCCTTGGCCTTCAGCGATGACCTGGCGGTAGCCCGAGAGCAGTTGGCCGATTTCGATGACGAGCTGGGCGATCGCTATCGAGCGTTGATCGACGGCCATCCCGATGCCTGCGTGAGAACGTGCCGGCCCGGACACCTCACCGGCTCGGCTCTGGTGGTGGACAGCACCGGGGACAACACCCTCTTGATGCTCCACGCCAAGTTCGGCCGGTGGCTTCAGCCGGGAGGCCATGCCGATGGCGATGCCAACCTGGCCGCGGTGGCGCTGCGGGAGGCAACCGAGGAAACCGGCATCGAAGGCCTTCGCATCTGGCCCCAGCCCCTGCACCTCGACATCCACGAGGTGGATCCCCCTGGTGAGGATGCCCATCTGCACTTCGACGTGCGCTTCCTGGTGCAGGCTCCCGCCGATGCCCAGCCTCAGGGCAACCACGAGTCCCGAGGCTTGCGCTGGGTGCCGTTGGACGGTGTGGCCCCCCTTGGCTGCGACCCCGGGTTGGTGCGCCTGGCTGTGCTCGGTGGCGAAGCCCTCGAAAGGCTCCCGCGCCCCTAGGGGCGTACGGCGATCAGATACGGTCGCAAGCAATGCGACGGCACGGACTGGCGCTCGGTGTCATTCTGCTTGTCTGCCTCTTCTTCACGGCCGGTTGTGTTCGGGGCAGTTCGCCAACCGGCGACGGGTCGTCGGGAGCAGACGATGGGGCCTTTGCGGGAACCGTCAAGCTGGGAGCCGCGCTGAGCGAAACCGGAAAATACGCGGTGGAGGGCAAGGACTCCCGCCAGGGCTATGACACGTGGGTGCGCTGGGTCAACGACGTCTA
>JAJDTA010000002.1 GCA_022827405.1 Acidimicrobiia bacterium
TCGATGCCGTCCGCCAGCCTGCGGCGGTGGCGGCCGGTGTGGAACACGACCCCTCCGGCGAATTGCTCTTATGACGCTGCATCATGCGTCCTCAGATTGCTCCGGCCGGTCGTCATTTCCATAGTGTGTGGATGGGGCGGAGGTGGAGGCGATCTCCGACGGTGAGGTGTTGGTCGCCGGTGTGGAGCAGGATCCCGGCGCGGAACGCGCCGGGGGACGCGGAGTCGAGCCGGTCTCTCAGCCAGGCAACGTGGCGCATCTGGTCGGCGCTGGGAGAGCTTGTGGCCTTGATTTCCACTGCCACGGCCGCGCCGTCGGCCCGTTCGATCACGAGATCGACCTCGTGGCCTTGGTGGTCTCGGTAGTGGTGTAGCCGCAGCTTGCTGGGAGATGCCGACAGGGCGCCGGCTATCTCGTTGACCACAAACGATTCCAGCAGGGGTCCGGTGGCAGGTGCCGTGGGAACGGTGAGCGCATCGGCGTCGACTCCCGCGAGGCCTGCGGCCAGCCCTGTGTCGGTGATGTGGATCTTGGGCCGCCGTATCGGTCGAGCCGATGGGCTGCGCGACCACGACGGCAGGTGGTGGACCAAGAATACGGTCTCCATCCATGCCAGGTACGAACCGAGTGTCGCCCGGTCGATTCCCAGGCGACTGGCCGCCGACTGCACGTTGAGCTCGCTGCTCGTGCTGGCTGCGACCCATTCCAGCAGTGTCGGGAGCACATCTCGACGGCGCAGGTCTCCCAGCGCGACCATGTCGCGCTCGATGACCGTCTCCGCGTAGCTCTCGAACCAGCCGGGCCGCAGGTTGGGGGCAAGCGCCACGACTTCGGGGTAGCCGCCGCGGCAGAGAAGCTCCATGTAGCCGCGACGAGAAGTGCCCGTATGCTGAGCGGGACGAGATCGAGCCGGGCCATCGCCCTCGGGCTCGAACCATGCTTCCAACGTGAAGGGTGCGATGCCCTCCAACTCCGCCTGCGACAGCGGCCAGAGACGCAACAGGCGCGCACGGCCGGCCAGCGACTCGCTGATGGCCGGTACGGTCAGAAAGTTGGTGGAGCCGGTGAGCAGGAAACGTCCGGGGGCGGGATCTTCGTCTACTGCCTGCTTGACAGCCCGGACCACCCTGTCGCCTCCTAGCTGGACCTCGTCGACGACCAGCGGATGGCCCTGGTCGAGCAAAAAGCCGCGGGGGTCGGCTAGCGCGGCCTGTCGGGTAGCGTCATCGTCCAGGGAGGTGTAGGTACCGCCTCGCCCGCCGGCAACCAGTCGGGCAAGGGTGGACTTTCCACATTGCCGCGCACCGTGGAGAACCACTACCCGGAAATGGTCTAGAGCTTCCTCGACCCTGGGCTGCAAGTGCCTCGGCACGATCCGCATCACCGCAGCATATCCCCAAATCAGCAATTTGTCTGACCACTAATCAGCATTTGTACTCCCCACTAATCAGCATTGTTACGCTAATGAAGTCGACGTTCCGCTATAGCGGGATTCGTGTCGGGAGTTAGGCGGGTGGTTCGCTACAGCACCCCGGCGGCCATGTCGGCGGCGTGGGCCAGCATGGCGTCTACTCGGCGGGCGATGTCGTGGACGTCGCCGGTGGTTCCCATGCCACCGGTCATCCCCTGCAAGCGGCGGGCGTAGGCCCCTTCCACGATGCAGGCCTGCTTCCACCAGCTGAACACGGCGTAGTAGCCGAGGTCGGACAGGTCGAAGCCCGACTGGGCGGCGTAGCGATTGGCCACCTCCTGACGGCGGACGAAGCAGTCCTGAAGGGTGGGCGGATCGGTGAGGAAGCTCATCTCGTCGCCGGGGTCGGCCCAGTACTGGAGCGACCAGGCGAAATCGGCGATGGGGTTGCCAGTGGTACACAGCTCCCAGTCGAGCACCGCGGCGATCTTCCATTGGTCGTCGAGCACGGTGTTGTCGAAGCGGTAGTCGCCGTGGGCTAGCGCGGCGGGGGCAACTTCGGGGGGCTTGGCTGCGCTCAGCCGCTCGTGCAACTCGATGAGCAACGGCACCTCCCGCACTCCAGCGGCCTCCACCTGGCGGCGCCAGCGCTTGAGCTGGCGGCCCACGTAGTCTTCCCGGCGGCCCAGGTCGCCCAGCCCCACCTCGTCGAGGTCAAGGGTATGGAAGGCGATCTGCACGTCCAACAGGCTCTGGGTGGCGATCTCGGCCTGCTCAGGGGTCATGTCGGCGGCGGAATCTTGATCCCTCAGGATGCGTCCCTCCACGAAACTCATCACATAGAAGTCGGCCCCGTTCACCGTGTGGTCATCGCAGAAGGCCACCATCTCGGGCACGGGCACGTCGCTGGCCTCGCCCAGAGCGGCCATGATGCGCCACTCCCGGCCCATGTCGTGGGCGGTGGCCAGCGCCGACCCCACAGGGGGACGCCGCAGTGCCCACTGGCGGCCGCCGGAATCGGCCAGCCGGAAAGTGAGATTGGACCCGCCCGCCGCGATCAAGTCAAAGGTGAACGGCGGCTCGCTGTCGGCGATGTTGCCGGCCAGCCAGTTGGTGACCGCTTCTTGGTCGATGCCGGGAATTTCGCTGCTGAAAGACTCCACCGCCTCAGTCTGGTATTCCGCTACGGTCGGTGCCATGTCTCCAACCGCACTGCTGACCCGCACCGAATCCACTCTGTCCGAGGCTGATGACCTTGGCATCGCCCTGGGGGCGATGGACACGCCCATCGGGTATTTGAACCTCGCAGCCACCTCGCGGGGGCTGGTGAGGATGGGCTTCGGCTACATGGAATCAAGGGAGGACATGATGGCCGAGCTGGCCGAACTGTCCTGTTCAGGCAACCAAGGCGACCTCGCATGGCTGGAGGAGCCTATTGCCCAGATTGGCGAGTACTTCGAGGGTCGCCGGCAACGGTTCGACCTGGCTTTGGACTGGCGGCTGACCAGCGGGTTTTACCGCCGGGTTCTCGACGCACTGATGACCGTGGACTACGGCACCACGGTGTCGTACGGGGAACTGGCTCGCATGGCCGGTTCCTCGAGAGCGGCTCGGGCGGTGGGCACGGCCATGTCCACCAACCCCATCCCTCTCATCGTGCCCTGCCACCGGGTAGTGCGAAGCGACGGCTCGGTCGGGGAGTACGGAGGCCGTCCCGAGGTCAAGACCTGGCTGATAGAACACGAACGCTCCCACCGCGGTTGATGGCCCGACTCAGCAAGCTTGACCGCTCAGTGGCCGGGCGGGTGGCGGTGGTCACCGGCGCGGCCTCGGGCATGGGCCGGGCCACCGCATGGCTGTTGGCCGACGAGGGGGCCAAGGTGGCCGCGCTGGACATCGACCACGACGGTTTGAACGAGACGGTCGACGCCATCACTAACGCAGGCGGCACCGCCCTCGCGGCGGTGTGCGACATGGCCGACCTCGAGGCCATCGACCAGGCGGTGGCCCGGGTACGGGCCGAGTTGGGGCCGGTGGACATCTTGATCAACAACGCAGGTGTGGCTGCGGGCGCTCCGGTGGATGCCGCCGATTACGAGGATGTGTGGGCCGCGGTGCTCGAGGTGAACCTGGCCGCCCAAATGCGCTTGGTGCGGGCTTGCCTGGACGACCTGAAGCGCAACGGCGACGGTCGCATCGTCAATGTGGCCTCCACTGAGGGAATCATGGCCACCCCCAACAACTCTCCCTACACGGTGAGCAAGCACGGCGCGGTGGGGCTCACTCGGGCGCTGGCCGTGGAGCTAGGCCAATGGGGGGTGACTGCCAACGCGGTTTGCCCCGGGCCCATTCGCACCGGGATGACCGCATCCATCCCCGAGGAGGCCAAGCAGAAATACGCCCGCCGCCGGGTGCCCGCCCGCCGCTACGGCGATCCCGAGGAAGTGGCCCAGATCACCCTGTCGCTGGTGCTGCCCGCCGCATCATTCATCAACGGCGCCGTCGTGCTGGTAGACGGCGGCCTCCACGCCAAGTCCAACTGAACCTCGTCCTTTGCTGGAAACGTAAGAGTGGTATCTAGATACCTTGCATCCATAAATCTAGGTACCTATACTCTGAATTGTCCACGACTACAGGAGGAAGTCATGGCACTGCAAGGAGACACCAAGAGCATGACGCTCCGCATGGAAGAGGATCTCGCCGACAAGGTGAGGACTATTGCGGAGGTCGAAGAGACAACCGTGAGCAACGTCATCCGCGAGGCACTGTCCGAGCTCGTTGAGCAGCGTCGTAACGACCCTGAGTTTCAGAAGATGCTGAAGCGGAATATGGAGCGTCACCAAGAGCTGCTGAGCTTGTTGGCAGACGGCTGACATGGTCTACCTCGAGCTTGATGAAGTCCTTGCCATTGCGTGCAAGGTGCTCGGGCTCGAGGTAGACGCGCTTATGCGTGTAGCAGATCTTGGCCTCGCTGATTCTGCGGTAGCCCGCCCAGGTGCGAGCTTCGGAGGCGAGGAGTTCTATCCCAGTATCGAGGCCAAGGCTGCCTCCTTGTTGTATGGGATCGCACGAAACCACGCATTCATCGACGGAAACAAACGCATATCCGTACTGGCGACCCTTCAGTTCTTGAACGCGAATGGGTATGACCTAGACCTTTCGCCTGCTGACGAAGCCTTCAAGACCGTCGTTCAGGTCGCTTCTGGCAGCCTTTCCTTGGAGGATCTCACCGGATGGATTCAAGGTCGGATGGGGCCCCTGGAAGATGTCTGAGCAACAGGTCCTGAGTTTCGATGCCCCATCTGACGATCCGGTGGCTGCCTACTTGGCGAGTGGGCTTACTTCACTCAACGAAGACCAGATCACGATCATAGGGTCTGTCAGTTTTTTTGTGGGCGTTCTTATGTGGTCGTTGCACTTGTTTGGTTGGATGCTTCCACCGGCGAGACTGGACGAACAGCGACTGGTAGATCGCCTCATGGGAGATCCTCATCGCCGCGTCGTCGGGAAAGTCCAAGACCAGCCGCGCTGAGGTCTGCTCGGGAGACCACCTCTTTTGGAGCCGCGCTTCGACCTCGCGCTGAAGCCGCGCATGGCGCGCCAGCTTCGGCTGCTTGGGACGACGAGCCTCATCGAGGGCCCGCCGGTCAGCCGCTGAGGCCCGATACCGCTGTCGGCCGCCGTTGCGTGCGATCTCCCGAGTGATAGTCGAACACGCCCGGCCCAGACGGCGCCCGATCACCGCACCCGACTCGCCCAGCGCGATGCCGACCGCGATCTCCTGTTCCAAGAGGAGCCACAAGAGCCCCAAAGATCTCAATGCCAGGAGAACTTCCGTTGTTGGAGGCTTGAGAGTTGGAGACTGTGCCCTGACGAGTTTAGGCGGTCCTGCGCCGCCTCCGGCTCCAGAAGACTGCCTCGATCTCGAACTCGTCGATCTCCTCGAAGGCCTCACCATCCTCGGTGTCCCAGAAAGAGTGGGTCTCCACGAAGGCGGTGTATTCGGATAGCTGCTTCGGCTCGGGGAGGTCGGGAACATTGCGGAATCGGCCGAACAGATCTTGGCCAACACCAGAGGCGCGCAAAAGATAGACGCCGAGCAGATGCACGACGAGATAGGCCCCTAACGCGATCCCGAGTGTCATGCTGTGGACGGCACTATAGGTCCGACATGTGATGTCCACAACTGGTTCACAGGGAAATCCACAATTTGAGTCCGCCCATTCCATATACTTGCCGCTCTCACCCGCAGTTGTTGATTTGATGCAGGTTTGTGAGCAGGCATTTCAGGTCGAGGCCTGAGCCTGTCGCCTGAACTCCGGTGAGCGCAACTCGGGCTGCTCCGCGACCTAGTTCTATTGTGATGGCCGTGACATCTCCACCCACTGTTTCGGTTGAAGAGCCCGAATCAGGCATTGCCCTGATCACCATGTCGCGCCCTGAGCGGCTCAACGCTCTTAGCCCCGAGCTCATCACCGACCTGCACAAGGCTCTGGAAGAAGTGGAGCGGGACCGGTCCCAGCGGGTCGTGGTGCTCACCGGAGCCGGCCGGGGGTTCTGTGCGGGTGCCGACCTCAAGGCCGGGGGCGACCAAGACTTCGCCGAGCAGCCTGATCATCGTCGGGTGGGAGCCATCTACGACATGCAACTCGATCTGGCCAATCTCATGCTCAAGATCTACGAGTTGCGGGTGCCGGTTATCGCCGCGGTGAACGGAGCGGCGGTGGGCGGTGGATTCGCCATCGCCCTGCATTGCGACGTACGCGTGGCCGCCGAATCGGCCCGATTCGGCTCGGTGTTCATCAAGGTGGGGCTGTCATCGCTGGATGTGGGCAACAGCTACTTGCTGCCCCGGATAGTTGGGGCCGGCCGGGCCCGGGAGTTGATGCTCACCGGGCGGATCTTCGACGCCGCTGAGGCTGATCGCATCGGGCTGGTGTCCCGAGTCGTACCCGATGGGCAGGTGGTGGACGCGGCCCTCGAGGTGGCCCGGCAGATCGCGGCTAACAACGAGTACGGGGTGTGGATGACAAAGCTGGGGGCCAACGCCACCCTCGACGCCCCCAGCCTGCGCCACGCCATGGAGTTGGAGAACCGCACCCAGGTGTTGGGCACATTCACCGGAAACATGTCCGAGGCCTCGGAGGCCTTCCGCGAGGGCCGTGAGCCCCGCTGGAACCCGCTATAGGCTGCCGGACCGTTGCTGAAGATAGAAGACCACGGGCGGGTTCGGCTGCTGACCTTGGACCGCCCCGACGCGCTGAACGCCTTCAGCGAAGCCCTGTACGACGCCACAGCCCAAGCGCTGATCGACGCTGCCGCCGATTCTGATGTGGCCGTTGTGGTGCTCACCGGGAACGGGCGGGCGTTCTGCGCCGGCACCGACCTGGTGGAGATGGGAGCTCGCAACCCCGGTGGAGACGGCATAGAGCCCGGCGTCCACGGGTTCGCGGGGATGATCGATCAGATGGACTCGTTCGCCAAGCCGTTCATCGTCGCGGTCAACGGTCTGGCCATCGGCGTGGGGACCACCATGCTGGGGTTTGCCGATCTGGCCTTCATGTCGTCTGAAGCCCGGCTGAGGTGCCCGTTCTCCAGCCTGGGGGTGGCCCCCGAAGCGGCCAGCAGCTACACCTTCCCGCTGCTGCTGGGTCGCCAGCAGGCCATGTGGACCCTGCTGAGCGCCGAATGGATCAGTGCCGAGGAGGCTCAGGAGATGGGCCTGGTGTGGAAGGTGTGCCCGCCTGAAGAGCTGCTGGATACCACGTTGGCCCACGCCCAGAAGCTGGCTGCGCTGCCGGTGTCGTCGCTGATGGAGTCGAAGGCGCTCATCACCCACGGCTGGCACGATGGAGTGGCCGCGGCCCGGGAGCGGGAGAACGCCGCATTCAGCCGTCTGATGGGGGCGCCGGCCAACACCGAGGCCATCGCCGCCTTCATGGAGAAGCGCCCTCCCGACTTCACCGGGCTGTAATTGGCCTGTAGCCACAGTTTCGGCCCTTTGCCAGCCTGCGCCTACCATCCTCCAAGCGCGCACGCCGACGGGAGGAAATATGCCTGAGGATCACTACCGCCTTCTCCCAGGTCGCGGTGTGAGAGCCGATTGGAGAATGTAATGCCTGAGACCGATGTGCTGGGGTTCTGGAAGATCGCTGAGGCCGATCCCGAGCGCCTCGCGGTGGTAGACCCCGACTACAACGAGATCACCTACGGGGAGCTGGCCGAGCTGACCAACCGCATCGTTCACGGCCTGCGGGCTGCCGGGCTAGAAGTGGGCGATCAGGTGACCACCGTGCTGCCCAATGGAATTGAGCAGACGGCCGTGTCCTTGGCCGCCTACCAGGGGGGCTTCTACCTCACCACGGTGAACTGGCACCTGGCCGGCCCCGAGATCGCCTACATCGTCAACGACAGCGAGACCAAGGCGTTCATCGTTCACGAGGACTTCGCCGAACAGGCCACCAGGGTGCTGGAGGAGAGCGAGGTGCCCGCCGCCAACCGTTTCTCGGTGGGCAGCATTGACGGCTTCCGCCCCTTGGCTGAGCTGGTTGACTCCCAGCCGGCCAGTCGGCCCGACGACCTCACCACCGGGTCGTTCATGTTCTACACCTCGGGCACCACCGGGCGGCCCAAGGGCGTGCGGCGGGCTCTGCCCGGCGTGCACCCCGACGAATCCGCCGCCGGCTCCGGCGGCCTGTTCATGCTGCTGGGGATCATGCCCCACCAAGGCAACGTCCACATCACCCAGGCCCCGCTGTACCACACCGCGGTGAACATCTGGACCACCACGTCGCTGCACATGGGGCATCCCGCGGTGCTCATGGGCCGCTGGACCGCCGAAGGGGCGCTGGAGCGCATCGACCGCTACAAGGTCACTCAGAGCCACATGGTGCCCACCATGTTCCACCGCCTGCTCCAACTTCCCGACGAGGTGAAACAGCGCTACGACGTGTCGTCGCTGCGGCGCATGATCCATGCCGCCGCTCCCTGCCCAGTTGAGACCAAGCAGAAGATGCTCGATTGGTGGGGCGACTGCATCTGGGAGTACTACGCGGCCACCGAGGGCGGCGGTACCTACATCCCTCCCGACGAGTGGCGCCAATACCCCGGCACGGTGGGCCGGCCGTGGCCGGGATCGGAGGTCATCGTGGTGGATGACGACGGCAACCGCCTGCCTCCCGGCGCGAGCGGCACCATCTACATGAAGATGCCCCAGGGACAGACCTTTGAGTACTACAAGGACAAGGAGAAGACCGACAAGGCCCGCTTGGACGAGGAGTTCTTCACCGTGGGCGACGTGGGCTATTTCAACGACGACGGTTACCTGTTCCTCAACGACCGGTCCAACGACATGATCATCGTGGGCGGGATGAACATCTACCCCGCCGAGATCGAGGGCGCCCTGCTCCAGAGCCCGCTGGTGGGCGACGCCGCGGTGTTCGGGATCCCCAACGAGGACACCGGCGAGGAGATCAAAGCGGTCATCGAGCCCGCCGCCGGTGTGGCTGCCGACGACGGCACCCGGGGGGCCATCATGGCGTTCCTCCGGGATCAGATCGCCAAGCAGAAGTGGCCCCGCTCCATCGACTTCACCGACGAGATGCCCCGCGACCCCAACGGCAAGCTCTACAAGCGCCGCCTGCGCGATCCCTACTGGGAGGGAAAGACTCGGTCAATATAGGGGCGGGCGGGTAGTAGCCGAGGACTGGTAGCGCTGATGGCCCGCTTATTCAATCCAGAGTTGGTGGAGCCGGAGGACCTCGCCCCCCGCCAGGTTCACATCATCATGGTCGCCCTGATGACCGGTATGTTTCTGGCCGCGCTGGACAACTCGGTTCTGGCCACCGCAGTGCCTACCATCGCCGGCGAGCTGGGGGGCCAGGATCAGGTGGCCTGGATCATCACGTCTTATCTGCTCACCGGCACCATCGCCACGCCGCTGATCGGGAAGCTCAGCGACATCTACGGCCGCAAGCTGGTGTTCCAGCTCACCATCGGCTTCTTCATCATCACCTCGGCACTGGCCGGCCTGTCCCAGACCATGTTGCAGCTCGTGTTGTTCCGGGCACTCCAGGGGTTGGCCGGCGGCGGCCTTCTGGCCTTGCCCATGGCCATCGTGGGCGATGTGGTGGCCCCCAACCAGCGGGGCCGCTACCAGGGCTACATCGCGGCCACATTCGGCACGGCCAGCGTGGCCGGACCGCTCATCGGCGGTTTCTTTGTCGACCACCTGAGCTGGCGCTGGGTGTTCTACGTGAATATCCCGGTGGGCCTGGCCTCGATGGCGGCCATCGCGGTTTTGTTCAACGTGCGCCTCGACGTGGTACCCCGCCCCATCGACTGGTTGGGCGCCGGGCTGTTGGTGGCGGGTTTCGGGCCCCTGCTGATCGCCCTCACCTTGGGCGGTGACGAGCTGGGGTGGGCGTCAGAGGAGATGGTGCTGATCCTGATTGCCTCGGCTGCACTGCTGGCCGGGTTCTTCTGGTGGGAGACAAGAGTCGACGACCCGATCCTTCCGCCCCGGCTGTATGCCAACGGGATCATCCGCTGGTCGATGGTGGTGATGCTGTTCATCGGTTTGGCCATGTTCGGTGCCACGCTGTTCGTGCCGGTGTTCTTGCAGATCGTCACTGGGGTGAGTGCAACGGGGTCAGGACTGAACATGATGCCCATGTTCATCGGGATCACCTTCACATCAATCCTGTCGGGGCGGCTCATTACCCGGTTCGGCCGCTACAAGGAGTTCGTGGTTTTGGGCACCACGCTCATGACCATCGGGTTGGCCCTGTTGGCTCTGTTCATGGCACGGGACACCACCCAGGTTCAGACGGGCCTCATGGTGTTCGTGATCGGGCTGGGTTTGGGAATGACCATGCCGGTGCTGATCTTGGTGGTGCAAAACGCCAGCGACCACCGCGACATCGGCATGGTGTCGGCGGCCACCAACTTCGTGCGCTCTTTGGGCGGCACAATCGGGGCCGCGGTAATGGGTGCCATCTATGCCGCCGGGTTGGATTCGGCTTTGGCGCAGAAAGTCACCCCGGCCCAGCGCGCCAGCTTGCCCGACCCGGATCGGCTGCTGGGCAGCCCCGAACAGATCAGGGCCATCGAGGACCAGGCCACTTTGGAAGCGGTGCTGGACTCCTTCGTCGTAGGCGTGCAGCGATGCTTCGTGGTGGGGGCTCCGGCAGTCGCCGCGGCGATCCTGGCTGCGCTGCTGATCAAGCAGATTCCCCTGCGAGGCCGAATACGCTCGGATGAGGAAGATGTCGGGGCGGCCGCCCTCCGGGAGTCGCCATCTTCGGTGCCATGTCCAATGGACTCCTGATCCAGGGGACGGCCTCGGGCGTCGGCAAGTCCCTGCTAGTGGCGGGGTTGTGCCGTCTATTGGCTCGCTCCGGGATACGCGTCGCCCCGTTCAAGCCGCAAAACATGAGCAACGCGTCTGCGGCCTGCCCCTCAGGAGGCGAGATCGGCCGGGCCCAGGCGCTGCAAGCATTCGCCTGCGGTCTGGAACCGACAGTCGACATGAATCCGGTATTGCTCAAGCCCGAGGCTGACCATCGGGCCCAGCTCGTGGTTTCAGGCCGGGTTCGGGGGACGCTGATGTCCAGCCGATTCCGAGAAGATCGGGAGGGGCTCTTGGGCGAAGTGCTTGCCGCCTTCCAGCGACTGGTCAAACAGTACGACTTTGTGCTGGTCGAAGGGGCGGGATCCCCGGCGGAGCCCAATCTACGGGTTGGCGACATTGCCAACATGGGATTCGCCCAGGCCGCCAGCGTGCCGGTGTGGCTGGTGGGCGACATCGACCGAGGGGGAGTTTTTGCTTCTTTGCTTGGCACCATGGATTCTCTCGATCCCCCCGACCGCCAACTGGTGGAGGCCCTGGTTGTAAACCGGTTCCGGGGGGATGCGTCACTGCTCGTAGAAGCCTGCGAATGGCTGCAAGAGCGGACTCGGCGACCGCTGCTGGGCTGCGTTCCCTATGTTGTCGATTTGGCGCTGCCCGAAGAAGACGCGCCGTATTCGCATCTGGGGGAAGCGCGCAACAGCCGGGAGCAAAACCCACCTTCCGAGTTGCGGGTAGGCGGCATCCACTATCCCCGGGCCAGCAATACCACCGACCTGGATCCGTTTGCCGCCGACCCGAGAATCGAATTCATCTGGATACCCGACGCCGAATCTCTGCGTGGACTCGACTTGGTGGTGCTGCCCGGATCCAAGGCAGTGGCCGCCGATTTGTCGTGGCTTCGTCAATACGGCTGGGTGGAGGCTCTGGAGCGCCATGTTCGCTACGGCGGTCGGGTGCTCGGACTGTGCGGTGGGCTCCAGATGCTCGGCGAGCGCATTCTTGATCCCCTTGGCATCGAGGGACCGGTGGAGACCAAAGGGCTGGGCTGGCTCCCGGTAGAAGCCGAGCTCAAGCCCGACAAGCTGGTCCGCACCGTATCCGGGCGGTCTCGGTGGCCGAGCGAGCTGGATTTCTCCGGGTACGAGATCCGCCACGGCGAGAGTCCGCCCGATCCGATGCTCCATCCCTTTGTCGCCCGGTCGGCTGACGGGCGGGTGCTGGGCACCTATGTACACGGGCTGTTCGATCGGGCTGAGTACCGCCACGCGGTGCTGGATGAGTGGCTGGGCTGGAAGGCATCTCCAGGAGAGGACTTGGAGGAACGCTGGCAGAGAGACCTGAATCGACTGGCCGATGCCCTGCGCGACAACCTCGATCTGTCCTGGCTCGAAAATCGGGTAGGCGCGTTGGCCTGAGCTTGAAGATCGGGTTCCGCTACTTGATGGCCACTGGGTTGACCGGCGAGCCGAGCCCGCCGACGAACGGCTGGGGTGATGCCTCCAGGAAGAAGTCGTACTGGCCGTCTGCTGCGCAGTCGGCGGCTAGCTCCTCAAGGTCCCAGTTCTGGCCTTGGGTGAGGCCCATGTCCACCAGGTTCAGGCAGTGGATGGCGATGATCGCCCCTTCGAAGGCCGGGTCGTAGGGCAGCACCTCGAACACGATGTTGTCGGTGGCCACCGCGGCGATGTTGTTGTCGTAGAACCACTCGCAGGCGGTCACGCCGATGCCGGCGGAGCGCACGATCCCCATCTCGGGAATGGGCTCCCCGTAGTAGTTGTCCAGGTCGCCGGCCCTGGCGTAGGCGAACAGTCCGGTGCGGACCAAGATGATGTCGCCAGTGCGGATCTCCACCCCTTGGGCCCCAGCCGCGTTGGTCAGGTCTTCGTAGCCGATGGCGTGGCCCGGCTCCAGCACGTCTACCCCGTGGAGCTTGGCGATGTCCAGCAGCACGCCCCGCCCGGTGAGGCTCTTGACCTGCTCGATGCCGCACACCGACGCACCCCACTCGGTGATGGTGGAGGCGTCGTGGCCGTTGTAGAGCTTGCCCCGGTACATGGCATGGCAGAGCCCATCCCAGTGGGTGGCGCATTGCAGGCCCATTGTGACCACGTCGTCGCTGGTGTGGAACATGTCGGGATCGCCCATCATGCCGTGGTTGAGCGACACCATCGTTTTCAGCGGGTTCACCCGTCCGGGGATGACGCCGGTTTGGAGGCCGTCTTTGTGGAGGGGATAGGCCAGCGAGATGCGCTTGCCGGTGCGGATGCACTGGGCCGCCTCCTTCACCACCTCGTCGGTGAGGAAGTTGAGCGTGCCGATCTGGTCGCCCTCGCCCCAGCGCCCCCAGTTGTTGATGCGAGCGGCGATGTCCAAGACTGCTTGAGGGTATGGCATGGCCGTGAACTCTACTCTGAGCCGCGGTGAGCTGATCGGCTAGAACTTCGCCATGGGATGTCTTGATGGACGAGTAGCGATTGTGACCGGAGCGGCCCGGGGACAGGGCGAGGCCGAGGCCCGGAAGTTCGTGGAGGAGGGCGCGTTCGTGGTGATGGGCGATGTGCTCGACGAGGAGGGGGAGGTGGTAGCCGCGGAGTTGGGCGACCAGGCCGTGTATCTCCACCACGACGTGTCCTCGCCTGAGGACTGGTCCCAGGTGGTGGCCGCCGCGGTGGAGCAGGGGCCGCTGCGGGCGCTGGTGAACAACGCCGCCATCCACTGGACCGCCCCGATTGCCGATGAGACCCCCGAGAGCCTGCGTCGCATCTGGGAGGTGAACTACTTGGGTACCTATCTGGGCATCCAGAGTGTGGCCGATCCCATGGCCGGGGCCGGCGGTGGGGGGATCGTCAACATTTCGTCTATCGCCGGCATGGAGGGAATCGCCCACCACTCGGCCTATGGGGGCACCAAGTGGGCGGTGCGGGGGCTGACCAAGGTGGCCGCCATCGAATTGGGACCCAGGGGAATCAGGGTGAATTCGATCCACCCCGGTCCGATCGAGACCGCCATGTTGTCGTCCGACCGCCACGGGCGCCCTGAGCTGTTTGGCCATGTGCCACTGCGTCGGGCCGGGGTGGCCTCTGAGGTGGCCGATCTGGCTTGCTATCTGGTGTCAGACGCCTCGTCGTACCAGACTGGCCACGAGTACATCATCGACGGGGGCTCCACCGCGGGCATCCCGATGCGAGGGTAGGCATCATGAGCGTTGAGGGATTCGACCATCTGGCCATCACCGTGGCCGATGTGGAGGCCACGGTGGCCTTCTACGCCGAATTACTGGGTGCTGAGCCCATGTATTTGGAGGAGTTCAGGGCCGGGAAGATGCCCATCGTGATGATGCAGGTGGGAGCCAACCGCATCAACGTGCATCCCGCGGTCGCCCCGGCCTCCCCCCATGCCCGCCTGCCCACCCCCGGCTCGGTAGACCTGTGCTTCCGCTGGGGCGGCACCATCGCCGAAGCCCAGGCCCATCTGGCCGCCTGCGGCGTCGAGGTCATCGAAGGCCCCGCCCCCCGCCCCGCCAGCAACGGCGAACGCGGCCAGTCCGTCTACTTCCGCGACACCGACGGCAACCTCTTAGAACTGCTCACCATCATGGGCTGAGCAGCATCGAAAAGGGTGAGAAAAAGTGGTGCCAGTGAGGAAAGGTAGCGTCCAAGCGGCGCTACCAAGTACTCGCCATCTCCTGGAGAGAGGAAACGTCCAATCCTCGGTCGTGGCACCACCACCAGGCATGGCTGCGACAAGCGGCGTCGGTCAGATCGTAAGCGTCGGTGGCTTGCTTCAGGTGGTGGACGGAGAGAAACGCCTCGGTGTGGGCATAGACGATCACACCGAGGTTCCAGCGGTCTTGATCGGCGCTGGCCCACTCCCAGGCATGGGCATAGGTCGCTGTTGCAAGATCCCTCGCCGCGGGAATCACCGTCTCATTCCAATCGCGTAGAGCCGCAGCCACCTGATCGGTCTCCGCAAGGGTTGGGTCGGGGACATTGGGGTTGTCGCGGGCGGAAAGGTAAGAGTGCAGGTTGGCGGTGTACTGCTCCTTACCTAACAGAGCGGACTCAAGGGCAGTGTTCAAAGCACGACGGGCTGAGGCCAGCGCTGGGGGCGCGTCGGGAGGCGGCCATAACACTGGGACCGCAGAAGCATGGGCCAATCCGAGGCCGTGCGAGCTGTAGGCAGAAGCATGGTGGGCAAACTCCATTACCGCGTGGCTGGCGAAGTGCAGGCCTGAGGGCCAGGGTGGCCCAGATTCACAGGATTCAGACAACCGGATGTTGTGGTCGTACAAAATCTCGTCTGGCGCTTCGGGCATGTCGGGGTCGTTGGCGCATTCGTCAAGAGCCAGATCCCACAAGACTGGGTATGCGCTGCGGCACAGTTCTTCGGGTTCGTAGGAGAATGCCAATCGGCCCACCATCTCCCCCAGCAATTCCCCGGCCAGGGCCACGCCGAAGTCATCGTCCGTCGATCCCGTCTCAAGACGGCGGGCATTCTGCGGGTCGCCTATCAGAGGACGGTTGTCACACGCTTGGACAGCCAATGCCGGCATCTTGTCGCAGGCGTAGGCAACCTTGTCGGGCCACTCTGTTCGGCTGTAGTCGGCAAATGAAGCCGAGGCGGCTTCCTTCGCAGCCTCCACCAACCATCTGGGCCGAGGTGGCGAGTCAAATGTTGGGAGTATTCTCGGTGCGGTTTTATCCATGCCCCCACCCTAAGCAGGAGGTATGACAGTTTCTGCCTTCACTGATCTAGCCGACCAACGAACTCACAAAGGCCGCAAGCGGGATACCAGCGCCAATTCGAAGTGCTCTCGGCTGACGGTTTCGGCGGCTTGGAGGCGTTTGTTGGAGTCTTCCAGGGTGAGCACCTCCCAATGGTCTTGAGCTAGCCGCCAGATACCTGCGGCCGCGCGTTCCAGACGGGTGACGAGCCAGATGATGTCGCCTTCGTTGATGTCTTGGCTGGGTCGATCGCTGGTGCCGCCGACAGCGTTGAAGAATGGGCGGTCCACCGCGACGGCGAGCTTGGCACCCCAGCGACGAAGTGTTGGTGCTTTTATCTCCAGTTGTGGCATCAGGCGCTTGGCGCTTGAGGAACGCCAGTCGGGACGGCGGACCTCCGATGGGTAGGGAGGTGGTTCGTGGGTGTCGTCTCGCAGTGCTTCGAATTCGCTGGTCATCCCCCTGCCGGAGAAATAGACGGCTTGGATCTCCAATCCATGCCATCTCAAGTTCCCGCCCTGTACGTGGGCAACGATCATGTCGATCTTGCCAGCAGGCTTGTTCGTCTCTGTGCTCCGCATGAAAGGGACTTCTCTAGCCACTTGGGTCTCTCCAAGGGGAAATCCAGCAACCTCGGCCAGCCACTTGTTCACGAGGTTCTCCTCTTCGAAGCGGCGTGGACAGGTGATAACTGGCTCGTCCACTGACATGCCAAGGCGATGGCTTTTGCCTTCCGTGTAGCGCTGGATAGAGCAGACGCCACCCTTCTTCGAGCATGGTGGATGGTTGGGTTGGAAGGGGCAGACAGGCGGTTCAGCGCCAGCCTCGCCCAGCGCGTGCTCAGCGAAGGTCGCTCGTTGGGTTGCGTTAAGTGATGTGAAGTCCCGCCCGTACCATTCGGCTATCCCGTATCGGGTTTTCGGTTCATCGGGCATCGGGAGGACCGTCAGTTACTTGAAGACCGCCCGTCGGGTGATGACGAGTTCGGAGATGTGGGCGTGATGAGTGTTCTTCATAACTACTTCAACGGCGTGGAAACCGTATTCTGCGAGGAGTTCGGCGATCTCCGGGGATCGGTCGTAGGTCATCAGAAAGTCCACTGGGGTTTGCGCCAGGATCTTGAAGAGTCGTCGGTGGTCTATCTGGCTGTGGCTGTAGAGACGCCTGCCAGCTCGTTTGCCGCCAGCAGTGTACGGAGGATCAATGAAGGCGACTGTACCGGGAGCCTCGGCAATGACCTCCAAGAGATCTAGCCCATCGGCTTCACAGAAGTTGATCTGCGGCGCGTGGGCTTCGATGTTTCGCAATCGTTGGATGATGGTGTCGGGATACCAACGAGATGCGAGACCCTTGTTGTTTTCCCCGGCTTTTGTCAAGGCAGCTCCGGGGGCGAGGATGCCGCCGCGACGGGTTCGGTTGAGGACCAAGGTGCGGAACCCGTGTTCGAGCAACTCTCGGGGGGCTTGGTTTGCCAGGGCCGATACAGATTCGCGTGTCGGTTCGAACTCAGAAACGAGGTGACACAACTCGGCGTTGTGGCGCAGCGCGGCGTGCCAGAACGCAGCCACATCGTGGTCCAGTTCGGCCATGAAGCACTGTTCGACCAAGCTTTCGCACACGGCCGTGAGAGCAACTATGCCTCCGCCGCAGAACGGCTCGATGAGCGTCCTTGGTCTGGGCTGTAAGGGCGAGAGCCAAGCCCGTATGTGGGGAATGAGCCAGGTCTTTCCGCCTGGGTACCGCAGTGGTGAGCGCTGAGGTACCGAGGCAACATTGACAGCCGGGATAGGCGAGGTAGGGAAGCCAGGGCCGTAGTCAGGCACCGACGATTCGGTCCCGGTTGGCTCTCTTTGCGCCATCATGGCGTTCGCGGCCTTGGACGAGTCGACCTGCGCCTTTGCACTGCTAACCAGCATGTCACGAAGGCGATCTTCATCGGTGGACCCTTCAGCAGCATGGTGTGTGCTGCCACGACCATTCGGTGCCATCGCTGGAATCTGCATTTGATCGATCCTTGGCCTCTTCTTCATCGTCCGAGAGTATGGATGGGTATGACAGTTTCTGGTGGGGGTGCTGTTCCTGAGCAGTCGAAGAGGTGGCATTGCCGTGGCTAGTGGGCCCTAGGCTCTGCCCGCAATTGAAGCTGGGTTCTGGATCGCGAGACGAGGAGACACATGGCAGATACGCCGGAGTACCTGATCGATGCGGTTGAAGCGGCCATCGAGCCGTTGCGCAATAGCTCGATGGATGGGGAGCCGGAGGTGATTGACTGGAAGTCGCCGGTGCCTTTCTATGGCGACGCTGCCAACGCGAAGGTGGCGTCGGTCGCCCTGAATCCCAAAGGCGCTGATGAGAGGCTTACCGACTTGGAGTCTCTAGGCATCCGGAGTTGGGAAGCTGCCAACCGGGACCACTATGAAGAAATCGCAGCATCGTGTCAGCGGTAATTCTTGCATCAGCCTGAGTTGAGCCGTCCTGACCCCTGGATGACGTGGTTCGGCCACCCTGACAAGCTTCTTGGCAAGATCGTGGACGGAGCGTCCTTCAAGGCGGGCACTGCATGCCATATCGATTTGGTGCCCTGGCCTACCTACAAGGTGTGGGCTCAAGTACCGTGGCAGACGCAGGAAATGCTGCTTGGACTAGGGGGGCGCGCTGTGACCGCGATGCTGCGCGGAATGCCAGTTGAACTCTTGTGGCTAAACGGAAGAAGAGTTGTAGGGGGATTCCAGGATCTTGTTGGCAAGCCTCTCGTCGAGGAGCGGGTACCAGATCTGGACCTGGTTTCTCGGAGCGGCAGGAGGAGCAGGGGTTTCGCCTGGTTTGGAGCCATCGATGAGATCCGCGGAGTCCCGTTGGGTCGCTCGATCAGGGTGTTGGGATGGAACTGGAATCTGCCTTCGTCGCCAGGAGCCAATGGGAAAGTCGATGAATTCGCGGAATGGGCTAGGAACAAATTGAAGACGGTGTGGTAATCAACGTTCTATGCCTGTGGGACCGTTGCGCTTTTTCCATGTGAATGTGAACTGCTCCGATCTGGAACGCTCGCTGGCGTTTTATCGGGATCTGGTGGGGTTGCGGACCACGGTTCGGACTCGGCCGGAGCGGCCACAGCCGGGCGGTGCGTTCGGGTTGGACGAGGTGCAGTGGGATGCCTGGATCATGGCGGGTGACGACGCTCTCGAAGGTGTTGTGCTGGATCTGCTGGAGTGGCAGGTGCCTTTACCGACGGGGTCGCCGCCCAACTCGGTCACCAAGCTGGGTTTCGGCCGGCTGTGCATTCTCACCGATGACCTGGCTGGCCTGCACCGTCGGCTCACCGAGGCCGGACACGACGTGTGGTCGCCGCCTGTTCGGGTGAATCTCGGGGCTGGGGGAATGTCGGCTCCTGAGCTCTTCTTGTGCTCCGATCCCGATGGGACCGCGGTGCAGTTCGTCCAGGCCGACAGCACACGGCTGGCCCATGTCAACGTGAATTGCTCTGATCTGGAGCGGTCGCGCCACTTCTACTGCGACATACTGGGTCTGAACGCTCGGATTCGCTCGTGTCCTTCGGAGCCTCAGCCCGGCTCGGGGTTCCGGGTAGACGGCGGGGCGGCCTGGGATGCCTGGTTCATTGGCGCCCCCAACGCCAGCCCTTCTGGGTTCATTCTTGATTTGGTGGAGTGGAAGCAGCCCCGGCCCACCGGCACCGCCCGACGGCAGGCCAACGAGCTGGGCATCTTCCGGATGGCCCTGCTCACCGACGACATCGACGGGGACTATGCCGCCCTGGTCGACGCTGGGGTGACCTGCTACTCCCCACCGGTGGAGTTGGAAATGGGCCCCGGTCTTCCCTCTGACCTGCGAGCCCTGTTCTTTGAAGACCCCGACGGCACCTGCGTCGAGCTCATCGAGAGCCCGCCGGTCGAATAGCGGCGGTCTGTCAGTCAGGCGGGCAGACTCCGATCACCTCGCCGTTCACCCAGGCCCAGAAGCCGTCGGTCTGGACGGCCCATTGGCGGAAGGCTTCGGAGATTTCCTGTAGTTCATCGCGGGTGGCGAATCCGTTGTTGACGGCGTGTTCGGCGAAATCGCTTTCGATGGCCCGCACCGCCCACATCTCGCCCCACACCGTCCGACCCTCTTGGTCGGTGTGGGCGGAGGTGGTGGCAGTGGCCTCGATATCGGTGAAACCGGCCTCCATCACCCACGAGAGCAGATAGCGACCAGCGTCGGCTTCACCGCCATTGGCCGTCGCAACCTGGTGGTAAAGCTCTCGCCAGCGCTCGATGGCCGGGAAGACGGGGGCGTGGATCATGGTGGCATAGTCGGAGTCGCGCACGGCCACCAGCCCGCCGGGCCGTAACACTCGCCGGGCTTCCCGCAAGGCCCCGACCGGATCGGAAAGGTGCTGGAGCACCTGATGTGCGTACACCACGTCGAAGCTGGCGTCGTCCCACGGCAGTTCGTAAACCGAGCCGACCTCAAAGGATGCGTTGGACAGGCCGAAGTCGTCGGCATGGGCACGGGCCACATCCACCACGTCAGCCGAAATGTCCAACCCAACCACCCGGCCAGCTCGGCGGGCCAGACCAGCGGTGATGGTGCCCGAGCCGCAACCGATGTCGAGCACCTCGGCATCGGACCGAAGTCGAGGCAACAAAAAGGCGGCGCATGACTCGGCAGTGCGCCGGGAGTGCCATCCCACGATTACCTGGTGATAACCGTGGGTGTAAGTCTCGCCCTCGGGCTGTTGTTCAGCCAACGGGTTCGGGAGTCAAAAGGGCGTCGAGGCGGTCGGGTCCGTTGGCCCAGAACACCGGGGTCTTCTTGCGAACGCATCCGGGAGCCAGCTCGGCAGATGCCACCCGGTCCAAGAACACCTCCAGTGCCACCCGTCCCTCCAGGCGGGCCAGGCTGGCGCCGGGGCAGATGTGGGGGCCGCCGCCGAAGGCGATGTGGTCTTTGGGGCGGTTCCGGTCGAGCCGGAACTCGTCGGGATGGTCGAAGTAGTCCTCGTCCCGGTTGGCCGACGACACGCCGAACACAATCTTGTCGCCGCTGCGCATCGGAGCGCCGAACACATCGGTGTCCGCAGTGCAGTCCCGAATGAGCATGTGGGCGGGGGAGTCGATCCGCAGCGATTCCTCCACCGCCCGCTCAGAGAGGCTCCGGTCGGCCTTGAGGGTGGCGAACAGCTCGGGGTCGCCGATGATGCGCCACAACAGGTTGCCGATCAGGTGCCGAGTGGTCTCGTTGCCCGACATGATGAGGAAGGCAAGCTGGGTGCGGATCTCCACATCGGTGAGGCGATGGCCCTCGATCTCGGTGGTGATGAGCCGGGTTACCAGATCGTCGGGGGCCTCGTCGCTGGCCCGCCGCTCGGCGATCAGGGCGTCGATGTAGGCGCAGAACTCGGGATGGGCGCCGGCCAGGCCCTCGCCCCGCTCGTTGCGGTTGGTGCGGGGGTAGTCGCCCAGCACCACCTCGTCGGTCCAGGCGTGGAACTGCTCCCAGTCCTCGGCGGGCACCCCGATGAGGTGGGAGATCACGTTGATGGGCACCGGGGTGATGAACTCGGTTACCAACTCGCCGTGGCCCCGCTCCAAGATCGGGTCTAGGTACTCGTGGCACAGATCCCGCACGAACGGCTCGGCCCGCATCGACTTGTGATGGGCCACGGTGGCATTGATGATCCGGCGCACCTTGCCGTGGCGCGGCTCGGGGATTTCACTGATGAGCTTCTCTTCCTCGGGCACCACCACGCCGGGGTCGCGGAAGCTGACACGAAGGTCTCCACGTCTCTGGTGGCCTCCAGCACATGGTCGAACTTGGTGAGGTACCAGCCGGTGGGAGTCCGGGCCACCGGGCACTCCGACCGCAGCTCGGCCAGGGTGTCGATGGGCACCGCCTCGGGATAGGCGAAGGGATCGAACGCGTTTTCCTCTTCGGTGCCGGGGAGCGGATCGGACGTCAAGCTCATAGATCTAATGGTGCCACGTCTTGCCAAATCTTGCGGCTTTGCTCACGAGGCTGAGAAGACGGCGATGCGGGACCACTGGTTGGGATCTGCCTCGTCAGCGTCGCCGTAAATTGGCCGCAACTCGAAGTACAACTCTGAGATTTGTCCCTCCAACTGGCGCTGTCCCAGCCATTCGGCGAAGCCGGACTCCTCGAAATGGGCAGAGTTGATCCCGAGCGCGAAACGAGCACCAGGGCTGGCCGCCCGGAGCAGTTTCAAAATTGTCTCAGGACCGAAGATCCCGTGGGTGAATGCTCCTGAGCTCACGATGCCCGCGTACGCGCCAACGGCCAATTCGGTCTGACCAGTGAGGTCGGCTTCTATCAATTGGCGGTACACAGGACTGCCGTTGTACGTCTTGGCCGCGGCTTCGGCCAGCATTTCCGGCGAGATGTCGATGCCGTCGATGACGGACACGCCCAATTTGGCCAACTCGCCCCCGATGACCCCGGTTCCGCAACCCACATCCAGCAGAGGCTGGCCCGGGTCTGAGAATCCATCGCTGAAGACCTTGACCACTTCTTGGTGGTAGACGTATCCGCTGTCAACGATGAAGCCCGACTCGTACGTATTGGCCCAGGATGCGTACAGCTCGCGATTGGCCTCCGGGCCCTTGGCCGCATAGGCCTTTTCGAGCGCAAGCTCTGTGGCCCTAGATCGTGGCTGTGTTTGCTCCGTCATCACCCCTCACGGTAGTGACCACCACGGTCGGAGCCCCCATCTCCCGGTAGTGTGCCCGGCGATGGATCTGGTGATCGGGTCGGTGTTCGACAATGCGGCTGCGACCGTGCCGTCGCTCCCGGCGGTAATGCTGGGGAAGGAGTCGCTCACCTATGGGGAGTTGAGTCGGCAGGCGAATCAGATGGGACACGTGCTGGCCGGACTAGGCGTGAGTCGGGGCGATCGGGTGGTCACCTGGAGCGACAACAACCTGGCGTCGGTGTCTCTGTTTGTAGCTCTGGCCCGGGCGGGGGCGGTGTTCGCTCCGGCCAACGCTCGGCTGTCGCCCGAGGAGGCCGCCGAGATGGTGGGTCTGGCCCGGCCCCGGCTGCTGGTTGTCGACGCCGACCACGCCGAGGCCGGTCAGTCAGTGGCCGAGACGGTGGGGGTGCCGCTAGTGCGGCTGGGAGGGACTGGTCCGGGGATCGGTCTCGTGACTGAGGCCCAATCGGCATCGGATACCGCACCAGCGCCATCGGGAGTGGGTGAGAGCGATCCCCATGTGGTGTTTTTCACCAGCGGCAGCACCGGAAAATCCAAAGGCGTGGTGCTGTCACACCGGTGCAACTGGCTCCGCACCCGCACCCCGGCGCTGCTGGAGCCGAGGGGTGCCACGGTGTGCATGTTCCCGATGTTCCACATGGGTGCGTGGACCATCGCCCTCCAAGCTTGGCAGGCCCGGGGACTGGTGGTGTTCACCGACCGGGCCGAGGCCGATGTGCTCATTGATGCCGTATTGAATCATCAGGCGGCTTACATGAACTGCATCCCCGCGGTGTGGCGCAGGGTGCTGGAAGCCAATCGGCACGACGACCTAGCCACGCTGCGATTTGCCACCTCGGGGACCTCAGCCACCCCGCCCGAGCTGTTGGCCGAATTGAAAGCTGCCTTTCCCAACGCCCATCGGCGGGTCTTCTACGGGTCCACCGAGGCGGGTTCGGTCACGATGCTGGACGACGCCTACATGGAGTCCCGGCCGGGAAGTTGCGGTCAGGCCCACACCGGCGCCGAAGTGCGCCTCGACCAGGGAGAGCTCCAGACCCGGTCACCTTTCATGTTCGACGGATATTTCGACAATCCCGACGCCACCGCTGAGGCATTCACCGAAGACGGCTGGTTCCGCACCGGCGATCTAGCTGAGGTGGACGGCGACGGCTTCTACTCCATCGTCGGGCGGGTCAAAGACGTGATTCGCACCGGTGGGGAGACGGTGTCGCCCGCCGAGGTTGAAGGCCATCTGGCCGACTTCCCCGGTGCAGTCGAGGTGGCAGTAGTGGGCATTCCCGACGACCGTTGGGGCGAGGTGGTGTGCGCTGTGTTCGTGCTGGCTCCCGGTGTTGCCCGGCCCACTCCCGATGCCGTGCAAGCCCACCTGAGCGACCGCCTGGCCCGGTTCAAGCACCCCCGCCGCATCGAGGCCATGGACGCAATCCCCCGAACTCCGGCAACCGGCCAGGTTCGCCGCCGCGACGTGGTGGCGGCCATCCTGTCAACCGGCCACTAATACTCCTCGTCGAGGTTGACGATTCCCTCCAGGGGATGTCCGTCCAAGCGGCGCTGAAGATTGTCGGCGAAGGGGGCCATCAAAAAGTCCCACGACTCAGGCATGCACCACGACACATGGGCGCTGAGCCGGACCTGGGGATGGTCATATAGCCAGTGGCCCTCGGGCAGGGGCTCAGGCTCCACCGTGTCCAATGAGGCCCGGGCGATGTGCCCGCGGTCCAGCGCAGCCCGCAGGGCGTCCTGGTCGATGAGGTCGCCCCGGGCGATGTTGATGATGTGCGCGCCCGGCTTGGTTTTGGCCAGGGCGTCGGCGTCCAGGAGGTGATGGGTTGCGGCAGTGGCCGGCGCGGCCACCACGATGTGATCGGAGCGCTCCAACAGCTCTTCCAACGACTGGGCGATCTCCACCCCGGCCATGGGCGAAGGTGCCGCGGTGCGTCGCAAAGCCAGCACCGCCATCTCGAAGGCCAGCGCCCGATGGGCCACCGCGGTGCCTATGCCCCCTAAGCCGATGAGCCCCAGCGTCTTGCCGTAGAGCGCCCCCAGATCGGCGGTAAACCAACGCTCAGGAGGACTCTGGAGCCACACGTTGGGCAGGCCCTTCTCGAAGGCCAGCATCATGGCCAGGCACCACTCGGAGATGCCGATGGCCGAGGTGCCCCGAGAGCAGGTCATCACCCGGTCGCCCAGCAGCTCGAGCGGGAACCCGTCTATCCCGGTGCTGGTCACGTGTACCCACTCCACCCCCCGGTCCAACAGCCCGGCCAAGTTGGGATAGCCCCGGGGAATGGTCAAAAGCACGTCGCCAGACGCATCATCAGGGATGTCGCCCTGTCGGGGCACGTACACGAAATCCACGGTGTCGAATCGGGCGATGATCGGGTCGAGCCGCCCATCTTCCATGTGGTGTAGCACTCGCACGGGCTGAAGCCTAGAGACTGTCGGCGCTTCCCGACTCGGTTGCCGCGGAATCCGACCGCATAAGGTCGGGCCGTGAAATCTGAGGCTTTGTCCCACATTCGCATCTGCGACTTCACCGGACAGTTGGCCGGAGCCGGGGCCACCCGGTGGATGGCCGCCTTCGGGGCCGAGATCATCCGCATTGAGGATCCGGTGCGCCTCGGCAAGTGGGATGTGCTCCGGGGAACGTCCCCTTTCGTGGACGACCGCCGGGGCCATGAGTTCGGCGGGTGCTTCAACAACCACAACGTGGAGAAGCTGGGGGTCACGCTCAACCTCCGCACCGAACGGGGCAAGGAGCTGCTGGCCGAGACCATCGCGGTGAGCGACGCAGTAACCTAGAACTTCGCCGCCGGAGTGCTGGAGCGCCTGGGTTTCGGCTACGACCGCCTGAAGGAGATCAAGCCAGACATCTTGTACGTGTCCAACTGCGGGTTCGGCCACGTCGGCCCTTATCGCAAGTACAAGACGTGGGGGCCAATAGTGCAGGCCTGCTGCGGGCTCACCTTCACCTCCGGGCTTCCCGACATGCCCTCGGCCGGGTGGGGCTACTCCTACATGGACCACCACGGCGGGAACTTCATGGCCATGGCCATCATGGCCGGGCTCATCCACCGCAGCCGCACCGGTGAGGGCCAGTGGATCGACATGTCGTGTACCGACGCAGGGGCTACCATGCTCGGCCCGGTGGCATTGGACTACACCGTGAACGAACGGCCGCTGCGGCGCGACGGCATGCCCTACAGCAACCGCAGCCAGTTCCCCAGCCATGGCCCCTCACGGCATCTATGAGGCCGACGGGCATGACGCCTGGCTGGCCCTGGCTGCCCGGGACGACCGCGATTGGCAGGCTATTGCCGGGCTAATGGGCATCAACGACCAGCGGTTCGACGACCTGGCTGGGCGACTGGCCTATGAGGACGAGTTGGACGATGCCGTGCGGGCCTGGACATCGGGTCGGGATCGGTTCAAGGCGGCCGCTGAACTGCAAGCCGTCGGCGTGCCCGCTGCCGGAGTAGCCAAGCCGGAAGACCGAATCGACAACGACCCCAACACCGAGGCTTGGGGATTGTGGCCCACCGTCACCCACGGTGAGATGGGCCGAGTTCGGGTCGACGGTATCCCCGCCCATTTCTCCGAAACCGACTGGGTGCTGGAACGGGGAGGCCCTCTACTGGGCCAGCACAACCCCCAGATACTCGGGGGCCTGCTCGGTCATTCCGACTCAGAGTAGACCGACCTGGCGGCCGAGGGGGTGATCTGATGACGGGGAACGACCTGCCGGGCGCACTGTCGGGCATCCGAGTGGTGGAGGTGGCCGGAGAGGCCTCGGCCTTTGCCGGGTTGCTGTTGGCCGGAATGGGGGCCGAGGTCATCGTGGTTGAGCCTCCCGATGGTCACCACACCCGGGGATTTGAGCCGTTTCTAGATGACTACCCCGATCCCGAGCGCAGCCTGTGGTGGTGGCACTACAACGCCTCCAAGCTGGGCGTGACCCTGGACCTCGGAGATGAAGACGATCGAAACCGGTTCCGCTCGCTGGTTGCCACCGCAGATGTGGTGCTGGAATCCGAGCGCCCTGGCCGATTGGCAGGCCTGGGCATCGACCATGACACCTTGCGGGCCGATCATCCTGAGTTGATCTGGGTGTCGCTCACCCCGTTCGGCCGCAGCGGGCCGCGGTCTCAAGAAGAGAGCATCGACCTAACCGTGCTGGCCGCGGGCGGGCCGGTGTGGAGCTGCGGTTACGACGACCACGCCATTCCGCCCCAGCGGGGCGGAGGCAACCAGGGGTACCAAACCGGCTCGGTGTTCGCAGTGCTCTCCACCCAGACCGCGCTGTTGGCCCGAGACCACTCCGGCCAAGGACAATTCGTGGACGTAAGCATGCACGCAGCCGCAAACGTGACAACCGAATTCGGCTCGGTGCAGTGGCTGGTGGCTGGCGACGAGGTGCAGCGCCAGACCGGGCGGCACGCGGCCATCGAGCCCACCACGTTCACCCGGGCACTGTCGGCGGACGGCATCGATGTGAACACCGGTTTCCCACCTCGCTCGGCCCGGGACTTCGCCGTGGTAGTGGAGTGGATGGAGAGCCTGGGTTTGAAGGACGACTTTGAAGAGTTCTTCTTCTTGGAGATGGGAGCGCAGCTCGAAGAGGACCTGCATCTTTCGCAGGTGGGCCAGGATCCCGAGGTGACCGCCATGTTCGGCGCCGCCCGAGAGGCAGTCCGGTTCATCTCCGAGAACATCACCGCCTACGAGTTCTTCATCGGCGCCCAAGAGCGGGGTTTGGCGGTGGGCATCATCTACTCGCCCGAAGAAGTGCTGGCCGACCCCCATTTCCAAGAGCGAGGCTTCCCCGTCGAAGTGGAGCACGAGGACTTGGGCCGCAGCTTCACCTATCTGGGAGCGCCGTACATTGCCCCCAAATCTCCCTACCGCATCCGCCACCGCGCCCCCCACATCGGCGAGCACAACTCCATCCTCCCCCAACTCTCTCAAGTAGGCCAGGGGGAACAGACCTAGGGCCGGGGGGTGGCGCCGCAGGCGGATCTGGCCGCTCCGACGGCCAGGCCGCCGTAGGTGACAGGACCCGCCGGCCCGGATGGAGTATGCCTAAGCTGCCCCAGTGCCTTCCCGACACCCCGTCATATGCGGCATTGGCCTGAGCGACTATCCAGTGGTGCCGCACCTGAACTCGGTGCAGCACCATGCGCTGGCCGCCCGTCGGGCCATCGCCGACTGCGGTATCGCCAAGTCGGCCATCGACGGCTATGTGAGCACCAGCGGCGGCGGGCCAGGAGCGGGTGACGATGCCGTGTCCATGGCCGAGTACCTGGGGGTGAACCACCGATACATCGATGGGACCATGGTCGGCGGCTCGTCGTTTGAGTTCCACGTGCAGCACGCCGCCGTCGCCATCCGGGAGGGGCTGTGCGACACCTTGCTCATCACCTACGGCTCTGATCAGCTCACCCGCATGGGCCGGGTGCTGGGCACAGGGGGCTTTCAGCGCGACGCCCAGCCGGTGGCCGGGGCCATGCAGATGGCCACCCCCTACGGATTGCCCCTGGTGGGAGCCTATGCCCTGGCTGCCCGCCGCCACATGCACGAGTTCGGCACCACCTCGGAGCAATTGGCCGAGATCGCCGTGGGGATCCGGGAGTTCGCCGGGCTCAACCCTGATGCCCGCTACCGGGATCCCATCACCGTGGACGATGTGTTGAACAGCCGCATGATCGCCGATCCGCTGCACAAGCTGGACTGCTGCGTGATCACCGACGGGGGCGGAGCCCTGGTGATGACCACCGAGGAGATCGCCCGCGACCTGCGCCAGCCTCCTATCTATGTGTTGGGCGCGGCAGGCACCCAGACTCACTGGAACATCCATCAGATGCCCGACTTCACCGAGATGGGGGCGGCGGTGTGCGGGCCGGAGGCTTTCGCCCAAGCGGGGGTGGCACCAGCCGACATCGACACGGCTCAGCTCTACGACAGCTTCACCATCACGGTGATGCTGATGCTGGAGGGCTTGGGCTTCTGCGGTCGAGGAGAGGGCGGTGAATATGTGGAGGAGGGCCACCTGCGCCGAGGCGGTTCGATGCCCGCCAACACCGACGGCGGGGGCCTGTCGTCCAACCATCCAGGGATGCGGGGCATCTTTTTGCTGATCGAAGCGGTTCGCCAGCTGCGGGGCGATGCTGGCGAGGCCCAGGTACCCGACGCGGAGTTGGCTCTGGCCTGCGGCTCCGGCGGCTGGCTGTCGGCCATCGCCACCGTGATCTTGGGCAAGGACCGGCCGTCATGAGGGTTGTACGTGATCTTGAGTGGCAGGGTCCGGTCCCCGCTGGCGAAGGAGAGTACGGAGATTTCTTCGCCGCAGCCGCTGAGGGCCGTTTGCTCATCCAGCAGTGCCCGGTATGCGGCCATCGCCAGCACTATCCCCGAGCAATATGCACCTCCTGCGGCGCTGAGCCCGAGTGGATGGAGGCCGCCGGCACCGGCACCGTCTACACCTACACCGTGGTCCGCCAATACGGGGTCCCGGCCTTCGCCGAACTGCCCTACGTGCTGGCCATGATCGATCTCCCCGAGGGAGTGAGAATGTTCGGCGGCCTCACCGGCATCGACCCCGAAGCCGTCGAGATCGGCATGGATGTCACCGCCTACGCCCGCACCTACGACGACACCCACGCCATGGTCTTCTGGGAGCCGAGCTAATGGACCTCAACCACGGTTCCTGATCCCTGTCCGACGCGGGCCATGATGGGGCCATGCATGACGACATCCTTGCTGCGTTTGATATTTCCGACCGGGTGGCGGTAGTTACGGGGGCGGCTTCGGGGATAGGCCGGGGCACGGCGGTGACGCTGGCCAAGGCCGGAGCCTCGGTGGTGCTGGGCGACGTTGACGCCGATGGAATGGGCGAGACCGGAGGCGCGCTGGACGAGTTGGGCGCCAGTTGGTCGGCGGTGCCCACCGACGTGAGCGACAAGGCGGCGGTGGATGCCTTGGTGGCTGATGCGGTGAATCGGCATGGGCGGCTGGACATCATGGTGAACAACGCCGGGATAATCACCGACAACCTCATTGTGGACACCACCCCTGAGCAGCTCGACCGGGTGATGAACGTGAACATCAAGGGTGTCTACTGGGGCACCGCGGCGGCGGGCCGGGCCATGGCCGACCAGAAGTCGGGGTCGATCGTGAATCTGTCGTCGGCCGGGGCCGACATGCCCGCCCCGATGATCTCGGTGTACGCCCTCACCAAGGCCGCGGTGAAGATGATCACCCGAACTGCGGCGGTGGAGATGGCCCCCATCCGGGTTAATGCAGTGGCGCCTGGTTCCATTGAGACTCCGATTTACGACCGCCACTTCCTCGACGACGACGGCAAGGTGGACCCCGAGCGCCAGAGGAACCACTTCGACACCATCGCCCAGATGAATCCCCTTGGCTATGTGGGCAACCCCAACGACATTGCCTACGCCATCCTCTATCTCTGTTCTGAGGCTGGCCGGTTCGTAACCGGGCAGACCATGCGGCCCAATGGCGGCGTGGTGATGCCGCTGTGATGCGGCCGTAGCCTGTGGTCATGAAGTTCAAGCGCACCGTCCACCGCGTAGTAGCGCTGCTTGCCGCTGTCCTGTTGCTGGCTGCTGCCTGTGGTGGTAACGACGACGAAGCTGCACCGGCTCCCACCGAGGTCGAGACACCGATGGCAACCGAGCAGCCGACGCAATTGGCGGCCCCGATGGCAACCGAGCAGCCCACATCCGTCGCGACTGTCCCTGCTACCGAGGTTCCTACGCCGGTAGAGGTTGCTCCGGTGCAGATCTTCGGCTCACCGCTTGGACCAATTGGGGAATCTCCGGAAGCCGATCCCGCATTCGGCCAACCGGTGCCCGGCCTTTCCGGCACTTCCATAGATGGCTCGCCCCTGGAATGGACACCAGGAGAACGGCCGGCCGCCATTGTGTTCTTGGCTCACTGGTGTCCGGCTTGTCAGGCTGAGGTTGTCGAATTCACCAGCTGGCTAGCCGCGGGCAACAACCTGCCCGAAGGGGTGGATCTTCTCAGCGTGGTCACGCTGGTAGACCCCGACAGGGACTACTACCCGCCCAGCCAATGGTTGGCCGACGGGGGCTGGCCATTCCCGGTTCTGGTGGACAGCGCCGACAATGAAATAGCGGCCGCCTATGGTCAGGCGGGCACCCCGTTCTGGGTTTTCGTGTTCGGGGACGGAACGCTGGCCCTCAGAGGAAGCGGCCGGATTCCCCCTGAGGGATTGGCCGAGCTCTTCGACCAACTGTTGGCTCCAGGCGAAGGGTAGGGTTTTCGCCCGTGACTGGATATCTCGAAGGCAAGAACATCGTCGTAACCGGTGCGGGCAATGGCATCGGCCGGGCCATCGCCATGGGCTGCGCTGCCGCTGGCGCCAACGTCGTGGTAGCCGACTACGGCGTGTCGCTGGATGGGTCCGACCCGTCTTCAGAGGTGGCTGACGCAGTCGTCGCGGAGATCGAGGCGGCTGGCGGCACCGCCCTGGCCTTGGCCTCTGACATCAGCACCATGGAGGGCGGCGCGGCCGCGGTCCAAGCTGCGGTGGACACTTGGGGCTCCATCGACGGTGCGGTGTGCGTGGCCGGCATCCTGCGGGAGCGGATGATCTTCAACATGACCGAAGAAGAGTTCGACGATGTGATCCGGGTACACCTCAAGGGCCACTTCACCGTCTACAAGCACGCCTCGGCCATCATGCGCAAGCAGGAGAGCGGCGGGTCGCTGGTGGGAATCACCTCCGGCGCGTTCACCGGATCGACCTCCCAGTGCAACTACGCGTCGGCCAAGGGCGGCATCATCTCGCTCACCAAGAGCGCGGCGCTGGCTCTGAAGCGCTATGGGATCAACGCCAACTGCATCGCCCCCAGCGCCAAAACCCGCATGTCGGAGAACGTCCCGTTCGAGATCGAGGCCGGAGCCCCTGAAGACGTGGCGCCGCTGGCCGTGTACCTGCTCAGCGATGCTGCTCGGGACATCACCGCCCAGGTGTACACCGTGGTCGGTCCCCGCATCTCGGTGTGGGCCCAGTTTGGGGAGCTTCGCTCCATGTATGCCCCCGACAGCAGCTGGACCCCCGAGGGCATCGAAGAGTCGCTGCCCCGCACCATCGGCGTCGAAGAGCACCCCACCATGGCCTTGCTGGCCGCACAGGCCGCCCAGCGCAAGGCAGCTCAGGGCAGCTGATGTCCGGCGGCGCGCTCGAAGGGCGGATCGCCGTCATCACCGGTGCCGGGCGGGGGATCGGCCGCCACTACGCCCTGCTGTTTGCCGCCGAGGGCGCCAAGGTTGTGGTCAACGACTTGGGCTGTGATGCCGACGGTACTGGCGCCGATCCAGCGGTGGCGCAAGCGGTGGTCGACGAAATCACCGCCGCCGGAGGCACAGCAGTGGCCAACTGCGATGACGTGGCTGAGATGGCTGGCGCCGAATCGGTGCTGGCTCAGACGCTGGACGCCTTCGGCAGGGTGGACGTGGTGGTGAACAACGCCGGCATCCTGAGGGACAAGATGTTCGCCAGCATGAGCGAGGACGACTGGGACTCGGTGATCCGGGGCCACCTCAAGACCACGTTCTGCATGACCCGGGTGTGCGCCGGCTGGTGGCGCGATCAGACCAAGGCCGGGGAGACTGTGAACGCCTCGGTGGTCAACATCAGCTCCACATCGGGGCTGATCGGCCAGGTGGGCCAGTCCAACTATGGCGCGGCCAAGAGCGCCATCGCCGGGATGACGGTGATAATCGCCCAGGAGTTGGGCCGCTACGGCGTCCGGGTGAATTGCGTGACCCCCGCGGGCCGCACCCGCATGACCGAGGGGGCGCCGGGAGTGGCCGAGATGGTGGCCAGGCCCGCCGAGGGATTCGACGTGTACCACCCCTTCCATCCCGCGCCGGTAGTGGGTTGGCTGGCCACGGCCGACTGCGAGGTGACCGGCCGGGTGTTCATGGCCAAAGGCGGCGATGTCCGCTGGTACACCCCGTGGCTGCGCCAGGACTTCCTTGACGACGAGCGGGAGTGGACCATCGCTGAATTGGCCGAGGCCATGAAGAATCTGCCGCCGGCTCCGGTATCGCCGTGAGCCGGGAAGTGCCCGCCGAACCGCCGGGCCGGGGGCTGTTGGATGGCAAGACCGTGGTGGTGACCGCCGCGGCAGGCACCGGCCTGGGTTATGCCGCCGCTCGGCGGTGCATCGCCGAGGGCGCCCGGGTGCTCATTAGCGACATCCATGGGCGGCGTATGGACGAGGCCGCCAACCGCCTGGCCGAGGAGTTCGATGTTCGTCCCGCCACACAAATGTGCAATGTGACGGTGGAGGAGGAGGTCCAAGCCCTGATCGATGCCGCCGTGGCCGAAATGGGCCACGTGGACGTGATGATCAACAACGCCGGCTTGGGGGGCACCGCCAACCTGGTTGATATGACCGACGAGCAGTGGCAGGTGGTGATCGATGTGACCCTCAACGGAACCATGCGCACCACCCGGGCGGCCCTGCGCCACATGATGCCCCGGGGCTCAGGAGTCATCGTCAACAACGCCTCGGTGATGGGGTGGCGGGCCCAAGCCGGCCAGAGCCACTATGCCGCGGCCAAGGCCGGAGTGATGGCGCTCACCCGCTGCGCGGCAATAGAAGCGGCCGAGACTGGGGTCCGGGTCAACTGTGTGGCGCCCAGCCTGGCCATGCACCCGTTCTTGGCCAAGACATCCAGCCAGGAATTCCTCGACAGCCTGATTTCGCTGGAGGCGTTCGACCGGGCCGCCGAGCCGTGGGAGGTGGCCAACGTGATGGTGTTTCTGGCCAGCGACTATTCGACCTATATGACCGGCGAGATCGTTTCGGTCAGCTCCCAGCACCCCTAGCCGAGAGCGGCAGCCAAAACGGAGCGGTCGGCGGCGTGATACACGTGGGCTAGCTCAAGGTCCACGATCTGCCGGGGCATCTCGGGATCGAACCAGCCGTCGATGAGTCCCCAATGATGCGGACTCATCATGTAGTCCACCTTGAGCCCGTCAAGGGTGTAGTACTCCTGCTCCCAGCTATGGGTCCACCGGGTGCCCGACGGGCCAACCACCCGGCTGAGAGTCCAGTTCACGATGGCCGGGATGTGGTCGGGCATGGCCATGAGGTCCCGTTCGAACGCAGCCACCGAATCGGTCGGGGCGTTGGGCTCGACCCGAAGCAGGAGGGTGCGTTTGATCTCACCGGTGAAATCGGGGTTGGCCAACGAACCGTCGATGAGCTCCAACTCCACCAAGTCGACATGGGCCACGTCCTCGAAGCCGGGCGGAATCGGGTCGTCGATGCCGTCCCAGGTGTAGTGGCCGCCGCCCACCGTTCCCGGCAGGTGTTTGCCCAGCACCGCCGCCGATTCCAATTCGGCCACCCGGCTGGTATCAGCCCCATCGGCCAGGGTCACCAGTGCCAGCTTGCGGGTCATCGCCCCTCCTCAGCGGAGGGATCGCTCACCAGGAACCGCCGCTGTCGCTGCACGCAGCAGGCGTCCACCTCGGCCCAGAACCCGGCCACGGAGGGATCTCGTCCGGCGGCGCCCCGCATCGCCCACCACGCAGCCGCATCAGGCACCGACCACAAGTACACCAGCGTGTTGGGCTGGTCGAACAGCTCAATCGGCGGTGTCAGCCACGTCTGCTCCAACGTCATGCCTCGCGCTTTGGCTCCCGCCATGTAGCCCTCGGTCATTAACCGACGCACCTCGTCTAGCCGTCCGGGCTCGACGGTCAACTCGTCCAGCACATGGATCTTCCCGACCACGACCACACGCTAGTGGTGTTCTAGATTGCAAGGCCGGAGGGAAGACGGGAACTGGAGCAATGAACCATCAGCGGCGCATCCCTCTGGAAGGGTGCGTGAACTTCCGAGACCTGGGCGGTTACGCCAGCACACTGGGCGGCACCACCAAGTGGGGAGTGCTGTTCCGGGCTGACTCTCTGCACCGTCTCAGCCCGGCTGACGGCGAGGTGGTCACCGGTCCATTGGGTATCCGCACCGCAGTGGATCTGCGGGCGAACGACGAGCGGGAGCGGGTTGGGGTGCTCGACCCGACACTTGGTGTCGTCGAGCACCACGTGGGAACCACCGACCGAACCATGCACACCTACGAGCGCCCTGATCCCGACATCGCGAACCGCACATTCGGCCAGCTCTACGAGAACATGATCAGCAGCGGGGGAGAGCGGTTTGCCGCGGCAATCGATGTGGTGGCCGACCCCGATCAGTGGCCAACTGCCTTTTTCTGCATGGCCGGAAAAGACCGCACTGGGTGTCTGGCTGCGATGATTCTGGGATTGGCCGGAGTAGATCGCCAAGACATCGTGGGCGATTACGCGGCCACCGCCCCAGCGGTTCCCTACATCCGAGAGCGGTCCCTGGCCGAGTTGCCCGAGATGGCCAAAGTCTGGGCGAAATTGCCCGACGACATTACCAATGCCCCCATCAGCGCCATCACCGAGCTACTGGACATCGTCGATGACCGGTGGGGCGGTCTTGAGGGTTACGCCCTCGAGTTTGGAGTCAAGCCTCAAACCATCGAGCGCCTGCGGGCCTCTTTCCTGGCCTGATCCCAATCAAGGCTCCACAACCACCTTGAGAGTGGGGGTGTCGCTGGCGGCCAAGGCGAAGGCATCGCCGGCGGCATCAAGGGGGAAGCGCTGGGTGATCATGGCCTCGGCGATCTCGGGGCGATGGGCCAGCAGGGCTGCGGCGGAGTCGAAGGCTCGGCCCGCGCCGTGGTGGCCGTAGAACGTGCCCCACACCGCGGTCAGCTCCTTGAGCACCCAGGGCAGCACCTCGAACAGCTTGTTCTGGTAGTACCCGGCCACCAGCAGCACCGTCCCTCCCGGGCGGGCCACCTCGGCGGATCGGGTAATGGATCGCTCCGAGCCGTCGCCCTCGATGACCACGTCGTAAGTGCCCGACAAGCCCACCCCGAGGCCCATTTGCTCGGCGGCGGAGGCATGCAGGTCGTTGTCGGGCTCGACGTCCACGACGCAGCCCCGCCAGCGGGCCGCGGCCCCGCCCAGCAAGCCGAATCCGGTGATGCCGGGTCCCACTACGGCCACCCGGTGGCGGCTTTCCAACCGCCCCAACATCAGGCTGTGGATGTTGACGGCCAGCGGCTCGCACAAGCAGGCGTTAGCCACGTCCAACCCGTGGGGCAATCGCACCAGGCACCGTTCGGGAAGCAGGATCTCGTCGGCCATGCCGCCGTCGAAGGCCACTCCGGCGATCATCTCGTGCGACTTCTCGCACCAGTGGTAGTCGCCCATTCCGCAGAACTCGCAGACGCCGCAGGGCACCATCGGCTCAATCGCCACCGGCGTGCCATCGTCAAGCACTCCGGCGAACTCGTGGCCGAAGGTCATCTCCCTTGGCCCGAACCCCACCATGTTCAGGTCGGTCTGGCAGATGCCCACCGACCGGGGCCGTATGCGCACTCCTTCGGCGTCGCCCACTGCTACCTGGGTCGGCACCGGCACCTCCACCGGGCGGATGCCCTCGGGCGTGTGGCGCACCGCCCTCACGCTGTCAAGCCCCGCTTCTTAAATTCGCTTTGGGCGTACACGATGCCGCCCAAGTGCTCGTCGGCGTCGGGCGATGTGGCCAGCCAGGCCACCACTGCGCCGATGGTGGCCGGCTCACCGCCGGGGTAGGGGAACGATCCCGCGGTGTTGCGGGCCCGGGCGGCCTCGGTGATCACATAGCCGGGGTCGATGCTGAAGCACCGGATGCCGTCGGGGCCGTGCTCCACGTGGATGTGCGGGGTCATGCGGGTGAACGCCCCCTTGCTCATGGCGTAGGCCATGCCCCAGCCGCCCTTGCCGATGGGGCCGGGCGGGTCGGTGTAGGCCGAGGCCGAGATCATGTTCACGATGGTTCCCGAGCCCTGCTCCACCATGGCGGCCAGCACCCGCTCGGTGATCGCCATCTGAGCGAACACGTTTCCCTCGAACAGCTTGTGAACCTCGGGTTCTTCCAGTTCCAGAAACGGGGTCATGCTCACTTTGCCCTGGTAGATGGCGTTGTTCACCAACACATCGAGATGGCCGAAATGCTCCAGCGCCCCATCGATGCACGCCGTCACGCTTTCTCGGTCCAACAAGTCCATGGTGAACGCCACTCCTTGTTGGCCCTCGGCTTCGATGGCGGCCACGGTGGTGTCAAGCCCGCCGGGAATGGCGAGGTTGGGGTCGTACATGTCCCGGCCTGCACCGTCCACCAAGGTCCGGGCCGACACCGCCACGTCAAAGCCGGCCCGAGCCAATGCGATGGCGCTGCCCTTTCCGATTCCCCGGCTGGCTCCGGTGACCAAGGCGGTCTTTCGATCATTGGCGCTCATCTGGGTCTCTGCCTTTCGGTTGCTCCGACTCGCAGGCATACCGTAGGGCCATGGGTCCGCTAAAGGGAATGCGCATCATTGAACTGGCCGGTATCGGGCCGACCCCGTTTGCCGGCATGATGCTGTCGGACTTGGGTGCCGAGGTGATCCGGGTCGACCGGGTCGGCGGTTCGGGTAACCCGGTGGCCTCGCAGTCGGGTCCTATGGAGCGGGGCAAGCGCACCGTGGCCCTCAACCTTAAGCAGCCCGAAGGCGTGGAAGCCGTGCTTCGCCTGGTCGAGGCGTCTGACGGGCTGTTCGAGGGCTTCCGGGCCGGGGTGGCCGAGCGCCTCGGCGTCGGGCCCGACGCGTGCCTGGCCCGAAACTCCAAGCTGGTGTACGGGCGAATGACCGGCTGGGGCCAGAGCGGCCCGCTGGCCGATCGGGCCGGCCACGACATCAACTACATCTCCCTGGCCGGGCCGCTGGCCCACATAGGCCGCACAGGCCAGCCGCCGTCGGTGCCCCTCAACCTGATCGGCGACTTTGGGGGCGGCTCGGTGTTCCTGGTACTGGGCATGGTGGCCGCGCTGTTGGAGGTGGCCCGGGGCGGCGACGGCCAAGTGGTGGACGCGGCCATGGTGGACGGCGCCGCCTACCTCCTGTCGCCGCTGTACGCAGCCCACGCCAGCGGATTCTGGACCGACGAATACGGGGCCAACTTCTTGGACTCCGGGGCCTACTTCTACGAGGTGTACGGCACGGCCGATGGCAAGTGGCTGGCGGTGGGGGCCATCGAGCCCCAGTTCCACGCCGAGTTCATGGCCGGCATCGGCCTGGCCGAAGCCGACGACCTGCCCGACCAGATGGACCGGGACCGATGGCCGGAGATGAAGCAGCGGGTGGGGGAGATCATCGCCACCCGCACCCAGGACGAGTGGATGGCCGTGTTCGACGGAACCGATGCCTGCGTCACCCCGGTGCTGACCATGGGCCAAACCCCGTCGCATCCTCATGCCCAGGCCCGTGGTTCATTCTTCGAGTTCAGCGGGGTCCCCCAGCCCCGCCCCGCCCCCCGATTCAACGGCACCCCCTCCGAGCCCGCCGGGCAATCGCAGCCCCCGGGGGCCGACACCGATGCGGTTCTCGCCGAGTTGGGCTATTCCACCGGGGAGGTGGCCGCGCTCCGGACGTCGGGCGCAGTGGCCTGAAATGGCATACCGGTAATTTCGCCGCTCTTGGCGGAACCGTGAGTACCGTTGGAGCGTCGTTGATGGTGATTGGAAGATGGGTGCCGACATGCGCATATTGAAACTGGTTTTGCCTTTAGCCCTGGTCTGCTTGATTGCCGCGGCCTGCTCTGGCGATAGCGACGACAGCGCACCGACCGCGGTGGCGACCGAGGCCGGATCCCAGCCCACCGAGGCTGCCGAGGAATCTGTGCCTGAGCCCACCGAAGCCGCTACTCCGCTCTCTGCCACGCAGAGCGAGCTAGCCGACGCGATATTCGCCGCAATGCTCGAAGACGACGAACGTCCAAGCACCATTACCGAAGATCAGGTGCGCTGCCTGGCCGACGGCCTGGCCGGTGTCTTTTCGGACGAACGGCTCGACCAGTTGGGATTGGACGGCCCGTCGATCACCGCGGTTTACGAGGCGGACCGGGGCTTTGGCCTGTTTGAAGGGTTCGGGATTTCCGATGGCGAGGCTTCAGAGGTAGTGGACAGGGCCTTGGGATGTGTCGACTGGAGAGCTGTCTTGGCCGAAGCGGTATCTGGAGAGGGTCTGCCACCGGATCAAGCCAATTGCATCGCCTCTGAAGTCTCCAGTGACGGAATCCGTGCCTTTGTGTCGAGTGCGCTGATCGCTCAGTCGGAGGACGACTTGGGACTGGGGGAAGTAGAGGTCATGGGAGCACTCCAAGCTTGCGTCGACGTGCGGGACATGCTCTATGAGACATACGTCCTAGAGGGCCTATCTGAGGACTCCGCCCGATGTGTGGCCGACGGATTGCCCGACGAATTGGTTGACATGATGCTTGGCGGACAAGAACCCGGGGACGAGGAAGCAACCGCTGAGCTATTCGGCGAATTGATTCAATTGCAAACCCGATGCCTGACGCCCGAAGAGCTTGAGATGATGGGCGGTTCTGGATTCCAACCAGCCGGTCCCATTCCTGAGGGGAGCATCGGCTCAGGACCATGTCCGCCCGACAATGGGTCGGGAACCCAGATTCTGGATTTCGACGGTCCCCAGCCCATGTGTTTGGACCCCACGAAGCAGTACACCGCGGTGTTCGACACCACTGCCGGGGAGATGCGAATCGCCCTCGACACGGTGAACACTCCGGTCACCGCCAACAACTTCGCGGTGTTGGCCCGGTGGCACTACTACGACGGCACGCTGTTGTTCCGGACCGATCCGAGCATCGGGATCATCCAGGGTGGGGCGCCCCATACGAATTCCCCGTCTGATCCCGGGCCGGGCTACACCATTCCTGATGAGGGCTCAGGGTTCACCTATGAGCCGGGCCAGCTGGTGATGGCCCGCACCGCGGCGCCCAACAGCGCCAGCGCCCAATTCTTCATCGCCGTAAACGAGAACACCGCCCGCCTCAACAGCCAGGGCACCTATGTGGTGTTCGGCCAGATGGACGATGCGAGCCTGTCGGTGGCCGAGGCTATTCTGGCCAGCCACGTGGACCAGCCTGACAATCCTCTGGGTGGGGGCCCCGAGCCTCCTGTGTTCGTCAACTCGGTGACAATCGAGGAATCCGGCTGAACCGGAACCTGTCCTTATGCGCCGTGGCTGGTTTCTCTCGATATTCCTGGCAGTTCTCATAGCATCGGCTTGCTCGAGCGATAGCGAGGAGAGCGCACCGTCGGTGCCGATCACCCAGGCCCCCACCGTCCAACCCACCGAGGTGGTCGAAGCCCCCACGCCGCCGCCCACCGATCCCGCTGATCCCGACGCTGCTGATCCTGATAACGGCGAGCAGGCTGATAGCGGCGATCCGCTCGCACCCAACCGACAAGAGTTGACCGACACATTTGCCGAGTTGGTCTTGGGTGACGAACTGGTCACCACCTTCATGACCCGACAGGAGATCATGTGTCTGGCCGAGGAGGCCTTTGCCGTATTCACCGACGAACGGCTTGACGAATTGGATCTCAACCCAGAGTCGTTTGCTGAGGCATACCGGCAGCCGGGATTGTTCGTGTTCGGGGACTGGTTCGACATTTCCGACCGTGAGGCGTTTGATCTGGAGAACCTGTCTTTGGGTTGTGTTGACTGGCGGAACTTCGTGGTGCAGGTCTTGGTCTCAGAAGGTGAGCCGATAGATCGAGCCCAATGCATCGCCTCCCAAATCTCGGTTGACGGGCTGCGGGCCGTCGTGAGGGATGCCATGGTGGTCGACACGGGAGAGGGCTTCGGCCAGGCACAGGATGAGGTGGCGTCCGCGCTTACCTCCTGCTACTTGAACGCGTCTCCCGAGACGGTCTCGTAATTGAACAGCAGGGGGAGGCGGCGGCGCTCCGAACCCCCTGCTAGTTGCGGTAGTACACCGCCTCGGCGGTCGCGGTTTCGTCGGTGCCCACTCGGCCGTCGGCGACCATGGCGATGAGGTGGGCCAGCACCGAGCGGGCGGCGGGCTCATGCAGTTCTTTGGCCACCTCCGCGTACATCACCTCCACCATTTCCGGGATGGTCTGCGGTCCGGTGGTCAAGCACTCCATGATCTGTTGTTCCCGGTCCAGGCGGTGGGCATAGAGAGCCTCCACCAACGCATGGGGTTCGGTGACCGGCGGGCCATGGGTGGGCCAGTACACCCGGTCGTCAGGGGAATCGGCCAATAGGCGCAGGCTGGCCAGGTAGTCGGTCATGTTGCCATCGGGCGGGGGGATGATGGTGGTGGACCAGCCCATGATGTGGTCGCCGGTGAACACACCCGCCGCCTCCCGCCAGCGGTAGGCGATGTGGTTGGAGATGTGGCCGGGGGTGTACAGGCACTCGAAGCTCCACCCCGGCCCCTCGATCACATCGCCGTGGACCACAGCCGCATCGGGGGCGAAGTCGACGTCGCCCCGCTCCTCGCTCTTGCCATCGTCGGTGTCAGCCGCCGGATGGGGGCCGAAGCCGTAAGTCTCAGCCCCGGTGGCCTCGGCCACTGCCCGGGACGCGGGGGAATGGTCACGGTGCGTGTGGGTGATGAGCAGGGCTTCCACATGCTCGCCGTCAATCGCGGCCAGCACTGCGGTGATGTGGTCGGCGTCGTCGGGGCCGGGGTCAACAATGGCCACTCGGCCTCGTCCCACGATGTAGGTCCCGGTGCCCCGGTAGGTGAACTTGCTGGGGTTTTTGGCCATCACCCTGCGCAGGTCAGGAGCCATCTCCACCACCGCGCCGTAGTCCACCTCCGGCTCGGTCAGAAACGGGATGCTCACCGCCATTTCGGGGCAGTCAGCCTTCCTCGGCGGCCACCTCGCCGGTGGAGACGCCCAGATAGGCCGGCTTCTCTCCGCCGCCGTGCACCTTGATGTTGGCCCCCGACATCCACCGGGCCATGGGTGATGCCAAGAACAGGCACACGTCGGCCACATCGTCGGGTTGGCCCATGCGGCCCAAAGCGATGGTCTCGCCCACGGCGGCGATCCCGGCTTCGTCGCCGTAGTAGAGGTGGGCGTCTTCGGTCACGATGAGCCCGACGGTCACGGTCAGCACTCGTATCTTGGGCCCCCACTCCACCGCCAGGGTCTCGCTCAGGTTCAACAGCCCGGCCTTGGCCGCCCCGTAGGCGATCCCCATGGGGTTGGGCCGAATGCCCGACACCGACGAGATGTTGAGGATCACCCCGCCGCTGTCCTGGCTCTGCATCACCGGATACACCGCCTGGCTAAACGCCATGGGGGCCATCAGGTTCAGGGCCATGATCTTCTCGTTGAACCGGGGCGATACCGTGGCCGACTCAGCCGGAGGAGCGCCGCCCGCGTTGTTGATAAGGGTGTCGACCCGTCCGGTGCGCTCCACTGCGGCAGCCACCACCCCAGCGATCTGCTCGGGGTCCCGCACATCGGCGGCCACGAATAGTGCCTCCCGGCCATCAGCGGCCACCGGCTCATCCGGCGGACGGCGGGCGCAGATCACCACATCAGCACCGGCAGCCAGAAAGCGAGTGGCCATCCCCCGGCCCAGCCCCTTGGTTCCGCCGGTGATGATGGCGGTCTTGCCGGTGAAATCGAGGTCATCCATTGCTGCCAGTGTGCCCTATGGGGACTGCTGGGAGCATTACCACGCTGAAGGTGGCTCTTCTGCCAGTGTGGGCCGGGTCACAGGCGCGGGCTATCGTCGCCGCCATGGTCGACAAGCGGATGACCGAAGACGAGGTCGTCGCCGAACTCAAGGACGGGATGACCATCGGCATCGGCGGCTGGGGGTCCCGGCGCAAGCCCATGTCGTTGGTGCGGGCGATATTGCGCTCCGATCTCAAGGATCTGACCGTGGTGGCATACGGGGGACCCGACATTGGGTTGTTGTGCGCGGCCGGCAAGCTGCGCCGGGCGGTGTACGGGTTCGTGTCCCTCGACTCCATCCCGCTGGAGCCCCACTTCCGCCAAGCCCGCCAAAGCGGGGCCATCGAGTTCACCGAGTTGGACGAGGGCGCCTTCTACCTGGGGCTTTTGGCCGCCGCTCACCGGGTGCCGTTCTATCCCACCCGGGCTGGTTTGGGCTCCGACATGTTGACCATGAACCCCGAGCTGCGCACGGTGACTTCGCCGTATGACGATGGGGAGGAACTGGTGGCCATCCCTGCCTTCAAGCTCGACGCCGCACTGATCCACATGAACCGGGCCGATGCCGCCGGCAACGGGCAGTTCCTAGGCCCCGATCTCTATTTCGACGACCTGTTCGCCATGGCCGCCGATAAGACCTATCTGAGCACCGAGAAAATCGTCCCCACCGAGAACCTGCTGGACGAGGGGCCGGTGCACACCCTTCGCATCCAGCGCATATTCACCGACGGTGTCGTTGAGGCTCCCCAAGGGGCGCACTTCACCGAGTGTCCGCCCGACTACGGGCGCGACGAGGCCTTCCAGCGGGAGTACGCCGGCACGGCTCGCGACCCCGAAGCCTGGGAGGTATTCCGCTCCACATACCTCGACGCTCCCTCCCATGCCGAATACCTGAAGGCGCTGGAGGCCCGGGCATGAGCAGCATTGCCGAAGCAACCATCGACGAGATCTGCGTGGTGGCCTGCGCCGAGGCCTTCCGGGGCGACGGCGAGATTTTGTGCAACCCCATCGGCACCGTGCCCATCGTGGGCGGCCGGCTGGCCCGGGCCACCTTCGAGCCCGATCTGGTGTACACCGACACCGTGGCGGTGCTGCCGGCCAACAACTTCCCGGTGGGCGATCCCGATGCCCCCAAGGTGGTGGAGTCGTGGGTGCCGTACCGCACCGTGTTCGACATCGTGTGGTCGGGCAAGCGCCATGTGTTGATGGGGGCCAGCCAGATCGACCAGTGGGGCAACCAGAACATCGCCGCCATCGGCGACTTCCGC
>JAJDTA010000080.1 GCA_022827405.1 Acidimicrobiia bacterium
CCTCCACGCCGATGGTGTCGGCCGCCACCGCGGAGATGTCGTTGCGGTCGCACCAGTGGAGGGCATCCACTCCGAATCCCGGCGATCCTCCGAAATACTCCTCCTGCTGCTGCGGGGTGAAGCTTGGATCCCACAATGCCATGTAGCCGGTGCGGATCAGGGCGATGTCGCCCGGCTCGATCGCGGCCCCCTGAGCCTCGGCACAGCGATCCAGCATGGCCGAGTCGATGACCGTGACCGGAGCCAGCGGGTCGCAGCCCTCGGAGCGGGGCAGGTCCAACAGCACCGCTCGGCCCACGAAGCTCTCCCGGTGGTTTTCGATGCCCAGCACCGATGCGCCCCCGAAAGCGGTGACGTTGCCGGCCCAATAGCCGTTGTACATCGTGTCCCGGTAGATCACATGGGCGAAGCCGTCCCACTGCGTTGAGCCCTGGAGGGGCATCTGGAACATGTCGTCGTTCCACTGGAAGTCGGGATCGGCGGCGGAGTAGGGGGAGCCCACCACCTGGTCGGACCCGGCCATCATGAACCAGTGCAGCGGGGCCGGCCGGGTATGGAAACGGGGACCGCTGGCGTCGATGGGCAGGGCCAGCGAGAACACCTTGCCCGACTGGATCAGTGAGGCGGCCCGAACTCGCTGCTCGGGGCCGATCAGATTCTGGGTGCCCCGCTGGTCGTAGTCGCCCCAGCGTCCCCAGTTGTTGGGCCCCTCGGGTTCATAGCCGCCGACCACCTTGCCGTCGTCGTCCACGGAGTAGTCGGGCGCCGACCAACTCGTGGCGTATCGGGCGTAGTCTTCTCGACCCATGGGTCCTCCTAAAGCTGGATGAGACGGGGCACGGTCCCGTAGATGAGCAAATCTCGGCCGATCTCTGTTGGAAGTGACTTGTATGAGCCGTACAGCGCGTCCAACACCAGCATCCGCTTGAGCCAAAGGTGAAGGCGGTGCTCGGCGGTGAATCCCATCCCGGCCAGCACCTGCTGGGCGTGGTTCGCCGTGGTGAGGGCGGCCTTTCCGGCCAGCGACTTTGCCAGCGCAGCCTTCATTGGGTCGGGGTCGCGGAGGCACGTTGCGCCCAGCGATTCCGCCCCCTCGATAAGCACCAGCGATTCGGCCAGCTTGTGCCGCATGGCCTGGAATGAGGCCACCGGGCGGCCGAATTGCACCCGGTCGATGGCGTGCTGGCGGGCCTCGGTCAGAATCCAGCGGGCCCCGCCGGTGAGTTGGTAGGACAGGGCCATTCGGGCCGCGGTCACTGCATCCTCCCAGTTGCCCTCGGCATTCACCGGTGTCACCGCGTCGGTTGGGATTCGAACAGACACATGACGGTAGGCGTGGGCGGGGTCGATTCCCGTCGGCTCCGGTTCACGAAGCAAGCCGGCGTCCATCGCCGCCACCGCGGTGCCCTCAAACTCATCCACGGCGATCAGCACTGTGGTGGCCCGTTCTACCCGTGACGAAACCAGCCCATTGACCACAAAGGGATTGTCCTCCATCAAAGATCGGGGATCGCCTGGCTGCGGGGCAGCGGGGTTGGTGTAAAGGGTGGCGTCGAACAACACGCAGGTGGATGGTGAGACGGGTACGCCGAGAGCATGGACCACTACGTCATCGAGCAGTGTGGCGGCCGAGCCGGTTGCGCCGAGAGCGCCGAAGGCAATCGCCGCTCCTTGGGCGGGGGATGCTGCGAGCAGGTCGGCCCAGCCCAAGTCGTAGAGTGCTTGGTCGGCCTCACCCGGATCGGGCGCGTCCAACATTGCGGCCGCGAAACTGGAAGCCAACAGCCCGGCATCCTCGGGCTCGATGAATCCGCTCATGACTCGGGCCCCAGATCAAGCAGCCGCCGGGCGACGATGTTGCGCTGGATTTCAGCGGTTCCCCCATAAATGGAGGCCGCCCTGGAGTACAGGTAGTCGGTGCGCCACATGGCGGCGTGGTCACCACCGTCGAACTCCACCACGCCGGGAAGCAGGTCGCGGACCGCTTCAAAAAGCTGCTGTTCGGCCGATGTGATGAGAATCTTGTCGATCGACGTCTCCACGCCGAGTTGCTGGCCGCGGGCCAATCGGTACTGGGTGTCTCGTGATCGGCTGCGGAAGGCCACAAGCGAGAGGAACACTTCACCGATGGCCTTGGCCGAGGTGTCGCTCAGGTCGCCAGAATCCGACAGCTGGGCCACCAGGTCGGAGAGGCGCCGGTGCAAGAGGGCGCCCCGGTGCCAGAACGTGGTGGAACGCTCGTAGGGGAGGATGTCCATGGCCACCTGCCAGCCCCCGTTCTCCTCGCCTATGAGCCGTTCGGTGGGCACGAACACCTCGTCGTAGTGGACCTCGGCAAAGTCCAGCCGCCCGTGCATGGTCTCGATCGGGCTGTAGGTGATGCCGGGAGAGTCCACGTCCACCAGCAGGGCGGTGATGCCCCGGTGGGCGCTGTTGGGCTCGCCGGTGCGGGTGAGAAGCACGCAGCGCTGGGCGTACTGGATGAAGCTGGTCCAGATCTTCTGCCCGCTCACCAGCCAACCGCCGTCGGTCTTGTCTGCCCGGCACGAAAGGGAGGCCAAATCGCTGCCCGCATCGGGCTCGGAGAACCCCTGGCACCACATCTCGTCACCCCGCAAAAACGGCGGGACCAGGGCGGCGGCAACCTCGGTCCGGGCGAACTCGATGACGGTGGGTACCAGCACCTCGATCATCGTCCAAGGATTGGGGTCGCACAGCCCCCGCAGGTTTATCTCCTCGCCGACTATGGCCCGCAGCAGCGGCGAGCCGCCCAGCCCGTCTACCGATTCCGGCCATCCGTAGCGGCCGAATCCAGCATCGTAGAGCGACCGCTTCACATGGGAGTAGTGGGCCATTTGCTCGTCCATCGAGCCAGCGCCCTCATACGGCGGGGTCAGCTCGTCGGCATTGGCGTCGAGCCACGCGGTCAGGTCGCGGCGAAAGGTCTCAGGATCCATGGTTGCCAAGGAGACTGACGTTACAGCGGCGGCTCGCGCACCATCTCCAGATC
>JAJDTA010000196.1 GCA_022827405.1 Acidimicrobiia bacterium
CGGCGACAAGCAGATAGCGGTGTCGTGGTCGGCCTCGGCCACGACGCCCGCCGCGGGTTTCGGCTACCGGGTGCAGTGGAAGCCCGCCGCCGACGCGTGGGGCGACGCCACCGCCAAGAGCACCGATTTGGCCCACGGCTCGAACCTGGCCACCTCCCACACCATCACCGCCCTTTCCAACGGGACGGCCTATGACGTGCGCGTGGCCGCCTACAACGCCAACGGCCTCTCAACATGGATCGACGCCACCGCCACCCCCGCAAAGCCCAAGACGAAGCCCAAGCCCTCTTTGGCGTTCGACTCCGTATCGTGCGAGTCGTCGGGCTCGGGCTGGGTCATCACGGTCACTTGGAGCAAGACCCCCGAAACCCTCAAACCCGACATCTGGGCGAACGAGGCGAAAAACTACGGCCACCGCGGCCGCCAAACCGCGGTCGCGGGCACCTCGACAACGTTCGACGTGCCAAACGCCGGTTGGTACCAAGTCGGAATGCAGGCCAAGATCGCCGGAAACAAAAAAGTAGGCGACTACGAGGCGGTGCGCTGCCGATAACACCGCGCCCGCCATCCCCGCGTACCGCGCCCCCCACAGGGGAGCCCACCGCCCACAAACAGCCCCGGCGGCACTCGGGCCGCTGTAGCCCCGCTGGGGGCGCTCAGGGCGCTGCGGGGCCGCTGTAGCCGCCCTGGCGGCGCTCAGGGCGTCGTGGGGCCGCTGTAGCCGCTCAGGGCGCTGTGGGGCCGCTGTGGCCGTCGTGGTGGCTCTCAGGCCTCGATCCCCGGCGTCGAGCTCCCCGGAGCTGTGGGGGCGTTGGCGGGTTTCTTTGCTCTCAGGTACCGCGTCGCCCCGAAACAGGCGAGCGCAGCGAGACAGCCCGCCGCCAGCAAGACGACTCTCCCGACGGTCACACCCCTAAGCATGAAGCTGGCCACGCTCAGAAAAACAACGATGGAAACAAGCGACGCCGTGCGCTCGGATTGCAGGATTCCGAGCGCCCCGGTTTCCCGCTGTTGGGGGGCATCGCCCGCAGCCCCGGCCTCTACCGGCCCGGCGTCGCTTCTGGAAAAGAACGCCGGGGCCTCGGAGCGCCGCCGCTCGGATTCCAGCCACTCCCGAGCCGCACCCCGCGAAGCACCATCGGGCCGCTGCGGCGGGGGGCTGTGAACACTCACACCCCCACCATAGGCCCGCTGTGGCCGCCCCGGCGGCGCTCAGGCCCCAATCCCCCGGCGTCTTGACAAGCCATACGCGAATCTGTATTCTAGGGTTATGAAGCTGAGTATCGGGCGGAACCGCAAGAATCCGCTAATGCCATGGTATGACTACCTATGGACATTTGTCGCCGGGGCTGTGGCCCTCCAAATCATTGACTGGGTGAGCGGTGCGGGGATTTTGCTCACGATGGCGGCTGCTATGGCTGGTGGCTTTACGGCGGGCTACTTGGCCCGCTATCTGGCTATCCGGCTGGGCAAGCGTTTCACCGCCCTCAAAAGCAAACACGTTGGTTACTACCAAATGCCTATGGGCCCCTCTGAGGGATCGGCGGCCCCGGAAACCACCGACCGCTGATGGGCCGCTGAGCCCGGACCGGGCGGCAGCCGCCGCTGTCGCGAAGTGCGAGGAGCTAGCGGCTGTTGCCGACGAGCTGCGGGAGGCTCTAGCCGACTTGGTGGCGGCTGTGGGCTACCACCCCGCCGCCGCGCACACCGGGCTGGCCGTCGGCACCCTCCAGCTCTGGGTAACCAGAGTGCCACCCTCGAAAACGCTCGCCGCCGCCCGCCAGCGCCGCGGCGACCTTTAACCCCTCCCCTTTTTTGCTCGCGCCTTTGGTGACGCCGTAACCTCCCCGGCAGTCACAGAGCCCGCATGGAGCCAACCGGCTCCCAGCGGTCAGACCATTGGGCGGACTTGGCGATTTGCTTGGCCTCCCTTCGGGTCTGACCGCGGTGCTCTGTGACGGAACGCTTATAAGTCCGTCCCGAGCGAAACCGCCAAGATTCCCGCTTCCGGGGGGCGGCGGGGTGTCTGGGGGCTCTTTGCTGTTGCCGCTGTTTTCGTTGTTTTGTTGAGCGCTGTTGCTGTGCCCGCCGCTTCGGCGCATCCGCCGGAGGCCAAAACGGTCTGCCCCGACGGGTACACGCTGAGCGCCGATGAGACGGAGTGCTCAAAGACCACCGCCCAAGACCACGGCAAAGCGTCGTGTGACGCCGGTTACGACCTTGTTCCCAAGACCAGAGGCGCGGCGGTTTGCGAGAAAAATATTGGTTCGCCGGTGTGTCTGTCTGGTTTCATTCGGGGGAGCGAGTGCATAGGCGAGCTGTCCAACAAGCCGGTGTGTTCGTCGGGGACTCTCCAAGCCGGTGCTTGCGTCACCACCACTACCACCGCAGCGTCTTATCGCTGCGGCTCAGGCAGGCTGACGGCCGGGGCCTTCGGAATCCCTGTTTGCGAGCACTTCCGGGTGGCCCAGTGCCCGGCGGGGTACTCGGTTTTGTGGGGTGGCTGCGTCAAGGCGAACCCTCCCAGTACGGCCGACAAAATCTGCCCCAGCGGCTATAGCAAAAGGGGCGGCTTCTGCTATCGGTACACCGTCGCCACCCCCTACTGCACGTCGGGAACTCTCAGCGGCCACTCGTGCAAGCGGACCACCAAGGTTGGTGATCCGACGTGTTTGAATGGCTTCCGCCAGGGCAGCATTTGTGTGGGCAAGGTTGGTGATCCGACGTGTTTGAATGGCTTCCGCCAGGGCAGCATTTGTGTGGGTGAATCACGCCGGGTTTGGTAGAGACTGTTTTTGTTGGGCCACGGCCGTGGCGGCTGTGGTGTTTTGATAGTAGGCGGTTTCACAGTCGGCGGGGGTGGTGTACGTGTATCGGCCGGGCAGGAGTTGGCTGTGGCTGCGCCTGTGGTTGTACCAGTCGACGTATTCGAGGGTGGCGAACTCGACGTCGCTTTGCCCTTGCCATGGGCCGCGGGGGTAGATGAGCTCCCATTTGAACAGGCCGTTGAAGCTCTCGATCATGGCGTTGTCGTAGCTGTCGCCCTTTGAGCCGACCGAGGCGGCGATGTCGTTGTCGTGGAGGCGCTCGGTGTAGCGGACGGACACGTATTGCGATCCGCGGTCGCTGTGATGGGTCACCCCGTCGGTGCTGTGGCCGCCGCGCCGGCGGGCGGCGATGGCCATGTCCAAAGCGTCGAGCGCGAGGTCGGTGCGCAATGAGCGCGAAGCCTGCCAGCCCAGCACCCGCCGGGAGTAGGCGTCGATGACGAACGCCATGTACACCCAGCCGGAGCGGGTCCGCACCCAGGTGAGATCCGCGAGCCACAGCCGGTCTGGTGCGTCGGCGCCGAAGTCCCGCCCCACCAGGTCCTCGGGCAGGCCGCCGGCGGCAGGGGTGGTCGTTCGGGGGCCGGCGGCCCCGCTGGACGCCGCGCAGGCCCATCTGGGCCATCAGCCGCTCGACGGTGCAGCGGGCCACCCGCACGCCCTGCACGCGGTTGAGGTGCGCCTCACACCTTCGCCGCCCCGTAGACGTCGTAGTTCGCCCTGTGCGCTTTGGCGATCATCGGTCTCAGCTCGGCGCCGCGCGCATCTCTCGCCGACGGCACCCGCCTTTTGGCGGCGTAATAGGCAAACGGGGCGATCCCGACGCCGTGCTCTTGGAGCACCGCGCAGATCGGCCCGGCCCCCGAACCTGTGCCGGTGGGCGTCGATGAACGCCACTACGGCCTCCACTGGCGGTCGAGCTCCGCCCCGACCAAAGCCGACGCCGCCTTCAATATCGCGTTCGCCCGGCGCAGCCCGCACCTCTCCCGCTCGAGATCTTTGATCCGCTTGCGCTCGGCGGTGGTCACCCCCGGGCGGGCACCGCCGTCGATCTCCGCTCGGCGCACCTGATTGCGCACCGACTCAGCCGACGGGCCAAGCTTCTCGGCAACCAAACAGATCGCCTCCCACCGCGAACCGTGAAGCCGCTCGCTGTCCAGCACCATCCTCACCGCCCGCTCACGCAGCTCGACCGGATACCTCCCATAATTCGGCATTGCTCCATCCTCTCAAGGAACAGAGCCTCCACCGAACCCGGAGTGATTCAAAACAGCTCTTGACACCCTTCTGGCTATTCGCCGCGGTGATTCTCGCTCAAAACCTTGTTCTGGCAAGGTTCATTGGCAGGGGGCCAGCGCTGCTCGTTGGCCTGTTAGTCTTTCTTATCGTTTTTCCATATGTGCGGCGGGCCTACAGGAACTACCGGCGGCGGCGACACGACAACCATGAGGGGATCGAATGATGGCCGTTTCTGTCGACCCCGCCGAGGAAACCGGCCACAGCTAACGCACCATTCCCGGCGATGGCGTGGCCCATCTCGGCTCGATCTTGATGGGGAGATATTCAAACCAATATCTTAGTGTTGTGTTGAAGATCTATAGCCCCAAACAGCGCCGCAGGAAAATGCCCTGGTATGACTTTTTGCTCATTCTTGTCGGAGGACCGATGTTCGGCTTTCTCCGCGGCTGGTTGTCCGATCTTGACCTCTCCTCCCTAACCGTGATCTTCGGGGCTATGGGCGGCGGCTTTGTCGCTGGCTACTTGGCTCTCCGTGTCGGGAAGTGGTTGAGCCTCCGCTTTCCCAGGCTCAAAAGCGAGCACGTTGGGTACTTCGACCGCTGATGAGCCACTGAGCCCGGCCCAGGCCCAAGCGGTGGCCGCCGCGGTGGCGAAGTGCGAAGAGCTGGCGGCCGTTGCCGATGGGGTGCGGCGGGCTCTGGCCGATTTGGTGGCGGCTGTCGGCTGCCAGCCCGCCGCCGCGCACACCGGGCTGAGCGTCGGGGTTCTTCAGCGCTGGGTTGTCGGGGTGCCGGTGTCGGCCACGCTCGACGCCGCCGGCCAGCGCCGAGAACCCTCTCACCCGCCTGACCGCTAGGTAGCGTCGCTGCGCTATAGTGGGCGTTGGAGCTGGGGGGACTCGAACCCCCAAGGAGTCAGCTTTGGAGGCCGTCCTTGCACCATGCCAGCCCCACCAATGGAGATCCTATCGATCTCTTTGGAACAGCGTCGGATCATATGGTTCGGCGCTGTTCTACTTGTAAAGCACTGAAACATACTTAAAGCCGCTATTTCCAAGGGTCTCGGAGGAAAGCCCCCTCTAGGGGGTGGACCCGCTCGCCGGGAACAATCAGGCCATCGGTTATCGTCACCCACCGGCCGCTCATGTTGGCGACCCGGTTGGGCGGGCAGCCCAGGTGGTGCTCCAGGGTGTGGATAACCCCGCCGTGGGTGACCACCAGCGCAGACTGGTGTCCGACGATGCTGGCCAATCGGTGGAGGCCGGCCAACACTCGGGCCAACAGGTCGTCGTCTTGCTCCCAGCCCGATGGGCGGCGGCCGTCTTCCAGGAACCCGGGGTACCGCTCCTCGATCTGCGCCCGGGTCAATCCGGAGAACTCTCTAACATCCCGCTCGATCAACTCGGGGACCGGGATCGGCGGGTCGCAGCCCAGCGCTTCGGCAATGATCTCCGCGCTCACCCGGGATCGTTGAAGGGTGGACATGGCCACCACGTCGACCGGCTCGAGCCGGGCCGCGGCTTCGGCCGCCTGCCGGCGTCCCAACTCCGATAACGGGGGGTCGGCCTGGCCTTGCCAGCGCCGAGCCGCGTTCCACTCCGACTGCCCGTGTCGGATCAGAAGGAGACGAGCCACGGCTGTCACAATAATGGGCGGGGCCTTTCAGACTGCGGCAGTGGCAGAGTATTCCCGTACAATTCTGCCCATGGCCACGCTGCGCCTGTTCGCACACGTCAGGGAGGCGGCGGGCACCGGACGAGACGAAGTCCCCGGCGCCACTGTCGACCAAGTACTGGCCACTGCGGTGGATCGCTATGGCGCGGCCTTTGCCGAACAGCTTCAGATTTGCCGGGTGTGGCTGAACGGCGAGCCGGTTACCGGATCTGAGCCGGTCGCCGATGGCGATGAGGTGGCTGTGCTGCCCCCAGTGTCCGGGGGGTAGCCTCAATTGGCCATGCCAGTTCTTTGTTCGCGGGGCAACCTCGTAGTGATTCGGGGGTTGGGGTCATGACCCAGAACGTGGCGATCTTGTCGCTGCACACGTCGCCGCTGACCCAGCCCGGCGTGGGCGACAGCGGCGGTATGAACGTGTATGTGCGGGAGATGGCCGCGGCCTTGGCCCACTCGGGCAGCGAGTGCCGGGTGTATGTGCGGCGAGCCCAGGAAGGGCTGCCCGATGAGGTGGACATCGAACCGGGCGTGACTGTGGTCCACATCGACGCTGGGCCCGTCGAATCGAGCAAGGATGACCTCCCCGGGGTAGTGGAAGAGTTCGCCGATGGTGTGCTGGCTGATTTCCGACGACACCGGCGCCCCGATGTGATTCACGCCAATTACTGGCTTTCGGGGGTGGCCGGTCACCGGGTCAAGCACGCGGTGGAAGTACCGCTGGCCGTGACCTTCCACACGCTGGCCCGGGTAAAGGCGGCCACTGGCGATCCCGAGTCGGAGTTCCGGGCCCAGGCCGAGACCGAGGTGATCGGGTGTGCCGATGCGGTGATTGCCTCCTGTGAGCCAGAAGCCCAGCAACTTCGAGAGTTCTACGACGCCCCGCCCGAACGGATTGAGCTGGCTCCGCCGGGAGTGGAGCACGCGCTGTTCTCCCCCGGAGACCGCGATGGCGCCCGCACCGCCCTCGGATTGGGCCAAGGTCCGGTGCTGCTCCTTGTCGGCCGGATTCAGCCGTTGAAACGGCCTCTGGTTGCGGTGGAAACACTGGCGTGTCTGGGTCGTGAGGATGCCCGCCTGCTTGTGGTTGGAGGGCCGAGCGGCACCGAGGGCAAGACCGAGTATCGGCGCCTCCAAGACCGCATTCACGCCTTGGGCCTGGAGGACCAGGTGACGCTGGTTCCCCCCCGCCCCCACCACTGGCTGTCCACCTACTACCGGGCCGCCGATGTTGTTCTGGTTCCCAGCCGCAGCGAGTCGTTCGGACTGGTGGCCCTGGAGGCGGCGGCCAGCGGCACCCCGGTGGTGGCCGCTCCCGTGGGCGGGCTGCGCTCGATAGTGGACCACGGACGAACCGGGTTCCTGGTGGACGATGCCACCGCCGAGGCATTTGCTGCTCAGACGGCCGCTCTCATCGACAACCCGCTGCTGGCCGCCGAGACGGCCATGAATGCAGCAGAGCGGGCCCGTTCGTATTCGTGGGCGGCCATGGCCCGCTCGTTGCGAGCCACATATCGAAGGATCCAGTCCCGCGTGCCTGTCTATTGCACATGACGCCGCCGATGGCCTGCAATCCTGTCTATTGCCCATGACGCCGCCGATGGCCTGCAACCCTGTCTATTGCCCATGATTCTGCGGCCCGACGAGCTAGCCGCTTTGGAGTCGGACATCGATGCCTGGCTGGAAGATCAGCTCCAGACAAACCCAACCGTGCTGAACGTGGACCGGGGCGAACCCGGCCAGCGTCGCTGGTATGTGCGGATGGTGGGGGAGGAAAAGGCGGTGTCCACCGTCTGGTTCAATCTCAGCCAGCGTCTGTTGCACTGCGAGTGCCACTTCATGCCCGCACCCGAGGAGAACGAAGGCCGGCTGTACGAGTATCTGCTGCGCCGCAACCGCGAGCTGGCCGGTCTGCGGTTTGCCATCGGCGTGGAGGAGGCCGTCTTCTTGGTGTCCGAGCTGCCAGCCCACGCGGTCACCGAAGCGGAGATCGACCGGCTCTTGGGGTCGTTCTACGCCTACTCCGAGCGGTGGTTCCGGCCCTGCATGCGGATCGGCTACGAGACCCGGTTCAAGGGCTAGGGATATCACTGCATACTAGTTGATTTCAATGTAAATGAAGTGCAATTGTTTCGTATGAAACTCCTGGTCGGTGGGCGGCATCGGGGAAGTCCACCCACCGACCGGAGTTTTTGTCCGCCAATGAATGCCGTGGGCCTGCTATAGCAGTGAGGTGGCACTTCGACTGCAACTGATTGGCGGGGGCCGCATGGGCGAGGCTCTGCTCGGCGGTTTGCTGGCCGGTGGGTGGGCCCAGCCCGGCGAGTTGGCCGTTGTGGAGAAGATCTCTGAACGGCGAGGCGAGCTGGCCGACCGCTTCCCCGAAGTAGTAGTGGCCGAGCACCCCGTTGAGCGGGCTGATGCCGTGCTGGCGGTGAAACCCGACGACGCTGCGGCGGCGGGCGCCCGCCTCCGAGCGGCTGGCGTTGACCGCGTGCTCAGCATCGCGGCCGGCGTTACCACCGCGGCTCTCCAAGCTGTTCTCGACGACGGTGCCCGGGTCATCAGGGCCATGCCCAACACGCCGGCGCTGGTGGGCGCGGGCGCGGCCGCCATCGCGGCGGGCAGTCACGCCACCGAAGAGGATCTGGTTTGGGCTACCGGCATTCTCGAGGCGGTCGGCACGGTGGTGGTGTGCGATGAGCCGATGCTGGATGCGGTCACGGGGCTGTCGGGCTCAGGACCGGCCTATGTGTTCTGGTTGGCGGAGAGCTTGATGGCCGCCGGAGCTGAGGTCGGTCTGCCTCCCGACATGGCCGACGCCCTCACCCGCCAGACCATTTTGGGGGCGGCCCGACTGTTGGTTGAGTCAGGCGAGCTCCCCGCCGATCTGCGGGCCGCAGTGACCTCCCCGGGCGGGACCACCGCCCGGGGTGTCGCGGAGTTGGAAGCCCGCGGGACCGCGGCTGCATTCGCCGCTGCGGTACGCGCCGCCACCGAACGGAGTCGTGAACTGGGGAAACCCTGAGTTGATTCCCAGTTGCCGAGCGGGGTGGCACTCGACTGGCACCGCCGCATAAGGTGAGCCACGCACAGCGGAGTGAGGGGTGTGTTGGCATGGCAAAGCCAGAAGGGCGGGAAAAACTCATGACCGTGGCGGAGGTTGCCGCCCTCATGAGAGTCTCAACGATGACGGTCTACCGACTGATTAAAGCCCGAGACCTACCGGCTGTGAGGATCGGCAAGTCGTACCGATTGCGCGAAGGCGACGTCGACCGCTACTTGGCCAGTCGCTACACCCAGGCAGGCTGACCCTGCCGAAGGGTTTCTACGCAGCGCTTGGCAGTTAATGACGCTGCGTTACGACACCATCTCGTTCTTGTCTGACTACGGACTGGCCGATGAGTTTGTTGGGGTGGTGAAGTCGGTCATCCGCTCGGTGGCCCCCGAGGTAGTGGTGGTGGATATCACCCACGACATATCGCCCCACGATGTCCGAGCCGGAGGCCTGGCCTTGGCTCGCAGCGCCCAGTACCTGATGCCCGGAGTCGTGCTGGCCGTGGTCGACCCCGGTGTGGGCAGCGACCGAAGAGCGGTGGCAGTTGAAGTGGGCGATGGCACCTCGGTGTTGGTCGGTCCCGACAACGGCTTGCTGGCCCCGGCTGTGGCCATGGTGGGCGGGGCGTCTCGAGCGGTGGAGCTCACCGCCGGGCAATACCACCTAGCTTCCCTCGGTCCCACGTTTGCGGGGCGCGATGTGTTTGCTCCGGTGGCCGCCCATCTGTGCCGGGGTGCTGACCTCGCCGATGTGGGGACGCCCATCCCAGTGCACTCCCTCACACCGGGTGTCGTGCCGGTCAGCCGGGTTGACGGCGAACGGGTGCTGGCCGAGGTGTTGTGGATTGACCGGTACGGCAACGTGCAGCTCAACCTCGATCCTGCTGACATCGAACCACTGGGCGACCAGTTGCGGCTCACGGCCGGCGATGTGGGACGCAACGCCCGTCGGGTCGGCAGTTACCGCGACGTGGGCAGTGGTGATCTCGGGGTACTGGTAGACTCGTACGGCTTGGTAGCCGTTGCCGCCAACCGGGGTTCAGCCGCCATGGAGTTGAACTGTGTGGAGGGAGACTCCATCACCGTCGAGTCCGGCGGATCTGGATCGGCCACCCCGGTCCAGTTGCAACCCAGACCACCAGAGGTACTGGAATGAGACCAGGAACCACCATCGCAATCTCCATCTTGTTGGCGGCGATCCTCATAGCCGCGGTCATTCAGCTATTCGTGCTGGCCCGCTGAGCTGCCACCGGCCATGCCCATCGAGGAGACCCTCTACCCGGTGAACCTGCGGGTTGCCGGCCACCACTGCTTGGTGGTGGGCGGAGGACAAGTGGCTCTGGCCAAGGTTGAAGGCCTATTGGAAGCCGGGGCGTTGGTAGATGTGATCGCTCCCGATGTGGTTTCCGAGCTGGACGCCCGCTCCGGTGTCACCGTGCAGCGCCGGCCCTACCGCTCCGGCGATGTGGCGGGCTATCGGTTGGTGATTGCGGCCACTGGCTGCCAAGAGGTCAACGCCGAGATATACCGCGACGGTGAGTCGGCTGGCGTGTGGGTGAACAGCGCGGATGACCCGGAGCGCTGTTCCTTCACCCTGCCTAGCAGACTGCGCCGGGGATCGCTGATGGTGACGTGCTCCACCGGTGGCCACAGTCCGGCCTTGTCACGCTGGTTGCGCCAGCGCCTGGAAGACGAGATCGGCCCCGAATACGAGACCCTGTTATGCCTGCTCAGCGAGGCGCGGCAGCGGATGCAAGCCATAGGGGTGCACACTGAGGACCGGGCTTGGCAAGATGTACTGGATTCGGGAATGCTGGAGTTGATCCGCTCCGGTGAAACCGGTCGGGCAAAAGAGATGATCGACCAACTGGTCGACAACCCCTGATGAACCAATGTCAGTACTCGCGATAGGCATCAACCATCGATCGGCACCGCTCGGTCTTCTCGAGCAGATGACCATCGACGAGTCCAGCCTGCCCAAGGCGCTGGCCGACCTGTTTGGGCGTGATCACGTTTCCGAGGCCGTGGTGCTGTCTACCTGCAACCGTATCGAGGTCTACGTCTTCGCCGAGACCTTCCACGGGGCCTTCCAGAACGTGCGGGACTTCTTGTCGGAGACCGCTCATGTTCCCCCGGAGAAGTTCAGCGATGCGCTCTATGCCCACTACGAGGCTGACGCGGTGTCGCATCTGTTCTCGGTGGCCTGCGGTTTGGATTCAGCCGTACTTGGGGAGAACGAGATCCAAGGGCAGGTGAAGGGCGCCTGGGAGACGGCTCGGCTGGAGGGCACCTGCGGCACGTCGTTGAACTCCCTCTTCCGCCACGCGGCAGAGGTGGGCAAGCGGGCCCGCACCGAGACGGGGATTTCCCAGCACATCACTTCGGTGTCCCACGCCGCAGTGGCCCTGGCCGCCGAGCGGTTGGGCGGGTTGAACGGCCGCCGCATGATGGTGCTCGGAGCCGGCGATATGGGCGAGGGCATGGCGGCCAGCCTGGCCAAGAGCGGGGCGGCCGAAGTTGTGGTGGCCAATCGCACCACCGGTCGGGCCGAGGAATTGGCCCAGCGCATCGGTGGCCGGGCTGTGAGCCTCGACGAGATGTCGGCCGATTTGGCGGTTGTGGACGTCCTATTGACTTCCACGGGGGCGTCTTCGCTCATCCTGGAGCACTGCGACGTGGCTGAGATCATGGCCCAGCGGGGTAATCGTCCGCTGCTGATCGTGGATGTCGCGGTGCCTCGCGACGTGGATCCCGCCGCCGGCGAGCTCGACGGGGTGACGCTGCTGGACATGGACGATCTGCGGGCCTTCGCCGATCGGGGTCTGCGCGAACGCCGGGCCGAGTTGGACCGGGTGCGCAGCATCATCGACGACGAGTTGAACCGCTACCTGGACTACAGCTCTGCTCGGGAGGCCGCCCCGCTGATCGCGGCGTTCCGGACTCGGGCCGAGGTTCTCCGCAAAGAGGAACTGGATCGCCACGCGGTCGGGTTGTCTCCGGCTGAGCGAGAGGCGGTGGAGGCAGCCACCAGAGGATTGATCGGCAAACTCCTCCATGAGCCCACCGTCAGGCTGAAGGACGCCGCCGGATCGCCCCGCGGCGATCGGTTGGCCGAGGCACTCCGGGACCTGTTCGATCTCTAGAATCAGTCCCATGCTGCGCGCCGCCACTCGGGGGAGCGTCTTGGCCCGGTGGCAAACCGCCCACATCGCTGAACTATTGGGCCGCGCCGCCGATGTTGAGCCTCTGCTGGTGGCCACGTCGGGCGACCGATTGGCCGACGAGCCCATTTCGGCCATCGGCGGCAAGGGAGTCTTCGTCAAAGAAGTCCAAGCCGCAGTGCTGGACGGGCGAGCCGACATTGCCGTCCACTCGGCCAAGGATCTGCCAGCGGCCACCCCGGAGGGCCTAGTGCTGGCCGCGGTGCCCAACCGGGCCGATCCCCGAGACGTGCTGGTGGGCTGCCGTTTATCTGATCTTTCCCAGGGCGCATTGGTGGCCACCGGCTCAGCTCGCCGCCGAGTGCAGCTTCGCGAGTATCGCCCCGATCTTCGGTTCGCTGAGCTTCGTGGCAACATCGGCACTCGCCTGGCCAAGACGGCGGACTTTGACGGGATAGTCATGGCCAAGGCCGCCTTGGACCGCTTGGGCGAACACCCGGCGGTGGTGGATGTGCTGGGTTGCGAGGTCATGGTTCCTCAAGTGGGCCAGGGTGCCCTGGCGGTGGAGTGCCGAGAAGACGATCATCGGCTTCGCACATTGCTGGCCGCCATCGAAGACCCCATAACTCGCCGGGCGGTGGATGCTGAGCGGGCTTTTTTGACCACTTTGGGTGGCGACTGCACGCTGCCCGCCGGAGCCCACGCCCACGTTGAGGGCGACACGCTGGCTATGCGGGCTGTGCTGGCCGACGGGTCCGACGGCCGGTGCCACACCGTGGGGGGCGAAGGTGAAGACGGGGAGGCCCTGGGCCAGGAACTGGCCCGCCAGTTGCTGGATATGGTGGCCCGGTGACCGTCTATCTGGTTGGTGCCGGGCCGGGCGATCCCGCGCTTTTGACCCTGAGGGGGGCGGAGGTGCTGGCCAGCGCCGATGTGGTGGTGTACGACCGGCTGTCGGTGACCTCGCTGCTCGATATGGCTCCGGCCGATGCCGAGCGCATCTCGGTGGGCAAACAGCCCGGCGGACCCCGTACCTCCCAAGCGGAGATCAACTCCCTGCTGGTGGATCGGGGCCGGGCCGGACAGCTGGTGGTGCGCCTGAAGGGCGGAGACCCCTTTGTGTTCGCCCGAGGCGGTGAGGAGGCCGCTGCCCTGGCCGCGGCCGGCGTCGCCTTCGAAGTTGTCCCCGGCATCACCTCGGCGGTGGCGGTTCCCGCCTACGCCGGCATTCCCGTGACCATGCGCTATTCCTCCACGTCGTTCACCGTGGTGACCGGCCACGAAGACCCGGCCAAGGGAGAAGGGTCGGTCAACTGGGAGGCGGTTGCCGCCCTCGGGGGCACGGTGGTGGTGCTCATGGGCGCGGCCCGCTGTCGCCCGATCTGCGACCGGCTGGTGGCTGCGGGTATGGCCCCCGACACGCCCGCAGCCGCGGTGCAGTGGGGGACCCGCCCCAGCCAGCGCACGCTGCGGGCCACCCTGGCCACCTTGGCCGACATGGATCCCCAGCCGCCCGCCACCATCGTGGTCGGCGAAGTGGCCGCCGCCAATCTGGCCTGGTACGAGAACCGGCCCCTGTTCGGCCGCCGCATTGTGGTGACCCGGGCGCAGCCCCAGGCCGCGGGGCTGGCCGCTGAGCTTCACCGAAGGGGAGCGGAGGCCCTGGAGCTGCCGGTCATTGCCTTTGAGCCCCCTTACGACCTCGACCGCCTAGCCCAGGCCGCCGCCGAGGTTGGCAGCTATGACTGGTTGGTGCTCACCTCGCCCACCGGGGTGGTTCGATTCTTCGATCAGCTTCCCGACGCCCGCAGCCTCGGAGGCGTGAAGGTGGCCGCCATCGGGCCTGGTACCGCGGCGGCGCTGGCCGAGCGCAACGTGGTGGCCGATCTGGTTCCCGAGCAGTACGTGGCCGAATCCCTGCTGGAAGCTCTGTCTGATGAGGTTGGTTCCGACTGGCCGGGACGGGTGCTCATCCCTCGGGCCGAAACCGCCCGCAACGTGCTGCCCGACGGACTCGCCGCCGCCGGATGGGACGTCGACGTGGTTCCCGCCTACCGAACCGTGGCACCCGCCCCCGACCCCGACGCGGCGGCCCTGGTGGCCGACGCCGAGGTCATAACCTTCACGTCGTCGTCCACCGTGACCAACTTTGTGGACTCTTATGGCGCCGACATCGTGCCCGAGGTGGTGGCCACCATCGGCCCGATCACGTCCGAAACCGCTCGCAGTCTGGGCCTAGAGGTTGCGGTGGAGGCCTCCGAGCACACCGTCGACGGCCTGATCACCGCCTTGGAGGACTTCTTCACCCGCTGAGCAGTCACAAGACATAGTCGCTTGCCTGATTCCGGATGCTGATCGGTCGGCTTTTTCGCATGCAATCGGGCCTCGGAGATCTTCTTGCCATGTGACTTAGGGGTCAGTTGGCTCAACCGTGGGTGGGTACTCCAGTCCCTTAATTTCGCTTTGACGATACCGTCATCTGCGATTCCACTTATTTAGGACGTCAATTGTGCCTTCAAGCCACTGGCGTGCTCCTAATACAGTGCTGAACACCCTGCCGGTCTCGATTAGTACAGGGTCTGGATGCTTCCACCGAGGTTGGGTTCGGCAGTCGAGCAATGCCTCTATGGCTGATTCAATTTTTCGGCCGAGCGTCACGCCCTCGTCCAATAGGCCAATGATCTCCTGCCGGTTGGGTCTTTGGTTGATCCGTCGTGCCATTCGACGTGATGGCACGCTTCCGGTCCCTATCTCTGCGCAGGACTCCTCCACTCGGGCAATCGTTTCGGCGAAGTCGGTCATCCGGTTCATCAGCTTGCCAGCCGACATGCTGGTGCCGTCAAGTGTCTCTCCTTCAACTGTCCTTAGCGTCAACCACGCGGCACCCGTGAGAGGAGCCTTGAGGTACACGACAGGCATCCTCCGGTCAAACCAGACCTTCTCTAGATCCGCGAGCCTCCCACCCATCTTCTCTCCGAGACCGAAGGCGGTTCTCCTTCTGAGCAAAGTCTGAACAGTGCCTGTCACGGTTCCAAATCCGTGTGATATGCCGCGGCTATCCATTTCAGCGATCTCATCGACGGAGGGGAGGGGGACTTCCAAGAGGTCGTCAATGACTGGTGCAGAATTTGGATCAGGAAACAGGGGAACCGGATCATACGAGACCGGTCCCAGTCCGCCCAGCCAGCCCAACAGCGCTTCGACGGTCGGTTCGATTGGCACTGTGTTCGTACCCAGCTCAGTGACGGGTCCAGATGCAACGTGTATCGAAAGGACCGGCAACTCCAGTTCTATACCCGGAAATGCATGGGCTCGCTCAAGGAGTGCGTATGTCATCGTGTGCCTTTCGTCAACCTGGCTGGCTAAGGGGACAACGTAACAGCTAGTAATACCCAGTGGGGGTTTGGCATATCCCAAACGCTGCTCAAATCAATTAAGAACCCTGATTCGATTAGGTGCAGGTCTGGCTAATGGGCAGTGAGATCGATTATCCCGAAGAGTTCGTCGAGTCTCAACGTTGACGTTGGCTGTTCTCCAAGCCGTGTGTCGGTTGCTGCGAGAATCTTGCTGGCACGGATGCCAGCGGCGTCGGTTGCGTCTGGTGTGTCTTCGAATGCTGCGGCAAAGGCACTTGCGTATTGCCGCTCGAAAACGGAGTGAGCGCTGTTACCTTCAAGAACTGACGTTGATGACATCAAGAGGACATCGAGCGATTCAGCGAGGAGGGAGGCCTCTATCTTTTCGTGGGCCTTGTCCCAGGTCGAGATGTCGGCGAGCGTTTGAGGATCGTCGGTGATAGCTCGGTTCATTGTTGCGACCGCGGTGAATGGGTCTCCCTTGTTGGCGAGGTGTTGATAGGACGTCATGTCGAGTGTCCTGAGGACGATCAAAGCTGCTGCCTTTTGCTTTGATGCCCAGCTGTCGCCAGCGGTGCCTTGGCGGATCTTGGCTGATTGCAAGGAGACGGCTGTGAGGTGGAGCGCTTGTTGTAGGTCCCTGAGGTTGTGTCTGCTGGCCGCGGCAATCGTTTGGAGCATCAAAGGGCTGTAGTCCGGCACGTCGCTTCCGCCGATCATGGTGACGAGCCGGGAATCCAGACCAAGGTTGGCTAGGAGTTCATTCGTGAAGGCCGCGAGGTGGTCTGTGGCAGGAAGGGATAGCGCGTAGGGCAGGTCAGTGAAGCGACGAAGGTATCGGTCGGCGTCGAATCGGGGACCGTAGAGGATCCGAATTGAGTGGCACAGTTCTTCTCGGTTTAGGGCGAGTAATACCACCACACCGTCGACAGCGAAGAGATGACGGTCAGTTTCGATGAGGGCAAGGGCGTAGTTGGGCCGGCATCGGTCTAGTTCGTCGATGAGCACTATGAGCCGCCCTGGCCCAGGACCGGGGGACTTTGTGGCAGCCTGGGCGAGGGCGTCTTTGAATTCTCCCACTTTGGTGCTGGCTTCGTGCCAAGGGTCGAAGGTCTCCCACCTCTTGCGCCTTATGGCGTCCCGGTCGATCACCCCGCGAGAGCCAATCTTGGCCAAGTGGAGGCTGATGTCGATCAGGGTCTTCTTGAGTTTCTTGGATTTGTTGCCGCCCAGTTCTGAGGCGATAGCTGACACAAGATCTACCAGCGGGTTCTCGGTGTAGCTCTGCTGCCAGGCATTGAAATCGACTACGCGGGTGCCGCGGCGGCGGAGTTCAGCCGAGCACATTGCTACAAAAGCAGTCTTTCCTGACCCCCAAGGACCGTCGATTGAGACGACGGCATGACCAGCGGCGTTCTGCATGATGTCGCACAAGGCGTTGATCTGCGAGGCACGACCCAGCAGGTCGTGAACGTAGGGATCGTCGGGTGTTGCTGTGAACTCCTCGGGGTTTAAGCGCATCGGATCAAGCTAGGAGACGTTGGAAATAGCAGCCCGCATTCAAGTCCGGGGGTGCGGGCCGCGAGGAGCGGCCAAATGATGAACAAATGGGTCTTCGCTTCTTTGGCCTGAGCGTTGCATTAGAGGATTTCCTTACCCACTGACGATCCCGTCGGTGCTTATACGCGCTCTATTCCTGTTCTATTCGAGGGGGGTGTATCAAAAAGCGGCGTGTGCTTGACCAGGGGTTTCGTGTTTTCGGCCCCCTGCTAACCCTCTATTCGCGCTCTATTCGCGCTCTTTTAGGGAGTTGCTGAGGGTCCAGTATGCACCTCGGCCGTGGCCCTCGACGCGGACAAGACCGAGTTCGCGCAATCGCGCGAGCGCCCCTCGTGCCGCAGAATCGCTGATTCCTGCCTGGGCTGCGAGGTCTCCACGCCCCACAGGACCGTTCGCAAGTCGGGCCAGCATGGTGGCCTCTGGATCGCTAATCACGAGAACTGATCCGTCGGGTGCCAGCCATTTACCCTGTCGCGGCACACTGCACGTCACCGATGCACCGGTTGTCGTGAATACCGGCCGACCCAATCCGGCTTCTGAACATATCCTCGCCATTCGAAGGGTTCCTGACCCGAGTTGCTCGACGATGCCGCGTCGGTACAGACAGCCCATCATGTTCGGATTCCACGGGTGCGAGCCGTGATTCACATATAGGTCGGAGGGCGTGAGCCCAAAAGGAAGTCCACCAGGAGACAGCACTTCCAGCCGGTCGGAGAACACCCGCACCTGAACCAGTCCGGCTGTTGCGTAGTTGCGATGGCTGAAGGCGTTGGCCAGAGCTTCCCGTATAACCGCAGACGGGATCTCCAGACCTGCCCCGGCTTGGAGACCGCCATTAATGCGTACGGGGTGGTGCAGGTGATCTTCGCAGAATGACATTGCCCTTCTAAGTGAGGTGAAGACGTTGTCCACAATAAGAAGGTCGTCGCGGAATTCCTCGCCGATTTGAGTGTCAGTCACCGCCACTAGCCGGCATCCCAGCGTTGGGAAGTGGCTCCCGAATGCCTCAGGGCGACCAAACAGGGCAACAGCAGCCCGATTCGGGTTGTTGTCACGATCAAGCAGGTTCATGGCTCGAAGAACATCGACAACCGAGGCATTGGTATCAAAATTGCCACGCCCAGCGGTGATGGCTTCGTCTCGAAAGGCGCGGACCTCGACCTCGTCAATGGCATCGAAACCGCGTTGGGAATCTGCGGTCTCCCACCGGTCCCACCCGTGGGCTCGCTCGAGAACGAGCGAAAGTTGTATTTCGTCGGGCATTTCAACCGTTGACGCCCCTGATCGCTGGTAGTAGCGGCCCTTGTAGGAATAAGGCTTGCTCGCGCCGACGCCGACGGTGACGACGAGAACCTCATGGTCCTCTCTATCGGGCACGGATATGCGCTCGATTGACGGTGGGTACCGGGGGTGGATTTCCTCGCATGCCTGGGTGATGTTCTCTAGTGTCCTGTCTGCCACGTTCTGACCAGTGACACGTCCGTCGGGATGCACTCCGAAGAGCACGCTGCCCCCTTGTCCATTGAGCATCGCCGACAAGGCTTTTGCAGCTGATTTTCGCTCACCTGTCGTCTTCTTGAACTCGACGGTCTCAGACTCGCCACCCTCAGCGAGGTCACAGATTTCGCCGACGGTGGTCACGGCTTCAGTCTATTCCTGCTCTATTGGAGGGGATGTCTCAGCAAGCTGCATTCGGCTGACCTGGGACTTCGCGAGATAGCGAATTTTGGGTCCCGCTATTCGCGCTCTATTCTCGCTCTAATCGGGGGCGGGTGGGATAGTTAGGATCGCAGGCATGGTCACGAACCGGGGTTTGTTCGAGCGGGCGAAGCGGGTCATCCCCGGCGGGGTCAACTCACCGGTGCGCTCGTTTCGGTCGGTGGGAGGCACCCCGTACTTCGTGGCTCGGGCCGAGGGGCCCTACGTGTGGGACGTGGAGGGGCGCCGCTACATCGACTACGTGCAGAGCTACGGCCCCGGCATCTTGGGCCATGCCCATCCGGCGGTGACCGAGGCAGTGGCCAAGGCCGCGGCCGACGGGACCAGCTACGGGGCGCCCACCGAGCGCGAGGTGCTGCTGGCCGAGCTGCTGTGCGACCGGGTGCCGGGCATGGACTGGACCCGGCTCACCTCTAGCGGCACCGAGGCGGCCATGGCCGCCATACGCCTGGCTCGGGGGGCCACTGGCCGCACAAAGATCATCAAGTTCGCCGGCTGTTACCACGGCCACAGCGACGCGCTGTTGGCCGCGGGAGGAAGCGGGGTGGCCAACCAGGGGCTGGCCGACTCGGCAGGGGTTACTCCCGGAGCGGTGGCCGACACCGTGGTGGCGCCCTACAACCAGATCCCCGCGGTGGACGAAGACGTGGCCGCGGTGGTGGTAGAGCCGGTGGCGGCCAACATGGGGGTGGTGGCCCCGGTACCTGGTTTTCTGGAGGGGCTGCGGGCGGCCTGCGACCAGGCAGGTGCCCTGCTGGTGTTCGACGAGGTCATCACCGGCTTCCGCTTGGCTCCCGGCGGGGCCACCGAGTGGTTCGGCGTGACCCCCGACATTTGGTGCTTCGGCAAGGTGGTGGGTGGCGGTCTGCCCATCGGGGTATTCGGCGGGGGAACCGATCTCATGGAGCATCTGGCTCCGCTGGGCGGCGTGTACCAGGCCGGCACCCTGTCGGGTAACCCGCTGGCCACCGCGGCCGGCTTGGCCACCCTGGAACAGCTCACCCCTGACGCCTACCGCACGCTGGCCGACACGGCGACCCGACTGGCCGACGGCATGGCCGCGGCCGCCACCGCCGCGGGGGCGGTCTGCACCGTGCCCCGGGTGGGGTCACTGTTAGGGGTGTTCTTCTGCGACGAAGCTCCCACCGACTTCGACCAAGCCAAGGCCGCGGCTGAAAACGGCGTCTACCCCCGGGTGTTCCACGCCCTCCTCGAATCCGGCGTGGCCTTCGCCCCCGGCCCCTACGAGGCTCTGTTCCCCAGCTTGGCCCACACCGACGACCACGTCGACACCACGGTGGACGCCTTCGCCGCTGCTGTGGAGCAGTAGGAGGACGGCTCAGTCGCAAGGGCGACGCTGTCATTCACCCCTTCGCCGCCGCGTTACGGGAGTAGTCGGCCTACGGCGACGCCGCCATCGAGGCCCTCGCCGCCGCCTTGTAGATGTACTCGGCGGGACCGGGATCGTCGGGGTCCATGAGGTTGGCCATGATCCGCAGCGCCCACTCCATGGCCGGGCGCGACTGCATCCCGACCCGGGTGAGCTCCCGCAACAGCGCCGGTTTGCCGATCAATCGGGCGAACAGCCGGGCCACCCGAAAGTACGTCCCGTAGTTCTCCTCCAACAGCTCCGGGTACCGCCAGATGGCCCCTCCGTCGCCGGTGGCGATGGCCTCGGCCACCAAATCGGCAGCCATCTTCCCGGTCTCATAGGCGTAGTCGATGCCCTCGCCGTTGAACGGATTTACCGACCCGGCGGCATCTCCCACCACTAGGTAGTTCGGCCCCACTTTGGGGTTTACCGAGCCGGCCATGGGTAGGCGCCCTCCCACCGGCTCCATGATCGGACGGTCGGGGTCGATTTCCCAGTAGGACGGCAGGGTGGCCGCGAACTCCCGCATCAAATGGGAGGTGTTCACCGAGGTGTAGTCGCGGAACGTGGATAACAGCCCCACGCCCACGTTCACGCATCCGTCGCCCAGCGGGAAGATCCAGCCGTAGCCGGGCAGCGAGTTGCCGTTGCGGTCCCGCATGTCCAGGGCGCTCTCGATCCAGGGAGTGTTGTGCAGCGGACTCTCGAAGTAGGTGCGAATGGCCATGCCCTGGGGGTAGGCCCGGTCGCGGGCGGTTCCCAGCGCTCGACCGAACCGGGAGTTGGCGCCGTCGGCCACCGCCACATAGCGGGCCCGGATCTGACCGGTGCTGCCGGTGGCCTTGTTAGCCACCTCTGCGCCGTCCAACAGCCCGTTGACCAGGATCGGTCGGGTTGCTTCGGTACCGAGGAGCAATTCAGCGCCGGCCGCCACTGCATGGTTGGCGACCATCTGGTCGAGCTCTCGTCGTCGCACCACATAGCCGTAGTCAGGGAACACCGGATGCTGCGGCCAGTCCAACTCCATCGTTCGCCGGTGGGCCACCGCCCGGAGGCCCCCGTAGCGGTGAAAGCGGGTGAGCTCTTCGCCCAGCCCCATGTCGTTGAGCGATTTGACCGCCCGGGGGGTCAGCCCGTCTCCGCAGGTCTTGTCGCGGGGGAACTGCTTGCGCTCCACCACCACCACGTCGAGGCCGTGTCGGGCCGCCCAGTAGGCGGTGGCTGCTCCCGCAGGACCGCCGCCCACCACCAGCAGGTCGCGACGAGGCGTCATCGAAAAGACTTGTGGCTACTCACGCCACCATTTTGCCCTGGGAGTGGATCAGCCTGCTCCGATACCGGCGCTGGCCATCAGCCCGTTCAACGTTCCTGGGAAGGTCTGCCCGATGTCGAATTGATTGGGCAACACCCCCTCGGCCTCAAACAGCTCTTCGAGATCGTGCAGATCGACCTCGGCGGCCCCGCCCAGCTCGACTCGCTCGAAGTAGGTCACGGCCAGGATCTCCCGGGCGCTCAGATCTTCACCAAAGGCGGGCATCCCATTGGCCGCGCCCAGTGACTCTTTATTGTTGTCGCCATACAGGGTGCCAGGCTGGGCGGGCGAGCCGTTGACAATCCAAATGACATGGTCTCGCCAGTCGCCGAACGTGTCCATGACCTCGCCACCGATCAAAGCCGGGCCGACACCGCCGCCCCCTTCGGCGCCGTGGCAGCCGGCGCACCCGCCGCTGCCCTCGTACACCTCTCGGCCCAGAGCGATGATCTCGGTGTCCCGCTCGGGCGATTCCAGGGTTCCGGCGAAGATGATGGCCCAGAACGGCAAGAAGATCAGCACCGGCACGGCCCAGACGGGGATCTTCTTGCGGGTCAGTGCAGCCTGAATCCACGGCTTGACCGGCTCGGGCTGGGGTTCGGGCTCGGGATCTGGCTCGAGGTCGGGAAGCTCGGGCAGTGATGGTTCCGCGGCGGCCGCCGGGGCCTGGGTTTGGGCCACCGCAGGAGCAGCCGCAGTCTCCGATGGAGGAACCTCTGCCGCGGGCTCGTCGCCGGTGGTCGCGCCGAGGTCCTTGCGACGATCTCGCGATCGTTGCAGCAGATGCTCGGGTACTTCTACCAACGCTCCTCCGGTATGACTCCTAGCTGGCACCGCAGCCAGCCCCGTGCCACATTAGGCCCGCCCAACGCTAACGGCCTAACCAGCGCGAACAGTGAATTTGGGCCAATGCGACTGGGCATGAGTAGCAGCCAGTTTGATGTGTAGGAATACGGGGTGGGGCTACTACTATCAATCGCGAACCGCACCCACGAGGGGAGGATCGTGGCCGCTCAGAGGCCCATAGACATCGCCGTCACCAAGTTCTACATGGCCCTCGGAGGATGCTTCGTCCTCTATCTGGCGCTGTGGGCTTTCATCGCCGTCCACCAGTACGACGAGGGATTGGGTGCGCCGTACTTCAACGTGGCCCTCACCGCCTCCCTGGTGGTCTCCGTTCTGGGCATCGTGGGCTTCTTGGAATATGCCCGTCGCCGTCCGGTGGGCAAGTACCACACCTGGGGCGAGGCCATGTTCGCCGCCGCGGCTGTCTTCTTCCTTTTGTTCTGGATCTACGGCGTAGTGCCCCATCAGTGGCTGGTGTACGCCGACAGCGAGCTCGGCTGGCGAAAAGACCGACTGGTCGAGGGCTACTACGTGGGCAATCAGGGCATCATCTCCTGGGCCCTGCCGTTTGACCTTCCCTATCTGGTATTGCGCGATGTGATTGCGGTGGTGATCTACGGTTTGGCTTTGGCCGGAAACATTGCCGGCTGGATGGTGTGGCAGAACCGCGGCAAGACCGCTCCAGTTGAGGTGGAGAAGTCTGAATATGGACGACCGATTGTGAGAGAGGGGGCGAGTGTCTGATGGCTAGCAGTGATGCCAATCCCCCCATGCCGGAGTTCCGCGACGATTACGTGCTGGTCGAGGTGGACAACGACTACCTCCAGAGCAAGGTGAAGCCCAAGCAGTTCATCCACATCGATCAGTCTGAGTGCATCATGTGCGAGGGCTGCGTGGACATCTGCCCGTGGAAGTGCATCCACATGGTGGCGCCCGACGCGGTCGACCTGGCGGTAGGTGCCGAACAACCCGGCGTCGACCCCAGCGACCACGTGATCTTCACCATCGACGAGGACGCCTGCACCCGGTGCGCTTTGTGTGTGGACCGGTGTCCCACCGGGGTGATCACCTTGGGCCGGCTGGGCGATCCGGGAGGCGATGGCGACCCGCATCAGCGAATGACCAGCTACGGCTACGGCTACGGCATGCGGTTGGCCTAGAACTAGTGCCCGGAACGGACTGAAAAGGACTCAGGGAGAAAAGTGGCAAAGCAGCCCAGACCACCGGCGAGCGAGCGGGCCAAGCAGTCCGCGAGCCAAATGATGAGCGATGTCCAGGGGTCGCAGGCCTGGTCATCGATCTTCCGTCCGGGGTCCATTTTCCGCAAGGGCTACAGCGACAGCCCCCGGAATCGCAGCTACGTGATCATGAACAGCGTTCTGTACCACCTTCACCCGGTGAAGGTGAAGCGCCACGCCGTGAAGGTCAGCTACACCCTGTGCTTGGGCGGTCTCAGCTTCTTCTTGTTCATCCTGCTCACCGTGACCGGCATCTTCTTGATGTTCTTCTACCGACCCACCGCGGCCCAGGCCTGGGATGACATCTACATCCTCCAGACGTCGGTCGCCTTCGGGCTGTTGGTGCGCAACATGCATAGATGGGCCGCGCACCTCATGGTCATCACTGTTTTCTTGCACATGGCCCGGGTCTTCTATCACGGGGCCTACAAGCCGCCCCGAGAGTTCAACTGGGTCATCGGCGTCATCTTGTTGACCCTCACCCTGCTGCTGTCGTTCACCGGCTATCTGCTCCCCTGGGACCAGTTGGCCCTGTGGGCGGTGACGGTGGGAACCAACATGATGGGCTTCACTCCGGTATTCGGCGATCAAGTGCGCTTTGTGCTGCTGGGCGGGGTGGAGATCGGCACCGACACGCTGTTGCGCTGGTACGTGCTCCATGTGCTGATGCTGCCCTTCGTGATCGTCATATTCATGGCTATCCACTTCTGGCGAGTGAGAAAGGACGGAGGTATTTCCGGGCCGCTCTAGAGGCGACGTCGCAACGACGCCTCTGGCCCGATCTGAAAGCCCATGGCTGAAGTCCCCGAACACCTCCTGAAGCGAGCCCAAGAGGCCCGCGAGCGCGCCGAAGCCCAACAGGGCGGCGGCGGTGCCGCCGCGCCCGAATCCTCGGCTGATGCTGCTGGCGATGCCCCCGCTGAAGAGTCTGCGGGCGGTCCCAAGATCCCCGATCACCTGCTCGACCGGTCTAAGTCGGCCCGCGATCAAGCCGCGGCCGGTGGCGGGGCCCAAGCGGCCGCCGCGGTGGCCACTGCTCCGATGCCCGCTGGTCCGGCCCAGCCCGAGCCCACCGGTCCGGGAGGCGGTACCCAGCGGCTGCTCACCGTGGTCAAGTCGGGCTCCATCCAAGATGTCAAGGCCACCCCCACCGACAAGGTCCACGTGTGGCCCCACTTGCTGGTGGTGGAGTTCGTGGCCGCGCTCATCTTCACCGCCTTCACCCTGATCTTCTCGATCTTCGTGAACGCCCCGCTGTTGGAGCTGGCCAACTTCAACGAAACGCCCAATCCGTCCAAAGCCCCGTGGTACTTCCTCGGCCTCCAAGAGCTGCTCACCATGTTCCACCCGATGGTGGCCGGGGTGACCATTCCCGGCATCGCTCTGTTCTTGCTGATACTTGCTCCCTACGTTGACCGCAATCCCAGCAAGAAGCCCGAAGATCGCAAATTCGCCATCTCGCTCATGACCATCCACCTGATGTTCTGGGCGATCCTGGTTCTTATCGGCTCATTCTTCCGAGGCCCCGGCTTCAACTTCGTCTTCCCGTGGGAAGTCGGCCTCTTCTTCGACTTGTAGGCACTGACTATGGGCGTAGCACTCTCCATTGCCATACCTATCATCGTGGTTGCCGCGGTGATCGTGTTGGTGGGCGCGGCCCGGCGTCGGGAGTCCATGGCGGCCGAAGGTCGCTTGACTCGGGAGACCCGCCGACGGGACCGGGGACGGGTGGACATCGAAGATGCCCCCGACGCCCCCACGGGCCGGGACGTGGAGCGGGCCGCAGTGGTAGCTCGCCGGAGCGCGGGAACCGAGCTGGTGGAAGCAGCCGACGCGTCGGTGGAGGAGTGGACTCCCCCCGATCCCGATGCCATTGGGGTGAACCGCCGCCAATTCCTGAACCGCAGCACGGTGGCCATGATGGGCTTGGGCCTCAGCGGCTTCGGCGCGGCCTGCGTGGCGTTTCTATGGCCGCCGTTCGTCACCGGCTTCGGCGCCGATGTGAATGCCGGGCCGGTCGACAACGTCAAGCAGAAGATTCGGGACGAGAACGGCTTTCTCTACCTGCCTGAGGGCCGCGCCTGGGTAACAGAGTACCCAGCGGCGGCTCTGCAAAAGGCCCAGGCCACCTACAGCGCCCCGGAGCTGGTCGGGATGGAAGCTGGTCTCGTTGCACTGTTCCAAAAGTGTCCTCATTTGGGGTGTCGGGTGCCGAATTGTTTGACCTCGCAGTGGTTCGAATGCCCCTGCCACGGGTCTCGGTACAACCAGGTGGGCGAGAAGCGAGGCGGGCCCGCGCCTCGGGGCATGGACCGATTCGCCATGTCGGTGAACGCCAAGGGGGAATTCATCATTCGCACCGGCACCGTTATCCAGGGGCCGGCTATCGGGGTGAACACCACCGGCCAGGAGCCTGAAGGGCCGAGCTGTCTTGGGGGGGCATCGCACTGATGCACCTGCTCGCCGCCTCAACCCAGCGCAACCTGGGCATGGCCATCGCGGTCGTCGCCATCGTGGGTTTTGCCATCTACCTGATCTACAACGTGATGTGGGCGGGGCGCGGGGAAAAGGGCTCAGAGCTGGAGCTGGCCCCCAACCGCAAGCCCTATTTGAGCGATGAGGAGTTGGAGACCTCCAAGCTCGACCTCGCTTTGGTGAGCGGGCTGGTCACCTTGGTCATCATCGGTGTGGCCTTGCCCCTCTACTGGCTGGGCGAGCCGGGTCGCCAGCAAGGCTATTTGGACGACTCTCGGAGGCAGTTCACCAGTCGGGGCTTTGAGCAATACGAAGAACGGTGTGCCAGTTGCCACGGCGGCGGCGGTCTTGGCGGCACCACCTCCACGTCGATAACCGACGACGCCGGGAACTTCATTGCTGCCATCGAGTGGGAGGTGCCCGCGCTCACCACCGCGCTGTATCGATTCTCCGAAGACGAGGTGCGTCACATCCTCAACTATGGGCGGCCTCCTACCCCCATGCAGGCGTGGGGCGCCCCCGGCGGCGGACCCCTCACCACCCAGCAGGTGGACGAGCTCATCCAGTACATCCAGAGCATCCAGCTCACCCCCGAGGAGCTACAGGGTGAAGTGCTCGACGGCCTCGTCCTTCAGGTGCGCGACGACGTGCTGGCCGCCAACTCTGATTTGAGCGACCGACTATCGGCGGCCAACGAAGCGGTGGCGGCTGCGGGGGCTGACGAAGCCGCCGCCGAAGCGGCCGCCCGACAGGTGGCCGCCATGGAATCGGAACTCCGGGAGACCAGTGAGCAGTACATCCGGGCTTTGGCATCGCCTGAACGGGGTGAGCTGCTGTTCAACAACGGGGTGTACGGCTGCGCCCGCTGCCACACCCCGCGGGACTCTTGGCGCTTTACCGGACCGGAAGCAATCCCCGGCGCCGGACCGGTGGTGTTGGCTCGGGGATCTGCCGGAGAGGCTGAGGTGGTCGCCCGTCTCGGGAGCTTGATTCCCGCCTACATTCCGGGTGGCGGGGCGTTTGGTCCCAACCTCACCAATGGAGCCACCCTGCGGCAATTCGACACCGCTGAGGGTCACGCGGGCTTCGTCACCATCGGCTCGCAAGAAGGCGTGGGCTACGGCAACTTCGGCCAGGGCGACGGCGGGGGCCAGATGCCGGCCTTCGGGGAGTGTGTGGGCGATCGGGACTCCAATGAGCAAAGCCCGTTCTACGGATTCTGCACGCTGGAAGACGGCAGCACCCGGCCGGGCATGCTGACCGCTGACCAGATTGCCGACATCGTGGCCTACGAGCGGGGGTTGTGAGCATGGGCTCGGTTATCTCCGCAGTGGGCGCGCTGGCCGCCATCTCGTTCGACAACGAGGTCCGCGGCCTGCTGACCGTGCTTTTGGGCTCGGCCATCCTCATGGGATCGGTGTGGCTCATCATCTCCACCAACACCGGCTTCCGCCTGGGAAGCCTCATCGCCATCTCAGCCATCTTCGGTTGGACGGCGATGATGGCCCTGCTGTGGGCCCTGTACGGCATCGGGCTCCAAGGGGCCCGCCCCACTTGGGAGGTCCAGGCCATCCACATCGGCAACCCCTCGGTGACCGACAACGAGGCCAATCCCCCTCCCGGCATACTCGACGATCTACCCAACCCGCTGACGTGCTCCACGTTGGGGGCCCAAGACTGCCTCCCCAAGGCCATCCAAGTGGTCCGGGTGCTGGGCGACAGCGCTCAGCGGGCCGAGCTCGACTCCATCAACGCCGGTGCCATCCGCGACGAGGTCAATGCCTTCCACAGCGCCTTGGCCGACGGCGACCCCCGCAAGCTCACCGGCGATGACCTCGAGGCCGAGGTGCAGCGTCTGGCCGACGAACAGCGCATCCGCAACGAGGATCTGACCCTGAGCGAGTTGAAGGGCGTCGCCCCCGACCTCACCGAGGAGGCCGAGCGCCGGGGCTGGCTAGTGTTGGGCGACTGGAACCTCCAAACCACCCAGGCCGCCGGTGAGGCCATAACCGCGGCCAGCGACTATCTGATCCAAGCCGATCTGGGTTTCGGGGCGACCGACGAGCAGAGCAACACCTTCGTGGTACTGGATGCCTACCAGCAGGGGGGCAAACCGAAGAGGCTCAACAACGGGGTCTGGGAGCGGGTAAGTAACAAAGTCATCACCAGCACCATGCCCCGCCATCCCACCAACTACACGGTGGTACAGGTGCAGCGGTCGATCTACAAGGAGCCGGTAGCCGGCCAAGCCCCACCACCGGCTGAGATCGACCCCGATGAGCCGGTCATCTCGGTGCTCTTGCGCCGTAACCTGGGCCGGTTCCGCCTGCCCGGTATTCTGGTGGCCATCGGCTCCGGCTTGTTGTTCTTGGTGTCCTTGCTGATGCTCCACACCCGTGATTTGGAAGTCCGCCGTCGCCTGGAGGGCGAGGGCGCGGCGCCATGATCACATCGGGGTAGACCGCGATGACCGGCCAATACCTGCCGATCTTCGTTCTCGGAGTCTTGGCCGTGCTGTTCGCCGCTCTGAGCTTTGGCGCTTCCCGGCTGCTGGCCCCCCGGCGCCAGACCAAAGCCAAGCTGGCCCCCTACGAGTGCGGGGTGGAGGAGAGCACCGACGCTCCGGAGCGGTTCGGGGTGAGATTCTTCCTCATCGCCATGATTTTCATCGTCTTCGACATCGAGATCGTCTTCTTGTATCCCTGGGCGGTGTCCTACCGAGGCCTGGGACTGTTCGGCTTGGTGGCCATGGGTATCTTCGCTCTGGCCGTGTTCGAGTCGTTTGTGTACCTCATCGGCAACGGCGCCCTCGACTGGGGGCCGTCTCGCCCGATGTGGCGGCGTGACCCCCAGGTTTCGGCTCGCCGCACCAGCGACACCACCATCCGCCGAGTGGGCTTGGACGGACGAGGCGTCCCGGAGGAAGCGGCATGAAGAGTCGGTGGTGCCAGGAGCGACTTGGGGGCGACAAATGAAGCTGCCATTGCTTGGTGATCCCAAGGTCGTTCTCGATCAAGGGTTGGAAGGTGTCGACCACAATTTCGTGACCGGCAAGCTCGAAGAGCTGGTCAAGTGGTCCCGGGCTCGGAGCTGCTGGCCAGCCACCTTCGGCCTGGCCTGCTGTGCCATCGAGATGATGGCCACCGGCGGGGCCCACTACGACCTGGCCCGCTACGGGATGGAAGTGTTCCGGGCCTCTCCCCGCCAGGCCGATCTGATGATCGTGGCTGGCCGGGTCTCGCAGAAGATGGCCCCCATCCTGCGCCGCATCTACGACCAGATGATGGAGCCCAAGTGGGTGATCTCGATGGGGGTGTGCGCCTCCAGCGGCGGCATGTTCAACAACTACGCCATCGTGCAGGGAGTCGACCAGATTGTGCCGGTCGACGTATACGCCCCCGGCTGCCCACCCGGCCCCGAAACCCTCATGCACGCCATCTTGACCCTCCATGACCAGATCACCAGCGGGGAGATCACCCGCCGACGGGACGAGACCGGAGCGGGGGCCAACCTCACCGTTGACCAACGCGACGGCCAAAGCTCTACGGGCGTGGTAATTCGTACATGAACGACTCGGTACTGCATGTGCCTCGCGACCAGCTCGTCGAGACGGTGTCCGGTTTGCGCGACGAGGGCTACGTGTCGGCCCTCGACGTGACCGCGGTGGACTACCTAGAGCACCCCGGTCGCACCGACCTGCCTCCCGAGGTGACGCCCGAGCGCTTCGAGCTGGTGGTCACCCTCATCTCCCACGCCTCGCCGGGTCGCGTCAGGCTGAGGGTGCAGGTTCCGGCTGACGATCCCACCGTGCCCACCCTGTTCGACCTGTACCCGGGCACCGAGGCCTTGGAGCGGGAAGTGGCCGACATGTTCGGCATCGTCTTCGAGGGCCACCCCGACCCCACCCGCATCCTCATGCCCCCTGATTGGGAAGGGCACCCGCTGCGCAAGGACTTCGCGGTGGGCCGCATCCCCGTCCAGTTCAAGGCCACCCGATGAGCGCTCCGGAAACCACGGTGGAGGCCACGGTGGAAACCGCTGGTGACGAGGCCGTTCGCCGCCGGGAGAACAGCGCCGTGCTTCGCATCGGCGAGGACGACGGCGAGCGCTTGGAGGCCGAAGCCGGCACCAGCGACACCAGCATGGTCATGAACATGGGGCCCCAGCACCCCAGCACCCACGGTGTGCTGCGGCTCATGTTGGAGATGGAGGGGGAGACCGTGATGCGGTCCAAGCCGGTCATCGGCTACCTCCATACCGGCATGGAGAAGACCGCTGAAACCCTCACCTACCTCCAAGGTCCCACCAACGTCACCCGCATGGACTACGCCTCCCCGCTGTTCAGCGAGCTGGCGTTCTCGATGGCCACCGAGGCGCTGCTGGGCTTGGAGCTTCCCCCTCGGGCCACCTGGATCAGGATGCTGATGTGCGAGCTGAACCGCATCAGTTCCCATCTTTTGTTCCAGGCCACCAACGGTATGGACATCGGCGCGGTGTCAATGATGCTGTACGGCTGGCGGGAGCGAGAAGAGGCCCTTCGGCTGTTGGAGACCATTACCGGACTGCGGATGAACCATAACTACATCCGGCCCGGCGGGGTGGCCGCCGATCTGCCCGACGGCTGGCGCGATGAGGTGCTCACCCTTATCGACACGCTGCCGGCCCGCCTCAACGAGTTCGACACCCTGCTTACCGGCCAGCCCATCTACCGGGAGCGGCTCCAGGGAGTGGGGGTCATCAATACCGCCGAGTGCCTGGCCCTGGGGGTGACCGGGCCCATTCTGCGCTCTACCGGCTACGTCTGGGACCTTCGCCGGGATATGCCCTATTTGGCCTACGACGAGGTGGACTTCGACGTGGTGGTGGGCACCTACGGCGACTGCTTCGACCGCTACGCCATTCGTCTGAACGAAATCCGAGAGTCCATCCGCATCGTGGCCCAGATCCTCGACCAGATGCCCTCGGGCGACTACCGAGTGCAGGACAAAAAGGTCACCCCGCCGCCTCGGGCTCGCATCGACGAGTCGATGGAAGCCCTCATCCACCACTTCAAGATCTTCACCGAGGGATTCAAGGTTCCCGCTGGCGAGGTGTACGCCGCAGTGGAGTCTCCCCGGGGCGAGCTGGGCTGCTACATGGTGTCGGACGGCTCGGCGGTGCCCTATCGCATGCACATCCGCGGTCCCAGCTTTGTGAACCTGCAAACCCTGCCCCATCTGATGCGGGGAGGCATGGTGGCCGACGCGGTGGCCATCATCTCATCGGTCGATCCCATCATGGGGGAGGTGGACCGCTAACCATGGCCCGCCTCAACCCTGCCAGCCTCACGGTTGCCCAAGAGATCATCGGCCGATACCCGGTTCCCCGGTCCGCGCTCATCCCCTTGCTGCACTTGGCCCAAGAACAAGACGGCTATGTCACCGAGGAAGCCATGGCCCACATCGCCGAGTTGGTGGGCGTTACCCCCGCCGAGGTGATGGGCACGTGCAGCTTCTATGAGATGCTCAAGCGGGAGCCAGTGGGCGACTACATGGTCAACATCTGCAACGGCATCTCCTGTCACCTTTTGGGGGCGTCCGAGCTGATCCATCACGCCGAGGACACCTTGGGGGTGAGGCCCGGCGGGACCACCGACGACGGCAAGATCACCCTCGAAGCGGTGGAGTGCATCGCGGCCTGCACCGAGGCCCCCTGTCTCCAAGTCAACTATCGCTACCGCAACCGGGTGAGCACCCAGGACTTTGACGAGATCGTGGGCCAACTGCGGGCCGGTACCGCCGGGATCGCTCCTCACGGCCAGCTGGCCAAGGTGCGCCAGCACGTTGGCGAGGACCGCTGGGCCGGGGTGTCGCCCCCTGAAGGCCAGGGCGAGCCCGACTGGATGGCCCGCAACCCCTCCAACAACGGTGGTTCAGGGTCATGATCGCTCTGGCCCACGGCTTTCCAATCGTCTTGCTCAACGAAAGCAACGGCTCATGAACGCGCCCGCGGCCCAAGACCTGCGGATCATCACCGCCCGCTTCGACGTTGAGGATGGCCATACCCTGGCCGGTTACGAGCGAACCGGCGGCTATGCCGGCCTAAGGCGGGCGCTGGAGATGGCCCCCGCCGAGGTCCACGGCGAGGTTCGCACCGCCAGCCTGCTCGGCCGAGGCGGCGCTGGGTTCCCCGCCGGGGTCAAGTGGGGGTTCTGCCCGCCGGGAGTGTGGCCCCGCTATCTGGTGGTGAACGGTGATGAGTCGGAACCCGGCACCTACAAGGACCGCCTGCTCATGGAGCGCGACCCCCACCAGCTCATCGAGGGCTGTCTGATCGCCTGCTATGCCCTAGGTCTCTCCCAGTGCTTCTTGTATGTGCGGGGCGAGATGGCCCACGCCCAAGAACGCCTGGCCGCCGCCCTCAACGAGGCTTACCAGGCCGGTTTTGTGGGCCGCAATGTGCTCGGCGCCGATGACTTCTCGGTGGACATCACCCTTCACTGGGGCGCGGGGGCCTACATCGTGGGCGAGGAGACCGCGCTCATCGAGAGCCTGGAAGGCAATCGGGGGATGCCCCGGCTGAAGCCGCCATATTTCCCGGCGTCCATCGGCCTCTACGGAAAGCCCACCATCGTCAACAACGTGGAAACTCTGGCCAATCTGCCGTGGATCGTGTCCAACGGCGGAGCCGCCTTTGCGGCCATGGGGGCCGATAATTCCACGGGCACCCGGGTGTTCGCGGTGTCGGGCCATGTGGCCACCCCCGGCGTGTTTGAGGTGCCCTTCGGCACCACCACGTTCCGCGACATCATCTTCGACCCCCGCTACGCCGGAGGCCTTCACCCCGGCCGCACCCTCAAGACGTTCATCCCCGGAGGGGCATCGGCCCCCTGGTTCTTCGAGGAGCACCTCGACATTCCCCTAGAGAAGGCCACCGTGGACCAAGCCGGCTCCATGCTCGGCTCGGGGGCCATCGTGGTGATGGACGACACCACCGACGTGGTCAAGGCCTGCCACAACGTGGTGCGGTTCTTCGCCCGGGAGTCCTGCGGCAAGTGCACCCCGTGCCGGGAGGGCACCTCGTGGCTGGAGAAGATCCTTAGCCGCATCCTGGCCGGCCAGGGCCGCCCCCAAGACCTTGATCTCTTGATGGACGTCTGCGACAACATCAGCCCCGGCATCCATTGGCCGCCCCGCCAGACCACCATCTGCCCGCTGGGACCCTCGGCCGTGTCGCCCATCGCCTCGGCCTTGGAGCGGTTCCGCGGTGAATTCGAGGCCTACCTGCCCGCCACCGCAGTCACTGTGGCCCCGAGTTCAGGCACCATCAATGCAGGGGTCGCAACGTGAGCGAGACCGAAACCGTGGTCAACATCACCGTCAACGGCCAACCGGTGGAGGCCGCCCCCGGCGAGTGGGTCATTGCCGCCGCCGAGCGGGCCGGAGTGTACATTCCCCACTTCTGTTACCACCCCCGCATGAACTCGGTGGGCATGTGTCGCATGTGCATCGTGGACATCGACACCGGGCGGGGTCCGGCCTTGCAACCCTCCTGCATGGTCGAGGTCACCGAGGGGATGGTGGTGGACACCACCTCCGATCAAACCCGCAAAGCCCAAGACGGGGTGCTGGAGTTTCTCCTGCTCAACCACCCGCTCGACTGCCCGGTGTGCGACAAGGGCGGCGAATGCCCCCTCCAAGACCAGACCATGGCCTACGGCCCGGGTGAGAGCCGGTTCATCGAGGAGAAGCGCCACTTCGAAAAGCCCATTCCCGTGAACGATCTGGTGTACCTGGATCGGGAGCGCTGCATCCTGTGCGACCGCTGCACTCGATTCGCCGACGAGGTGGCCGGTGATCCGCTCATCACCTTCCAAGACCGGGGCGACCAATCCCAGGTGAACACCTTCCCCGATCTGCCCTTCTCCTCGTACTTCAGCGGCAACACCGTGCAAATCTGCCCGGTGGGGGCGCTCACCGCGGTGCCCTACCGGTTCAAGGCCCGCCCGTGGGATCTCACCGAAGTGGAGTCGACCTATCCCAACCCCATGGGTGACCGGGTGGTGGTGCAAGCCTCCCGCGATCAGGTGCTGCGCTATCAGGGCGTGGACAGCGACGCGGTCAACTGGGGATGGCTCACCGACAAAGACCGCTTCTCGTTTGAGGCCACCGCCAGCGAGCTGCGGTTGCGGTCCCCGCTGGTGCGGGGAACCCCGTTGGGCCAGCCCGATCCCGGCGGCTCCGAGCTGGTTGAAACCTCCTGGCACCACGCCTTGGCCATGGCGGCCGACGCCATCCTGGCGGCGGTCGAGAACAAGGGGCCCCAGTCGGTGGCCATTTTGGGCGGAGCCCGCCTGACCAACGAAGACCAGTACGCCTGGGCTCGGTTGGCCAAAGGCGTCATCGGCACCGACCACGTCGACGCCCAGCTCGACGACGGTCTGCCCGCAGACGCGGTACTCGGCCTGCCCCGGGCCACCATCAATCGGGCCTGCGCCCCGGGCGGCACCGTCATCTTGATGGCTGCTGATCCCAAAGAGGAGCAGGGCACCCTGTATCTGAGGCTTCGCCACGCCGTGGTCAACGACGGCGTGCAACTCATCGAGCTCACCCCCCGGGCAACTGGGCTGAGCCAGTTGGCCGCCCACCGTCTGCACCACCGTCCGGGTGAAGCCGCCGCGGTTGCGGCCGCCCTGGTTGGCGGCGACATCGACGCGGGACCCGACGGCGAGATCGGCGGGGTTTCAGCCGAGGCCCTGGCCGAAGCGGCGGCCGCGTTGGCCGACCGAGCCGACCAGCCGATCACCGTGATCTTGGGCCGTCCATCGGTGGCCGAAGCGGCCGGCCCCACGGTGGAGGCCGCGGCCGAGCTGATGAAGCTGGCCAAGCTGCTGACCGCAGGTGGGCGACCGGGCATTGCCTTTTTGCCCGCGCTGCACCGGGGCAATGTGCTCGGTGCGTTGGACATGGGCATGGCGCCTGGCCTGTTGCCCGGTCGGGTGACCCTGGCCGACGGCGGGGCTGCGCTGGCCGAAGCATGGGGCTCGGTACCCGCATCGCCTGGTGCCGACGCCCGAGGCATCCTGAAAGCGGCCGCCGGCGGAGACATCGACGTGTTGATCCTGCTGGGCGCCGACCCTCTGGGCGACTTCCCCCACCGCGAAGTGGCCGAGTCGGCCTTGAGCCGCGCCGGCACGGTTATCGCCTCCGACCTGTTCTTGAATCCGTCCGCGGCTCAAGCCGACATCGTGTTCCCCGCGGCTGGCTTCGGTGAGCGCCGAGGTACCCACACCAACATGGAGGGCCGGATCACCCGGGAGCGCCAAGTGGTCACCTCACCGGGTACGGCCCGAGCCGACTGGGCCATCGCAGCTGAGCTGGCCCGACTGCTCGACGCCGATTTTGGCTTCGGCAGCCCCGAAGAGGTGTGGGACGAGATCGTCCGGGTGGCGCCATCGCACCGGAGCCTCTCCTTGGCGGCCATCGACGCCGAGACGGACGGTGAGGTGGCAGCGGACAGCTCCATCGAGTTCACCCCGCCGGAAAGCGCCATCGAGGTGCCCCACGTGGACGCTTACAGCCTGCGGCTGGTGTCGTCTCGGCGCATGTACGACCGGGGCACTTTGGTGCAACACACCCCCTCGCTGGCTGGCCTGGCCAATACCGCGGCCCTCGCGGTCAACCCCTATGACTTTGACCGAGTCGGCGTCGATCCCGGCACCGAGGTGCAGGTGATCTCCCACGTCGGCGAGAAGAGCATGCCGGTGGTGGCCGACCCCGGCGTGCCCCGAGGCACTGCGGTCTTCGGGTACAACCACCCCGACCTCGACGTGCGAGACCTTATCGATGCCGATGCGGTGGTCACCGACGTGAGGATCCAGACTCGATGACCGCGGGTCGGCCGCTCCAGGGGGTTCAGGTCTGATGACCGCGGTGCTCGGTCCGACCGTGTTTGGCCTCGATCCCCTGTATATCGGCGGAGTGGGCCTGGCTGAGGTGCTCATCACCTTGCTCAAGGTGGGGGTGGCCTTCGCGATCTTGCTGGTGGCCGTCATGTTGATGATTTGGTTCGAGCGCAAGGTCATCAGCGACATGCAGAACCGCATCGGTCCCAATCTGGCCGGGCCGTTCGGCATCTTTCAGACGCTGGCCGACGGCATCAAGCTGTTCTTCAAAGAAGACCTGATCCCCGAGCAGTCCGATCGGCTGGTGTTCAAACTGGCCCCCTACCTGTCGCTGGTGCCCGCTTTCTTGGTGTTCGCCGTGGTCCCGGTAGGAGGCGATTTCAGCGGCGGCAACGGCCGGATCACCTTGTTCGGCCACGAGACCCTTCTCCAGGTGTCCGACCCGCCGGTGGGGATCCTGCTGGTGTTGGCCATGTCGTCGGTGGCCGTGTACGGGGTAATGCTGGCCGGTTGGTCGTCGGGCTCCAAGTATCCGCTGTTGGCGTCGGTGCGGGCCTCGGCCCAGATGGTGTCGTACGAGGCCGCCCTGGGGCTGTCGCTGGCTGCGGTGCTGTTGAAGTCGGGCAGCTTGTCTACCAATCAGATCGTGGCCGAGCAGTCGGTATGGAACTGGAACCTGTGGGTCACCTGGGTGGTGCCCATGGTCATCTTCTTGATTGCGGCCACCGCCGAGCTGAACCGGCCCCCTTTCGATTTGGTGGAGGCCGAACAGGAGCTGGTGGGCGGTTTCCACACCGAGTACAGCTCCATCCGCTTCGCCCTGTTCTATTTGGCCGAGTTCATGAACACCATCACCATGTCGGCCATCATCGTGACGCTGTTCTTGGGCGGCCCCAACGGCCCCGACTTCACTTCGATCGGCTGGCTGTCGGGTTTGCTGTGGTTCTTCATCAAGCTGATGCTGTTCTTGTTCTCCTTCGTGTGGCTGCGGGCCACCCTGCCCCGCTTCCGCTACGACCAGCTCATGGACCTGGGCTGGAAGCTGCTCATCCCCCTGTCGCTGGGCTGGCTGCTGGTGCTGGCCTCCTATGACGTGGCTGGCGACCGGGGCTGGAACCGAGCTGCCGCCGTGATCGTGATGGTGGCCATCATGGCCGCCCTGGCCGGGTTGCTGGCCCTGGCCCTGCGAACCGCCCGCCAACGCCGAGAGCTCGACCCGCAAGGAGGTTTTGCCTGATGGGATACCTCCAAGGATTCGCCGTTACCCTGCGCAAGCTGCTCAAGGGCACCGAGACCGGCCGGGTGGTCACCACTCAGTATCCCGATGAGAAGCGCCCCAAGCCCGAGCGCTTCCACGGCCGCCATGTGCTCAACCGCTACGAGGACGGTATGGAGAAGTGCATCGGGTGTGAGCTGTGCGCTGGCGTATGCCCGGCCCGCTGCATCTATGTGCGGGGGGCCGACAACCCGCCCGACGATCCGGTGTCGCCCGGCGAGCGCTTCGGCTACGTGTACGAGATCAACTACCTGCGGTGCATCCACTGCGATCTGTGCGTGGAGGCCTGTCCCACCGAGGCCATCACCGAGTCGAAGCTGTTCGAGTTCTCGTTCACCAACCGGTCCGACGCCATCTACACCAAAGACGAACTGGTGGTGGGCGACGACGGTCGGCCCCAGCAGCTTCCCTGGGAACACTGGGAGCCCGGCGACGACGAGCACACCTCGGCGTGGGTGCGGGCCACCTCGCCATCGGGCCAAGCGGCCTACGAGGGCCAGGTGGCGTGGTCGGGCGAGCTGGGCTACGGCATCCGCTCGCCGGAGCGGGGCCAGTCGGCTGAAGATGAGGCCGACGAGGCCGCCGAGGACCACAGCCAGCATCACCACGACGACCACGGAGGCCACCACTAATGGAGACCGCGGTCTTCATCGTTTGCGCGGTCATCGTGCTGGCCGGAGCGCTGGGCGTGGTGCTGGCTCGCAACCCGGTTCATGCTGCGTTGAGCCTGGTGGGAACCCTGTTCGGCATGGCCGTGCTATTCCTCAACCTGGAGGCCCACTTCCTGGCCGCGGTGCAGATCATCGTTTACGCCGGCGCCATCGTGGTGCTCTTCTTGTTCGTGATCATGCTGCTGGGGGTCGACCGGCTCGAAGACCTGTCGGTTGAGCCCATCACCGGCCAGCGAGTTTTGGCCGCCATCGTCGGCTTGGGCACCTTCGGACTGGCGGTGGCCTTCTTGGCGACCAGCGATATCGGCTTGCCGGGCCGCGAGGCCATGACGGGGCAAATCACCGACCAGTACTCCAACCTGCACCAGATCGCCGACGTGCTGTTCACCGACTACGTGTATGCCTTTGAAGCCACCGCCGCCCTGCTCACCATCTCGGTGGTGGGCGCGGTGGTCATGTCCCGTCGCATGGCCCGTAGCGACGAGGCCCAAGAAGCCCCGGGGGACGACTGATGGTCACCGCCTCCTGGTACCTGATCCTGGCCGCCGCGCTGTTCACCATCGGCGCGGTGGGCCTGCTGGTGCGGCGCAACCCGCTGATCATGTTCATGTGCGTGGAGCTGATGCTCAACGCCGTCAACCTCACCTTCATCACCTTCGGACGGGAGCTGGGCGACATCGGCGGGCAGGTATCAGTGTTCTTCGTGCTGGTGGTGGCGGCCGCCGAGGTGGTGGTGGGCCTGGCCATCGTGGTGGCCATCAACCGCCGTCGCCCCCAAGCCACCGCCGACGACCTATCGGCGCTGAGGGGGTAGTGCCGTCATGAGCACACTCGTTGACCTCGTCTGGTTGATCCCCGCATTCCCCCTGGCCGGGGTGCTGATTCTGATGGCCATGGGCCGTCGTCTGGGCGAGCCCCGGGCCGGTTGGCTGGCCACCGCCATGATGGGCGGCTCGTTCATCGCCTCGTTGCTGGTGTTCGTCGGACTCATCGGCCACGAGGGCGACGAGCGCGAGACGGTGGTCACCCTGTTCGAGTGGGTGCCGGCCGGGAAGCTGGCCGTGGACATCGGCTTTCTGGCCGACCCGCTGTCCATCACCATGGCCCTGTTCGTGACCGGGGTGGGGGCCCTCATCCATCTCTACTCCATCGGCTACATGCACGGCGACGAGGGCTTCTCCAAGTTCTTCATCTACCTCAACCTGTTCGCCTTCTCCATGCTCATGCTGGTGCTGGGCGACAACTTGCTGCTCACCTTCCTGGGCTGGGAGGGCGTGGGGGCGTGCTCCTATCTGCTGATCTCGTTCTGGTTCACCGACGAGGCCAACGCCTCTGCCGGAAAAAAGGCGTTCGTCACCAATCGGGTGGGCGACTGGGGCTTCTTGGTGGCCATGTTCCTGGCGTTTTTGACCTTCGGGTCGCTCCAGTACGGGGAGATCTTCTACGACCTGGAGTCCAACGGCGTGGCTGCGGGCACGGCGTCAGCCATCGTGGTGCTGCTATTGGTGGGCGCAGCCGGTAAGTCGGCCCAGTTCCCGCTGCACATCTGGTTGCCCGACGCCATGGCTGGCCCCACACCGGTATCGGCGCTCATCCACGCCGCCACCATGGTGACCGCCGGGGTGTACCTGCTCACCCGGATGAGCCCCATCATCGCCGAGGCCCACAGCTGGGTGCCCGACCTCATCATGTGGGTGGGCCTGGGCACCGCCCTAATGGCCGCCACCGTCGCGGTAGCCCAAAACGACATCAAGAAGGTGCTGGCCTACTCCACCGTCAGCCAGCTCGGGTTCATGTTCGTGGCCGTGGGTTCGGGGGCCTACGTGGCCGCCATCTTCCACATGGTCACCCATGCCTTCTTCAAGGCGCTGTTGTTCCTGGGGGCCGGGTCGGTGATCCACGGCATGGACGGCGACCAAGACATCCGCCGCTACGGCGGGCTGGCCCGGCTGCTGCCCATCACCTCGATGACCTTTGTGGCCGGCTGGCTGGCCATCGCCGGGGTGCCGCCGTTCTCGGGCTTCTGGTCGAAAGACGAGATCCTGGCCTACGCCTATGGTGAGAACAAGGTGCTATGGGTGCTGCTGTTGGCCACCGCCATCCTCACCGCCTTCTACATGACTCGGCTGGTGCTCATGACGTTCTTCGGCCCGCCCCGCTGGGCTGACTCTGAAGCCGAAGCCACCGAGGACAAGCCCCACCGCCATCCCCACGAATCGCCCTGGACCATGACCGTTCCGCTGGTGCTGCTGGCGGGGTTGGCCATGGTGGCCGGGGTGTTCAATCTGCCGTTCACCTCCGATGTCCATTTCTTGGGCAACTGGCTCAAGCCGTCGCTGTTCGGCAACGCCGGCCATCTTCCCTTCGGCGGCGGCACCCAGTGGGTGCTGGCCATCGTGGCCATCGTCGGCAGCCTGGGCGGGGTGTCGGCCGGGGCTGCGGTGTACATCCGCCGTCGGATCGATCCGGCCCGCATCGAACACCCCTTCTTGGCCCGGGCGTGGCGCATCGACGAGACCATCACCAACTTCATGGGCGGTCCCGGACGCCGGGCGTTCGAGCGCACCACCCAGTTCGATGAGCAGGTGGTGGACGGCGCGGTCAACGCCACCGGCACCCTGATCCGCCGGGCCGGGACCAAGCTGCGGGTGTCGCAGTCCGGCCTGGTGCGCAGCTACGCCCTGGGCATCGCCATCGGCGCGGTGGGGCTATTGGCCTGGTTCATCTCGAGGGCAGGGTTCTGATGGACGGCTCGATGGTGCTTCCGGTCATCATCTTCCTGCCCCTGGTGGGCGCGGCGGCCATCGCGCTGATCGCCCCCTCCCGCTCGGAGGTGCTCAAGCCGGTGGCGGTGGCTACCTCGGCGGCCACCGGGGCGCTCACCCTGTGGCTCATGGCGGCATTCGAGGCCGGCGACGGCGGTTTCCAGTTCACCCAGCTCGCCGAATGGATCGGCTCAGCCGGCATCTCCTGGCACGTCGGGGTGGACGGCATCTCACTGTTCCTGGTGGTGCTCACCGGTTTCCTTTTCCCAATCGCCATTGTGGCCTGCGACCCGCCCCACGACGCCAAGGCCTACTACATCTGGATGCTGGTGCTGGAAACCGGCTGCCTGGGGGTGTTCCTGGCGCTGGATCTGGTGTTGTTCTTCCTGTTCTTCGAGGTCGTGCTGATTCCCATGTACTTCCTCATCGGCAAGTGGGGCCACGAGAATCGCAAGTACGCGGCCACCAAATTCTTCCTGTTCACCATGCTGGGCTCGGCCCTCATGCTGGTGGGGATGCTGGCCCTGGCGCTGCTCACCGCCCGGGAGACCGGTGGTGCGGTCACGTTCAATGTTCTCGAACTCGCCAACAGCGCGGGCGAACTGCCCACCATCACCGCCCGCTGGATCTTCCTTTCGTTCGCGCTGGCCTTCGCGGTGAAGGTGCCCATATTCCCGGTCCACACCTGGCTGCCCGACGCCCACACCGAGGCCCCCACCGCCGGGTCGGTGATCCTGGCCGGGGTGCTGCTCAAGCTGGGCACCTACGGCCTGGTCCGCTTCGGCCTGTACCTGTTCCCCGAAGCGTCCCGCTACTTCGCCCCGCTGCTGTTCACCCTGGGGGTGATCGGCATTTTGTACGGCGCGGTGGTGGCCACCATGCAGCGCGACCTGAAGCGCCTGGTGGCGTACTCCTCGGTGGCCCACCTCGGGTTCATCGTGTTGGGCATCTTCTCCATCAACACCGAGGGCATCGAGGGCGGGCTGCTCCAGATGGTGAACCACGGCCTGTCCACCGGGGCGCTGTTCTTGCTGGTGGGGTTCATATACGAGCGCCGCCACACCCGCCAGATCTCCGAGATGATCGGACTCCAGAAGGCCGCCCCGGTGCTGGCCGCGGTGTTCACCGTGGTGATGCTGTCGTCGGTGGGCCTGCCCGGCCTCAACGGCTTCGTGGGCGAGTTCTTGATCTTGGCCGGGGCGTTCATAGCCCACCGTTGGTGGGCGGTGGTGGCCGCCGCCGGGGTCATCCTGGCCGCGCTGTATCTGCTGTGGGCCTACCAGCGGGTGTTCCACGGCACCCCCAACGACGCCAACCGGTCAATGCCCGACCTCAACTGGCAGGAAAAGCTGGTCATGGTGCCGCTGGTGGGGCTCATCGTCTTCTTGGGGGTGTACCCCAAGCCGGTGATCGAGCGCATGGAGCCCTCCGTCAACGCGTTGATCGAGCACATGGACAAAGTCGAGGGAATCGAATCGCCCACCGTGGGTGATCGGCCCGAGGGCAGCTTTGAAGAACTCCGCAAGCTCAAGGCCGACTACGGCGACGAGGGGGAGGGCCACTGATGCTCCCCGTCCTCGCTGAAGCCAATTCGCTCGCCCAAGCGAACATCCCCGACATCCAGTGGCTGCCGCTCATCCCCCACATAGTGATGGCGGGGGCCGCGGTGGTGCTGTTGACCATCGTGTCGGTGGCCGGTCGCTGGCTGCCTGGGTGGTTCGCATCGGCCTGGACAGCGGCCGCCGGGTTCGCAGTGCTGGCCACCGCCATTCCGGTGTGGATACGGGTTGACCAAGAGGGAGAATCCTCGACCATCGCCGGGTCGATCGGCGTGGACCAGTTCTCGGTGTTCATCATCGTGCTGCTGGCCTGCTCGGTGGTACTGACCGCGTTGGTGGCCGATGGCTTCTTGCACCGGGAGAGCCTCGACGGCCCCGCCTTCTACGTCTTGTTGATGCTGTCGGCCGCCGGTGGCATCACCATGGCCTCGGCCAACAACCTCATCGTGCTGTTCCTGGGCCTGGAGATTCTGTCGCTGGCGGTGTACGTGCTGGTGGCCATGCACCTGCGGAGGGCCGAATCGCAGGAAGCGGGAATCAAATACTTCGTGCTGGGGGCGTTCGCCTCGGCGTTCCTGCTCTACGGCATTGCTCTGGTTTACGGGGCGACTGGGTCTTTGAATTTGGCGGACATCCGGTTGCGACAAGGCGGATGGTTTGCCTATGCAGGATCGGAGTCGTTGTCGACAGATGCGGGGATGCAAGGCGTGCCTGAAGGCGTTGCCATGCTGTCTGCCGACAACGGCCTGTTGTTGGCGGGGATGGCCATGCTCCTGGTGGGGTTCGGCTTCAAGGTGGCCGCGGTGCCATTCCATGCCTGGACCCCCGACGTGTACCAGGGGGCGCCTTCACCGGTGGTGTCGTACATGGCCGCCGGGGTGAAGGCCGCCGGGTTCGCCGCCCTGCTCCGGGTGTTCTTCGGTGGGTTCTTGGGCCTAGCCGACGACTGGCAGCCGGTGGTGTTCGGCTTGGCCATCGCCAGCTTGGCGGTGGGGTCGATGCTGGCCATCGTCCAGACCGACGTAAAGCGCATTCTGGCCTACTCCTCGATCAGCCACGCCGGGTTCATTCTCGTCGGCGTGCAGGCCGCCACCGATGATGGCGTGGCCAGCGTGCTGTTCTACCTGGCCGCCTACGCGGCCATGGCCATCGGCAGCTTTGCGGTGATCACCGTGGTGAGCAGTCCGGGTGACGAGGGCACCGGCCTCGACAGCCTGCGGGGTCTGGCCGCCCGCCGTCCGTTGTTGGCCGCCGCTTTCACCGTGTTGTTGTTGTCGCAGGCCGGCATCCCGTTCACTGCGGGTTTCTGGGCCAAGTTCGAGGTGATCACCGCCGCGGTGGACGCCCGCTCGTTCTGGCTGGCGGTGATCGCCATGCTGGCCGCAGTGGTGGCCGCCTTCTTGTACCTTCGGATTGTGGTGGCCATGTTCCTGGAGGCCCCCGAGTCCGACGCCCCCCGCCTCAACATTCCCCGCGGCCCGGCGGTGGCTGTTGCCATCGTGGTGCTGTTCACCCTGGCATTCGGTATCTACCCCGAGCCCCTCCTCAACCTCGCCGACGACGCCTGGCTAAATCTCCGCCTTCACGCCCACTAACCCTTCCAGCGTTGGTGCTGAGAACCTCACTGGTAGCCTGAATCAGCCATTTTGGAAAGGAAGAACATGACCAAGCGCATTAGCGACAGCTACGGACGCGTGAGCCTCACTGTGCTGGCGCTGTTGCTGGTTTTCGGTCTGGTGGCTGCGGCGTGTGGCAACGATGACGATGATGGGGTGACAGGGCCGCCACCCAAGACCGAGCGGGACGCGTACACCAAGTGGTATGTGCAGCAGGCTGTAGATCGATACGAAGAGACTGGCCGACAGGCCACCATCGACTACTTCAATAACGAAGCCGGCACCGACGACCAGTGGTACATCTTCATCGCCGACGTCAACACGGGCATCACCGTGGCCCACGCCACCATTCCCTCGCGAGTGGGCGCAAACTCAAGCCAGCGAGTGGACATCACCGGTCACGCTTACGGTCCGTTGCTGTTTGCAGCGCCCGAGTCGGGGCACTGGGTGGACTACGTGTTCTACAACCCCCAAACCGACACCGGCGGTACCAAGCACACCTGGGCCATCCGACAGGACGACCTGATCTTCGCTTCCGGCTGGTACGAAGACTCCCATCCCGTTCCTCCCCCCACCAAAGCCGAGCCCGGCTCTTATACCAGAGCCTTCGTCGAAGACGCCATTTGGTTTTATGAGTCCAACGGACGCAGCGCCCTGATCGAGCACTTGCATTCTCCCGACAGCACCGACCCCCCCCAGCGTGGACGGTCAATGGTACGGGTTCGCCTTTGACCTCGACGGCGTGGTGCTGGCCCACCCCACGGTTCCCGACAACGTGGGCCAGACCCTCCACGAGATTCTCGGTGGCACCCCCGAGGGCCTGGCTGCCGCTGATGAGATGGTGACCGCCACCGAGACCGGCAAGTGGGTGGACTACACCTATCTCAACCCCCAAAGCGGTCGGCAGGAGACCAAGCACACTTGGATAGTCAAACGAGACGACATCCTCATTGCCTCCGGGTGGTACGAAACCGGCTAGACGCCTGTGTTGCCCTTGTCCTGTGCTTCAGCCGTCTCGGGAGAGCGCTTGCAAGCGTTTGTGCAAATCCGGGACGGGTGCTAGGGCGTTGCGTCTTCCGAAAGGAGTGAGCGCGCAGTCGTAATCGTCTCTGGCACGTCGAAGGTGTCGAACGATGTCCTGGTATTGCTGGTTGTTTTCAACCGGGATTCTGAAAGCCAGGTCATCGAATGTCCGACCGTATGTGCGAGCGTGCGACCCCCCTCTAGTAGGGCTTGATAGCTTGCTGCATGCATAGCAATAGTGGTCACCGACAGGCGTAACAGCGCACGAGCCGCTGAACGGGATGCCCAAGTTGGGTGCGACAGGGCACACAAGGGGCCACTTCTCGCCACACAGAACGCACCGCACACGCCTATGAACCCTCTTGCGGCGTTGATTGTCCCTTTGCCTGTGAATTCGGTGTGCCCTCCTAATCGCGTACCCAATCACCGAGTCGTCTTTAAATCGATTGTACTCGATGTCGTTTAGAGGCAGCCCCTCGAAAATGTGGACGGCCACTTGATCGAAGCCATCAATCCTCAACACTAAGCGGGCTGCGCGAAGGCGTAAGTTCTTGAATCTGGGGACTCCGAGCATCTTCAACATCTCGTCGCTACCTGCCCAACACACCCAGAATCGCGTCAAATTCTGGATATTTCGCCACCAATGGGGTGCTGCCACTCCCAAGATGGCTCCGAGAAGAGTGAAAAGTGCCGCACTGGGCCATTCGACCATTACTGAACCCTGTGAGATAGCATATCAATCACGGATTCGGCAATCGCTTGCCCGAGGAGTGGCGGGACAGCATTTCCAATTTGCTTTGAAATTTGTGTTCTGGACCCCGCGAAATGAAAGTCGTCGTCAAAGGATTGGAGCCGGGCGCCTTCTCGAAGTGTCAATGCTCGATCTTGGTACGGGTGTATGCACTTGTTGGATGCTGGATGTACGAAGTTGACCGTTAGCGTTACCGCTGGGCAATCAGGGTCGAGACGCGAGTAGCTTGAAGAAAACCCTGAAGAGATCATGTGTTGTGGAATCGCCGTGATATTTGAACCGGCATGACGGATGATGTCCAACATGCGTTTGGTGTGCCCCGTTGCTACATGCCAATCGAGGCGAGTTGCATTCCTTCGACGTGCTGCCTGGTAGTCGTTCTGAGGTGGAAGGTCGTAGTCGGAGATGCACTCTCCTGCGGCTACGGGCGGTAAATCACCGATAGCTTCCATAACGGTGAGTGCTTCTGGAAGTTTTGATTCTTCACTTGTGAACAACGAAGGCGCGTCTGAGATGAGCGGTGGTAATAGTAGACGCGAACGGTCTTTTGTCCCAATAGTTTTGAATTCGCCAGCGTGAGTTGGCGAAGGGAATAGGATGTTTATGCCAGATTGTGCACCGATCATCACGAGTCTCTCACGCTTTTGTGGAACGCCAAAATGTGCGGCATTCACGATACGCCAGTCCGACACATATCCCAGAGAGTCAAAACACTCCTGTATCTGCTCAATAGTGGAGCCCTTCTTATGCGTAGCTAAGCCGACCACGTTCTCCATCACAAAGACAGGAGGTCGAAAGTAGTTCACATAGCTAGCAAACTCTTCGAAGAGAGAATTGCGAGGATCGTCTTCGTATGTAGAACGAAACGGCCGAATGGATGAAAATCCTTGGCATGGGGGCCCGCCCACGATTACGGAGGGCCCTCCAGGTGAAAGGCCCGTTCGGTCGGCGACGGTGGATAGTCGGATTTCGCGGATATCGGCTGCGAGCGCGACTGCTTGGGGATGGCTCATCTGGAAGGTTTCCACCGCTACCGGAAGGAGGTCGACGCCATAATCCACTCTGAAGGCACCGGAGTTCTCGAACCCCTTTGAGAATCCCCCTGTTCCGCAGAACAGGTCCATTACCTTCAGCTTGGCCACTTGAGGTTCCTCCTCTCCTAGGATTGCTTAGGAGACTATAGTCTCCTAACGGCATGTAGCGGGTTTCATACGATGATATGCCGTGGCAGTGACAACGAATGGCGATCCAGCCGAGGAAGCTGCAAAGGCTGTTGCCCGTTCGTTGGGCAGGCTCATAGCCGAGCTTCGGCGTCAACGAGGGTGGTCACTCGAGGACCTCGCTGATGAGGCAGGTCGGCACCGTACCCATTTTGGGTTGGTCGAACGCGGTGAGCGGTATCTAAGTGTCGCTTCGGCCTATCGCGCCGCGGAGGCGCTCGGGGTCTCGCTCTCTGACTTGATTCATATGGCAGAGGCAGAGAGCCCTGTTGCCAATCGTAGTGTCCACTTTGAGCCTAGGGCAGTTCCTCCCGGTGCGGCCCGTGGAGTAGATGCTGTCCGAGAGTTTACTGGTCTGGGAGAGACATGGGTGCCAAAGGCCGTAGAAGCGACTTACCGAACTTTGGATCGAATCGACGAGCAGTTGATGAACACGGGGTCACTGCCTCTCGCTGAAGTGGTCGAACTAGCAAATCTCTCGGCGATCATCGGAAATCTGTTGCGGGCAGCCTTGGCAAGGGGCTCAAACGGTCGATTCGAGAGCAACGAGCCGCACACCTACCCTGACCTCATATCGCCTTCAGGTGACGCTGGAGGTCTTGAAATCAAGGTTGCTCTGGAGACAAACAAGCCGAAGGGCCACCTCCCAAAACCCGGCCCACACCTCGCTTGTCGATATGTCCTAGCTGACCGCGCAGGGAACTACACCAGGAAAGAGCGGGGCAACGTAGTTTGGGTCTGGGAGGTTCGGCTGGGGGAGTTGTCAGCAGAGGATTTCAGTCTTTCCAATACTCCCGGTGATTCAGGAAAGACGGCAGTCATCAAGACAAGCTCATTGGACCGGCTTGCGTGCGTTTACTATGACAGCCGGTTTCTCCCATACGCCAAGCCCCGTCCAGGCCACAACTAGAACGCGATCAGCCCCTCCTGCGGATGGGCCCACGGAAGCCGGGCAACGTGCTCGATCTGTTTGGGCCGAGCCAGCGGTATGTGGCCGATAGGGACATCGATGACTGCTGGTGCCTGCTGTTCGAGCGCGGCCGGGATCATCGCTTCGAGATCCATGGGATCGTCGGCCCTCATTCCGATGGCGCCGAACGATTCAGCGAGTTTCACGAAATCAGGGTTGGCGAGGTCGGTTCCGTAGGTGCCGTCGAAGAAATCGTCTAGGTCGCGGGCAACGTTGCCGTAAGCGTCGTCTCTGAAGATGACGGTGGTGACATTGATACCGTACTTGATCGCGGTCGACAACTCAGATGAGCTGAACGAGAAGCCTCCGTCCCCGGTGACGCACACCACGGGGCGATCCGGTTGGGCCAGCTTTGCTCCCAGCGCAGTTGGGAACGCGTATCCCAGGTTGAAGGAGTACCCGGAGTCGATGAAAGTACTCGGCTGGTTCACCTGCCAGTGGGTGCGAGCGTAGAAGCCGAATTGCGTGACATCCCAGACAGTTAGGGCATTTTCAGGTGTGCCCTTTTGCAGCGCCTCCAAAATGGGGTACTGCGGTTCTCTGGATCGGATGTCGTAGTAGGCGATGAGTTGGCGGGCGGCGGTCACTGCCTCAGCAGGCGACGGGCGCTCGTGGCATCCAGTATCAATGAGAAGTGGCAAGAGCGCATCAATGGTTGCTTGGGCGTCGCCGTGCAGGGGAATTGTGTTTGCTTGAATCCGGGTGAGGTCGAAGTCGTCAATGTTGATGTTCACCAGCGTCGACGACTCCCCGGCAGGGTTGCCCAACGAAAAGCGTGTTCCAATGCCGATGACCACATCGGCGGACTTCATCACGTCTAGCAGCTGGTTCAGTTCATGCCGCTCTCCACCGGGGCCGACGCAGGAGCCGTAGCACAGCGGGTGACTATCCGGGATAGCCCCCTTTCCGCCTCCCGACGTGATTACTGGGATGTTTGTGGTTTCGACGAGGTCGAGAAGAGCCTGCTCTGCGCCCGACAGAGCTACTCCGCCTCCGGCGACGATCAGGGGTAGACGAGAGTGTGCGATGGCCGAAGCCGCTTCTTGCAGTTGTTCACGGCTGGGAATGATTCGCGAGATGGGGGTGGGATCCATCAGTTCGACTTCATCTCGCTCCACCAGGGCATCCGGGGGGCACTCGATGTAGGTCGGACGGGGGCGGCCGGTGCGCATTTGTCGAAATGCCTCGGATACGGCCGCGGGAATTTCCACTGGCGCAAGGGCCTGCTGGCGCCATTTGGTGATGGGTCGCACAATGTCGATTTGGTCGTCGACCTCATGGACGGCGCCGAGATTCTTGCCCATCTGACCCCGGGGGATTTGCCCGGCAATGAGCAAGACAGGACAAGAGCGGGCGTAGGCGGTGGCCAATCCCGCAGCTGCGTTGTATACGCCGACACCGGGAACAACTAGGGCCACCCCCGGCTTGCCTGACGCTCGGGCGTATCCGTAGGCCATGTAGGTGGCGGCTTGCTCGTGGCGGGTGACGACCAACTGAATGCCGGGCTCGTCGCGCAGCGCAGCCACAATCCCGTATATCTGGATGCCGGGAATTCCGAAGACGATCTCGACTCCCTCTCGGGCCAACGACTTAACCAGCGCCTCTCCGCCGCTCATATTCACAATGCTGATCTTGTCAGAGCGGGAAGATGTCAGGTCGGCTGGAACCGGCTATCCCTCCGGCTCCAGCCGGTACACGGTGTCGTCGAAGCTCAGCACATACAGCTCGCCGGCCGCGTCCTCGCCGAAGGAGACCATGGTGACCGGGTCGACGGAAAGGCCGAGCTCTTTTCTGGTGTCCACTCCTTGGGCATCAACGGTGAGACCCCACAGGCGGCCTTGGCAGAAATCGCCGAATACGTAGGTGCCCACCAGGCTGGGTATGGCCGAACCCCGGTACACGTGGCCGCCGGTTATGGAGCAACCGGTGTCGTGGCCGTATACGTGAATGGGGAAGTCCAAATTTTCGGGAGTTTCGGCGCCGGAGAACCGCACGTGGCCCTCAAACAGCGGCCATCCCAGGTTGGCCCCTGGCTTCCAGCCGTCGGCGGCCCGCAGCACGTGGATTTCTTCCCACTCGTTTTGTCCCACATCTGCGATCCACAGATCGTCGGTGGCTCGGTCGAAGGAGAACCGCCACGGATTGCGAGCTCCGTAGTGCCAGATTTCCGCTCGCCCCCCGCCATCGGCAAACGGGTTGTCGGTAGGAATGGAGTAAGCCGCGTTGCCGTCGGCCTCGGGGTCGATGCGGACCATGGCGGCTAGCAGGGTGTCCAGATTCTGGCCCTGGTTGAACATGTCATCTCGGCCGCCGCCGTCGCCAAACCCGATCCACAGGTAGCCGTCGGGCCCGAAGGCGATATGGCCACCATTGTGGTTGCAGGCTGGCTGGTCGGCGTCCAGCACCGTCCGGCCCTGGTCGCCCTGAACCCACTGCCCGCTCATGGGGTACTCCACAATCAAGCTGTCGCCTCTCAAGTCGGTGGAGCTCACGTAGAGCTTCGATCCGTCGGGGGAGAAGGCGATGCCCAACAGCCTTTCTTCGCACTCTGGATTGGTTTGGTCGCTGATATCCAGCACCATCTCGGGAGGTTCATCCCCGTCAGCGCCTATCAGCCACACCTGGCCCTCCCGGGTGGCCACGTAGAGGTCTCCGCTGGTGCCGCCGGTGCCCGGTCGGGCGACGAGCGCCATCGGGTCGGTGAGCGATGCCACCGGGGTCAACACCAGGTTCGCCTCTTCAGGCTGGACGGCCACCGTGCCTTGCTCGTCCTCGCCTGGGTCGGGGGCCGGGTCGGTCGCAGGGGAGTCAGCCGGCTGACCTCCAGCAACGGTTGGGGCGTCCGGTCCCGAATCGGGAGCAGGGCCTGTCGGCGCTGCTGCACCAGCGGTAGCCGCTACCGTGGCCGCGACTTGTGGCTCCGCGTTGCGCCGGTTGTCCTCGCTGTCGCCGCAAGCGCCAACTAGCAGGCAAATCCCGGCGACTGCCACCACCATTTGCCGGCCGCGGCTCATGGCTGCTTCCGCAGGGGCCGGATCAAGCCCTCTTGCACCACTGAGGCCACCAGTTCGCCGGTGCGGTTCCACGCCGTGCCCCACGCCAGGCCCCGGGCATTGGAGGCCGAGTTGGACACCTGGTCCAAGAAGATCCAGTCATCCATTCGCAGCGGCCTATGGAACCACATGGCGTGGTCGAGGCTGGCCGCTTGGATGTCGATCTCGTTGCCCCGCACCGGCAGCGCCTTGGTGGCGGTGTCCAGCACGGTCATGTCGCTGGCGTAGGTGAACATGCAGGTGTGCAGTACAGGGTTCTCGGGCAGCGTGCCGGTGGCCCGTAGCCACACCTGCAAGCGGGGCTCTCGGTTCTGGCCCCGTTCTGCGGGCGAGCCGGTCACATAGCGCAGCTCGATGGGGCGGATCATCCGGCCTTGGTCGTCTACCGGGAAACCGTCCCATACGAACGGCTCCAGCTCCTCGGGGTCGGGGATGCCCGCGGGAAGGTCGGTCTGGTGCTCGAAGCCCTCCTCTTCTTTGTGGAAGGAGGCCGACATGGCGAAGATGGGCTGGCCGTGCTGGATGGCGGTCACCCGGCGGGTGGTGAACGAGCGGCCGTCGCGTACCCGCTCCACCAGATACACCAGGGGTGCTTCTACGTCGCCGGGGCGGATGAAGTAGGCCTGGAGGCTGTGGACCGAGCGTCCCTCCACTGTGCGGGTGGCCGCTACGAGGGCTTGGCCGGCCACCTGGCCGCCGAATACCCGCTGGCGGTCTTCTTGGGGGCTGACTCCCCTGAAGATGTCCTCCTCGATGGGCTCCAGATCCAGCAGTTCGATGAGCGCATCTACCTCTGCTTGCATGACCGACTGATCCTACCGCCAGAGTTAGGCAAACCTTATGGCCTAGTGGTCGGATTTGAGAGGCGCTGGGGTACGCTTATTGCCCCCCATGTCGCTTCTAATCTCTGCCCGCGCTCATGTCTTGGACAACTGGCACCGCCTGCTGCGCTATTGCGGCACATCGGCGGTGGGGGTGGTGCTGGGTCAGACCATTCTGCGGGTGTGCTACGACCTATTCGGCTGGTCGGGGCTGGTGTCCAATCTGGTGGCCTTCGTGATCGCCAACATCCCGGTCTACTTCCTGTACCAGGGGTGGGTGTGGGACAGCAGCGGACCCACTCAGTGGGGTCGAGTGGTGCTGCCCTTCTGGTTGGTCTCGCTGGCTGGGCTGGCTCTGTCGTCGCTGGCGGTGGGCTTGGTTGACGCCGCCACCGACAACGGCTGGTTCATTACCGCGGCGTCGGTAGGCGCCTTCGGCACGGTGTGGCTGGTGAAGTACGCGGTGTGCGATCGCTACCTGTTCGGCACCCTGGCAGAAGGCGAAGGACCCTCGATGGCACCTCTGGAGACTTCAGGCGATGGACCCCAGTCGGCGGGCGTTCGCTGAGGCTGCCCGGGGGTTCATGCCCCCCGATGAGGGGCTGGCTCTCCATCAAGCAGCGTGCGATTTGGAGGTTGCCGGGCCGCTGCTCGAGGTGGGCAGCTACTGCGGCAAGTCGTCGGTGTATCTGGGCGACGCCGCCCGATCCCAGCGCAGGGTGCTGTTCGCGTTGGATCACCACCGGGGATCAGAGGAGAACCAGCCGGGCTGGGAGTGGCACGAGCCTGATTTGGTGGATTCCGCCGTCGGCCTTATTGACACCCTGCCCCATTTCCGCCGAACCGTGTATGAGGCCGGATTGGAGGCCAGCGTGGTGGCTTTAGTGGGCGACTCAGTGGCCATCGCCCGAAACTGGTCCACCCCGCTGGCCTTCTTGTTCATCGACGGCGGTCACGGCACCGAACCGGCCCACGCCGACTACGAGAACTGGGTGCCCCACGTGGCCGTCGGCGGTCGCTTGGCCATCCACGACGTGTTTCCCAACCCTGCCGACGGCGGCCGCCCCCCCTACGAGATCTACTGCCGGGCCATGGAATCCGGCGCCTTCACCGAACTCCCCGCTACCGGCTCCCTCCGGGTGCTCACCCGCGTCGCCCCTGGCATCTGATCTGCCCCGCCAATCCTCAGGGCCAGCGCCAACTAGCTTCATGGCCGTGGACAATGAACAGGAACTGGCATCAGGGGAAGCGTGGCAGGAGTTCTGCGACCGGCTGAGGGCCGCGGGCGACCGGCTGTTGGAAGACGATTTTCCGGCGGGGGCGGCTGATCGGGCTGAGGGCTATCGGCATTTGGGCCGGCTACTGATGCAGGGGTGGATTGAGCAGGTGGAGTTTGCCGATCGGGACTTTCCCGTTATGTACCGCCACAACGACGACGTGATGCGCTGGGGCGGACCCAACGTGGACAACACCTACTGGCGGGCCCACGTAAGCGCCGAGCACTCCTACCGAGTCACTGGGTGGCTGCCGCCGGGGGCGATGTTTGTGATCCAAAGCGCCCACGGCGAGATGCACCAGAACCGTCTTGGGATCACCGCGGAGCGCTCCAGTGACGACTTCGCCGTCGGTTCCGACGGCGGTTTTTCCTTTGTAGCCAGCGCCACTCCCCACGACGGCAACTGGCTGCCCATCGACGAGCACACCGACCACATCTCGGTGCGGGAGTACAACGTGGACTGGGGAGTGGACGAGCCCGGGCGGTTCCTCATCGAGCGGGTGGGTAGCGAGGGCGAGCGCCCTGGGCCGCTTGATCCCGCTGGATTCGCCGATGGTTTGGACCGGGCCATGGCCTGGGCCGAGGACGCCTTGGTGTTTTGGAACCAATGGATGGAGCGCAGCCGTCGGGCCGCGCCGCCCAACGTTTTCTACGGCCCCCGCTCGGTGCCTGGCGGGGCCGACGCCATCGGCTACGGCGGCTGCTCCTACGACCTGGGGCTCGATGAGGCCCTCGTGGTGACCTGCGATGTGCCCGAAGCCCAGTACTGGTCGTTCATGCTCTACAGCTATGCCTGGTTCGAGTCACTGGACTTCCCCAACCGCACCGTGAGCCTCAACCACGCCCAGATCGCGGTGGACCCCGACGGCCGCTTCCGCATCGTGGTGGCCCACCACGACCCCGGCGTGCAGAACTGGCTCGACACCGAGGGCCGCCCCGAAGCCCTCATCACCTTCCGCTGGGTCCTCAGCTCAACGATGCCCACTCCCGAGGGCGTGGTAGTTCCCTTTGCTGAGATCCAAGACCACCTCCCCGACTTCGTGACCCGCTTCACCCCCGACCAACGCGCCGCCCAAATCGCCACCCGCCGCCAGTCCCGCGCCCACCGCTTCCGCTGCTGAACTTCATTGGCGCGGTTAAGCCTGTAGCGCGATATAGCCTCGCTCCCATGATTTCCTGGAGCATTTGGAGAATCCCTGCTCTTGTTGCCTGCTTCCTTTTGATGGCCGCGGCCTGCGGGAGCGACGACAACGGGCAGGCTTACGAGGCTGACCGGGTTGGTGCCACAGCCTCGGCCAGCATTGTCAACCCCGATGGCGATGTTGTGGGCAGCGCCGAGTTTGAGCAGGGGCCGACAGGGGTGCTGATCACGATGTCGATGAGTGGCCTCACCCCCGGCGCGCACGGCATCCACCTGCACGAAGTTGGTGCCTGCACTCCTGACTTCAAGGCGGCCGGCGGTCACCTCACGGCCACCGATGAAGCCCAGCACGGCCTGAAGAACCCTCAGCGCACGGTGGACAACCACGACAACGGCGACCTGCCCAACCTGTACGCGGCGGCCGACGGCATTGCCCAAGCCGAGTTCTTCACCTCGCTGGTGACCATTTCTGGCGGGTCAATGCCCTCGTTGCTCGATGCCGACGGCTCCACGTTGGTCATCCACGAGAACCCCGACGATCACCTCACCCAGCCCATCGGCGGCGCCGGCGGCCGCGTAGGCTGCGGCATCATCCGCTAACCAGCGAGCAGTTCTCAGCGATTCCCCAGCCGCAAGGCAGCGCGTACTGATCGCTCCACAGCTTCGGCAACAGCTTCCGGGTTTTCGTGTTCCCAGAAGCGGAGGACGGTCCAGCCGGCTTCTTGAAGGTGGGCGTCGGTGTCCTGATCGCGGGCGATATTGACGGTGATCTTGTCGGACCAGTATTCGGGGTTGGTGGCCGGCTGAGTGTGGTGCTCCGGACAGCCGTGCCAATAGCAACCGTCCACGAACACCGCAATCTTGGCCTTGCGAAATACCAGATCGGCCGTCCGGCGCAACTCCGGTAGCGGCCGAGCTGCAACCCGGTAGCGCAACCCTCGCCGATGCACCGCGGAGCGAACCGCCAACTCCGGCTTGGTATCCCGGCTGCGATTCCCCTGCATCGACTTACGGGTCGCCTCCGAAGAAGCCCAAGACCCCTCCGGCAGCCCGCTCATAGGCCGATGGTAGCGACGAGATCAGTGGGGTGTCGTGAGTTGGCGTTGTCCCTACTGCTACCGGTGCCCACGCAGCGGCAAATTGGTCAGTCGGTTCTACTCAAGATGTTGCCACTGCTCGTCTTCGATTCTTTTGGAGCGGAGCACAGTCAAATCGCCGGGGCGGGTGTGACGCAAAAAGACAGCAAGCACTTCACCGCTGTCTGCGGCAGAGGGGGCGAGAACACCCTTAAGGCCCAGCGTGGCTGCTGCGTCCCCGACAAGTTGACACGGTTCGAATGGCCCGGCGAGGGCTTCGGTCAAAAGTCCTAAGGCGGCCATTGCGCCCTCAACCGTGAGGTCGGCCACCGTGAGGTCTGTGATGGCGACGGTGTGGACCATTCGGGGCAGGAACGACTTTGGTCCCGAACCCTGGCCCGCCGCCATGCGGTGGAACTCAGCCCGGCAGGTCGCCAGGGGTCTCGCCAAGTAAACGGTTTCGGTTCCCTGCGGGTTCCATCGACCCCCCATCAGGCTGGCGCCGAAACCGGAAAGCGGGTCTCGATCGGGTCCGGTGTGCCGAAAGAAGATGCCATTGATCTGCGATGGTTCGAGTTCATCCAGGATTCTGTATAGATCGCGAGAAGCCATGATCTGGACGTATGTGTCTAAACGACGACACCGTCTGCCAGAGCTTCGATAACCGCCACGACGGACTTGAATTCGCCGTTGTGGATCCTCTCCGCTGGTGTGTCGCCATTGAGGAGGCGGTTAGGCGACAGTATCCAGAGATTCGAATACTCAGAGTCCAGCACCGCCTCAAGCTCCTTTGCGACGTAGGCGAGCTCCAAGAGACGTTGGCGAGAGAGACGCTGTGGTTCGGTAACCCCTCTGGACCAGCGGCCCACCGATCGCCCACTCGCATCCACGATCTGCCCGATGTCGTCGTGCGTGAGCCGGGTCGAATCAGCAATAGATGTCAACTTGTTCACGAGGGCGCTGCTCATCTGTCTACCTTTTCATCCTTATGTTTGACTATAAGAATGTACTATACTATGTCGTCTAGTCTGACGCAGAAACTCTCGTTTGCCAAAACCCCTCTCTTCCGGGGTGGTGCTAACCGCATCTCCGGTTTGATGCCGCCGCTCCGGTTGCCCTGCATCGTTTTCCGGGTCGCTTCCGACGACGCCAATGACTCCTCCTCTAGCCCGGTCATAGGCCAACGGTAGCTATGGAGCATTCGGCATGCTGATGCGCGTAAGTGTCAGTGGGCACGGCTATGGTCATTTGAATTGTCAATGTCTGGCCCGAGGCGCTGGACCTACAGATCAGGTCACCGATGCCGTGAAGAGCAACACCAACGGGTGCAATGACGAACCAAGTGGTCGCCAGCGCCTCTGTCTAGAGATCGACTTAGGCAGGCGCACCGGCTACATGATCGACCAACTGCTTGCTTCGGCTAGCGAGAGGGGCATGGACTCAACCGGTGTAGTAGCGCATCATCTCATTGGAGCGATGCTGGAGGTCATGTATCCCGATCTCGATATTGGAACCCAGAGCCTCACAACCACCGATCAGCAGGGAGGCCACACATGCGACTTCGTGATCAATGACGCCATGATTCATGTGGCCGTAGATCCGACCGAGGCGCTGCTGGCGAATTGCCAAGCCAATATTGAATTGGGTTTCCGACCCAGGATCCTGACGGCTGAAGCCAGAATAGGAACGGCCCGAACTCTCGCCGAGTACATTGGCATCGAAGCCCTTGTCTCGGTCAGTGGCATTGAAGATTTCCTTTCGAGAAACATCGATGCGATGGCCAGCTATTCGAAAGCAGATATCCGCCGGGTGTTTCGCCAGCTCTTCGATACCTACAACTCACGTGTGGCAGCTGTGGAACCAGATCCCTCGCTGCTGATGGAAATCCCCGAGAATTTGATTCAGACCTGACGGTCGGAGACTCGGCCCATAGCCTAGACCAATTTCCATACCGCTATTCGGGCCAATGAGATTAGCAGGGAGAGTTCCTTGAGTTCTTCTAACCGGTCAGGTGGTTTGGTTTACTTGTCCGACCAAACTGCTATTTCGTTACCGACTGGATCATGAAAGTGGAATCGCTTTCCACCCGGAAACTCGTAAGTTTCTACAGCTATTTCGCCTCCTGCATCAACAATAGTCTTCATGGATGCATCAAGATTATTGCTGTAGATGACGACTAGAGTTTTGTTTGATTGCTTGGGCTCTACGTCTATCCCACTCGTGAGGCCACTGTCGTGCGTGTCGCTATATAGCTCACCCCAGTCGGTGTATTTCCAGCCGAATGACTTGGCATAGAATTCTGTTAATCTGTCTCGTTCTTCTGGGGATGAAGCTCTAAGCTCAACTAGGTCGATTTGGTTATGCTCGCTCATGCAATGTCCGCCTGGATGCGTTAGCCGATGGTGATTAGTTCGGGGAGGGTGCGGTGGTTGGAGAACAGGGTGGAGGCGGGGGAGGCGCTGGAGAGGGCGTCGGCGGCCAGGATGACGGCGGCGGCGGTGTAGCTGGTGCGTTCGTCGGCGGGGAAGTGAATCCGTTCGGGGTGGACCATGCCGGTGAAATAGGAGCCGTCGTCGGCCCGCAGGTTTTGCACCCACTCAAACATTTCGGCGGCGATGTCTCGTCGGCCCACGCCCAGGTGGGCGATGACGCTTTCGCAGGTCTCCGCGGCGGTGACCCAGGGCCTGTCCGACACGCAGCGCACCCCGAGACCGTCCATCACAAAGGTGTCGAAGCGAGAGGCCAGCCTGGTGCGGCCCTCCTGGCCTGTGACCGCGCCAGCCAGGACGGGGTAGTACCAGTCCATAGCCCAGCGGTCCTTGGGGGCGAAGGCATCGGGCTGGGTGCGGATCACATCGGCCAGCCGGGCGGCGCTCAGCTCCCAGTCGGGCCGCTCGTGGCCCAACTCCTCGCCGGTGGCGATAGCGGCCCGCAGACTGTGGCAGATGCTGGACGAACCGGTCAGCAGGGCGAACGACCACGGCGTGCCGTCGGCGTGGCGGGCCCAGCGGATCTCGCCTCGGGGGAGCTGCAAATCGAGCACGAAGTCCACCGCTCGCTCCACCACCGGCCACATCGAATCCAGAAAGCTCCGGTCGCCGGTACTCAGGAAGTGGTGCCACACGCCGGAGGCCACGTAGGCCACGCAGTTGGCATCGAGCTTGTCCTGCTCCACGCCGTCGGCCACGTAGTACTGGTGCCAAGCGCCATCGGGGCGCTGATGGTCTACCAACCACTGATAGGCCCGCTCGGCTTCGGCACGGCGGCCCATGACAGTGAGGGCCATGGCCGCCTCCACATGGTTCCACGGGTCGGCATGGCCGCCGGGGAACCAGGGGATCATCCCGTTGGGCAATTGCCAATCGGCGATGCTGTCGGCGGTTTGCGCCAGCTCGGCTGCCGACAAGACGCCGGCCACGCAAGGCCCGTCGGAATCGCTGCCTCCAAGGGCAGGGGAGTCAGCATCGGCAAGGTCGGTCTCGCTGTGGTTGTGGGGCTCAGACGGCGACAAGCTCGGTCTCCCTTGAACTCTGTGATCCTGGCTTCCGGCTATAAAGAACCAGGCTCTTGCCCAGCACTGGACTCAGGACCCGTTCGGCTATTCGGGTGATTCTCGGTTGGCGAACAATATCCCATTCCAAGAGCCGGCGATAAGCCGCCACCAGCCGGTGGTCGTCTCGATTGGGACCGACAGCGCACCGCAGCCACCAATACGGGCTGTGCAGCGCGTGGGCGTGATGGCCCGAGTAGGGAGCCAGGCCTGCCCGTCGGAGCCGACGCCGGAGATCGCTGCGGCGGTAGATGCGCACGTGGCCGCCCACCGCCTTGGGGGCGTGGTATTCATCCGACAGCGCCCAGCACACCTTTTCGGGGAACCAGGTGGGCACGGTTACTGCCAGCACCCCGCCGGGGCGAAGGATCCGGGTGAGCTCAGCCAGCGCCTGATCGTCGGAGTCCACGTGCTCCAGCACCTCAGAGGCAATGATCCGGTCGAACGACTGGTCGGGGAATGGCAGGCGGGTGGCATCGCCCTGGGTGGCCTGGCACGTTCCCTGGTACTGCTCGCCGGCATTCGACATGGCCGCGAACGTGGCCCGGACCTCGGCCAGTTCGGCCGACGCCAAGTCGCAGGCCACCACATGGGCGCCCCGCCGGGCGGCCTCATAGGCATGGCGTCCGAACCCGCACCCCAAATCGAGCAGCCGCTCGCCTGGCTTCAGGCCCAAGCGGTTGTAGTCAACGGTCAGCATGATCGGACTGGTCTCAAGAGGCTGCCGAGAGTGCTCCGGCCTATCGGTTGGGCTGCCACTCGTCGAGCAGCGTCCGGTAGTGCTCCACCGTCTGCTCGGCGGTGTGACGCCAGCTCCACCGGCTGATCACCCGCTCCCGCCCCGCCGCTCCTATGCGGGCGGCCATTTCGGGATTATCCAGCACCCTGCTCAGTGCCGCGGCCAGTGCCTCGCTGTCGCCGGGTGGAACCGACACGCAGGTTTCACCGTCGGTGCCGGCCACCTCGGGCAGCGCCCCACCGGTGGTGGCCACTAGTGGCGTACCGCTGCACATGGCTTCGATGGCCGGCAGGGAGAACCCCTCGTACAGTGACGGCACCACCGCCACCGAGCTGGTGGCGTACAGCTCCACGATGCGCTCGTCGGGCACCCCGGAGATGAACTCCACCACCTGGCTCAGGCCCAGGCTGTGGATGGCTTCGGCCGAAGTGCCCCCTTCGCGGGGCTTGCCGATCACGATCAGGCGCACGTCCCGCTCGGTGCGCAGTTTGGCCACTGTTTCCAACAGGTAGCGGAGACCCTTCATGGGCACATCCGCGCTGGCGGTGGTGATGATCTGCTGTGGATTGCGGTCTACGCCGGGCAGCGGGCGGAACTGCTCGGGGTCCACCCCCACCGGAACCACGTGCATCAGGTGGCGGGGCACCTTTTGGTCTCGGGCGATGTCGTCGCGCGACGACTCCGACACGGTGATGATGCGCTGGAGGCGTCGGGCCACCCTGGCCTGCATCCGGGTGAAGGAATACCACCGCCGCTTGCCCAGACGCTCGACCGGGCTCCGGGCATGTTCGAGCTCCAATTGGCGGTCGACGGTGATGGGGTGGTGGATGGTGCCCAATACGGGCAGTCCGTCGCGTTCGATGCCCAAAAGTCCGTAGCCCAGCGACTGGTTGTCGTGAACCAGGTCGAAATCCCCAATCCGGGTGCGCAACATCTGCCAGGCCCGGATGGAAAAGGCCAAGGGTTCCGAAAATGCCCCGGTCATGAACGAGCCCACCTCAGCGGCGTCGGCCCAGGTCTTGATCTCCCAGAATCCGGGCATCCGTCCGGGGTGGGCGTCGTTGAAGATGTCGAGGCTGGGGAGCTGGTGCAGCGGGACTCGGTCGTCAAGCACCGGATAGGGCTGCCCGCTCAGCACCTCCACATGGTGGCCGAGGTCGGTCAGCGCCCGGCTGAGATGGTGGACGTACACCCCCTGCCCACCGCAGTGGGGCTTGCCCCGGTACGACAAAAGGGCGATTTTGAGCGGGCGATCCGCCGAGACCATAGCCCCACAAGGCTTTCGGAATTCGGCGGGTTTGGCAAATGCACAGCTACCGAAACAGGCCGCTATCTTGGCGCCGTGCGAGCGTTAGTGCAGCGGGCCGCCGAGGCCCGGGTTCGAGTAGACGGCGAGGTGATCGGAGAGATCGGGCCCGGCCTGTGCTGCTTGATCGGCGTGACCCATGACGACGACGTCGACACGGTGAAAAAAATGGCTGGCAAGCTCTGGAACCTGCGCATCTTCACCGACGAAAACGGCCACATGAACCTCTCGGCGGCCGACACCAGCGGCGAACTGCTGGTAGTGAGCCAGTTCACCCTCTACGGCGACACCAGCCGAGGCCGCCGCCCCTCGTTCCTGGCCGCCGCGGCCCCCGACCAAGCCGCCGGATTGATAGAGGAACTTGTCGCCGAACTCCGCACCCTCGGCGCCACCGTAGCCACCGGCTCCTTCGGTGCCATGATGGCCGTAGAACTAACCAACGACGGCCCCGTCACCTTGATGGTGGAGGTCTAGTCAGCGGGATTGGCGGCGGGTAGGGGTGGGCTCCCTTGAGTGGGCCATCCAGGCAGCGGCGAGGGCCACCAGTGCTATGGCGATCATGGGCCAGGGGCCGGCGCGGGTGGCGAGGGTTTGGCCGGTGCGGAGCTCGATTTCGGCTTGGATGACCTTGCGCTCGGAGACGGCGGTGCGCTGGTAGACATTGCCGTCGGGGTCGACGAAGGCGCTGAACCCGGTGGGGGCGGATTGCGCCACCCAGCGCCCTGTTTCCAAGGCCCTCAGCCGGGAGCTGGCGATCTGCTGGGTTTGCACGATGGTGAGCCAATAGCTGGCTCCGTTGGTGGGGTTCAACAGCACCTCGCCGCCGTTGCCGATGGCGTCTCTAGCCCGATCTTCGAAGAAGATCTCCCAGCTTATGGACACGCCAAGGCGGCCCACCGGGGTTTCCACCACCGCGGGGGACTCGCCCCGGCGCATGTCTCGGGCCGGCAGATAGTCGGGGGCCAGCGGCTCGATAAACGACCGCAGCGGCACGTATTCCCCGAACGGCACCAGCCTCACCTTGTCGTAGCGGTCTAAAAGCGATCCGTCGGGACTGAACACCGCGGCGAAATTGGCCGCCTCGGAGGCTGACACGTCCTCAACCACACCGGCTACCACCGTGGCGTTGAGCTCTTGGGCCAGTTCGGCCAGCCGGAGTCGCTCCTCGCTGTTGACGAACAAGCCATGCACGTCCACCACGTCTTCGGGCCACACCACCAGATCCACCGGCGGCTGTACCAGTTGGCTGGCTTCCAAGTGCCGTTCGAACACCACGCCTGGCTCGGTGTTGGCCGCCCGGGTCCGCTGCGGACCGCCCCCCTGAACTACGGCCACGTCGATGGTGCCGGTGGCTGATCCCCGGGGGGCCAGCGCCGCCCAGCCCCAGAACCCTAGTACCAATGCCGCCAAAGTCAGCGCCGCCTGCCAGCGGCGATCGAGTGCAGCGGCCAACACCATGGCGATGGCCGTACACACCCCCACCAACAGCAACGGCCCGAGCACTCGCACGGTGGTGGCCCATGGGGTGTCAACCTGGCTCATGGGCAGGGTGGCCAGTGGTACTCCGCCAAATGGCCACCGCCACCGGATGGCCCCGGCCAGTACCAGCAGGCCGGGCAGCGCCACCCAACGACTCGGTCCCGGAGGACAAGCAGCCCCCGCCAGGCCGTACAGCACGGAGAACACCACGCACACCGCCAGGTAACCGGGCAGGGTGAAGTCGACCATCCAGAACGTGGCCGGGAACAGCCAGCCCGCTCCGAACCCGAACCCCCGCCACGCCCGGGCCCATACCGGCTGGTCGGCCAACAGGCGTTCAAACGCCACCAGCCCGATCAGGGCCAGCGGCCACCAGCCCCACGGGGGCATTGAGAGGGCAACCAGCCCGCCCGCGGCCAAAGAGCCGGCCGCCGTCCACCCGCTGGTGCGGGCCCACACCGCCAGCCTTGGACTCATCGGCTACTCATCGGGCGACCGCCCCGTCGGACACACTGGCCCGGGCCGCCTGCCGCCCTTGGTTGATGCAGGCCGGAATCCCCAAGCCCCGAGCCCACGCCCCGGTCACCCGCAACCAGGGGACTTCCCGGGCCAGCGTCCGCTCGATGTCGGCCACCAATTCAAGATGGCCGGGTCGGAACTGGGGCAGCGACCGCTCCCAACGGCTGATTCTCACCGTGTGGGGCTCGGCATCCAGCCCCATGGTGACGGACAGGTCGTCTCTTACTGCCTCCAGCAAGGCCTTGTCGCCGAGGGCCAGTGCCCGGTCGTCGCCATACCGGCCAGCCGACACCCGCAACACCACCGTGTCCGAGGAGCCCACATGGGACCATTTGCTCGAGGCCCACGAGCAGGCGGTGATGGTCCGGCCCTCAACCGCGGGCACCAGATAGCCCGAGCCCGCCATGGGGTGATCGACATCGGCGGCATTGAACGCCAGTGATACCAGCACCACCGAGGCATAGTCGATGCTGGCCAGCAACTCGGCCGCGGTCGGAGACATTGGGGCCACCAGCGCGCTGGCCGCAGCCGCGGGGAGGGTCACGATCACTTTGTCGTCGTCCAGCTCGCCCAGGTCGACCACCGGGGACGACAGCCGCAGCCGGGGGCCTAGGCGGTCGGCCAACTCATCGGTCAACCGCCCCACACCTTCGGGCAGGGAGTAAAACACCGGTGCGTCGGGGTCGGCAGTGGAAGACTCGGCCAGACGGCCCAACTCTTGCACCAAGCTGGGGCCCCGAGCGGCGGCTTCGGCAAGTTGGGGCACAGCAGCTCGCACGCTCAGGTCGTCGATGGAAGAAGCGTTGATGCCCCCGATCAGCGGGTCTACCAACCGGTCGGCCACTTCATCTCCAAGCCGGCGCCGCACCAGCCCGCCGACCGACTCGTCTTCTACCAATGGCGTCCCGGCCAAGCCGGGCTCTTGGCGGGCCCGGTCCACGCCATCGGCCGACACGATCCCGGAGGCGGCCAAGGCGTCGAAGTCCAGCGGCACCCCCAACACGTTGGGCCGGGGCACCGCCCGCAGCGTTCCTCGGGAGTACACGAATGCCGCCCGTTGGGCCGGCGACACCAGATCGGCAGCCAAGCCCAGTTCTTGGCAGAGCTCCACCGCCCACGGCACCCGGGCCAAGAACGCATCCGCTCCTTCATCTACCGGCTGGCCAGCCAGCTCAGAGGTGAAAGTCCGTCCTCCGGGCCGCTCGGCGGCCTCATACACCACCACCTCGGCACCAGCATTGGCCGCCTCATAGCCCGCGGCGAGACCGGTAATTCCCGCTCCAACGATTGCGACCTTCACTGGGTGGCCCTGTACCCGTGTACCAACTCGACGATCTGCTCCAATACCTCAGGATCGGTCTCGGGCAGCACGCCGTGACCCAGGTTGAACACATGCCCCGGCTGTCCGGCGTTGCGATCCAGCACGTCGGTGGCCCGCTCGGCCACCACCGGCCACGGGGCCAGCACCGCGGCCGGGTCCAGGTTGCCCTGTACAGCCACATCGGGTCCCAGCCGCTCTCGGGCGTCGTCCAGGTGAACCCGCCAGTCCACCCCCACCACATCGGCCCCCGCCTTGGCTAACAACTCCAACAGTTCGCCGGTGCCCACCCCGAAGTGGATGCCCGGCGCCCCATCGTCACGATCACCCAGCTCGGAGAAGATCCGCTGGCTGGCGGGCAGCACGAACTGCCGGTACTCGTCAGGGGCCAGCGTTCCCGCCCAGGAGTCAAACAATTGGAATGCCGCGGCCCCGGCGTCAAGCTGCGAGCCGATGGAGGCGATGGCCAAGTCGGCCAGCCGATCCAACAGGGCGGCCCATAGACCGGGTTCGCGGTGCATGAAGCTCTTAGTGAGAGCGTGGGTCCGCGACGGTCCCCCCTCCACCAAATACGAGGCCATGGTGAACGGTGCCCCGGCGAAGGCGATCAACGGCACATCCAATTCCGCCACCAGGTTGCGAACGGTTTCCAGCACATACGGGGTATCGGCCTCGGGGTCGAGCGGGCGCAGTCGATCCAGGTCGCGAGCCTCCCGAAACGGCTGCTCCACCACCGGCCCCACTCCGGGCACGATGTCGACTCCGAAACCGATGGCGTGGGTGGGTACCACGATGTCTGAGTACAAGATGGCCGCGTCCACCCCGTAGCGGCTCACCGGTTGAAGGGTGATCTC
>JAJDTA010000068.1 GCA_022827405.1 Acidimicrobiia bacterium
CCGTGCACCGACCGCTCTGACGAATGGCAGGAGGCTCGCCGACAGGTCGATGCCGCCCACCGAGCCGCCGGTCCGCAGGCCACAATCGTCGAAGCCCTGAGCGACAGCCTGCCCGAGGATGCGATCTTGGCCGTCGACGCCACCATGGTGGGCTACATGTGCCACATGTACCTGCCGGTGGCCCACCCGCGCTCCTATCTCACTTCCTCGTACATGGGCACCCTCGGCTTCGCCATGAATATGTCCCTCGGCGCCAAGCTGGCCGCCTCCGAGCGCCCAGCCGTGTCAATCAGCGGCGACGGCGGCTTCCTGTTCGCCAGCAACGAGCTGGCCACCGCCGTCCAATACGACATCGGCGCCCTTCACATCGTGATCAACGACCGCGGCTACGGCAACACCCGCCTCGACCAAGAGCTCAACTACGGCGGAAGGCTCCTCGGCACCGAGTTGCGCAATCCCGACCTGGTGAAATACGCCGAGTCGTTCGGCTGCGCCGCCACCCGCGTGACCGACGAAACCGGCCTCAGCCACGCAATTCGGGAAATGATCCCCGAAACTCGCCCCGCAGTCATCGAGCTGGCCATCGACCCCCTCCCCACCAACGCATTCTGACCATGAGCGTGTTGGCAAAGTTTGCCAACACGCTAAACACAGGGGTCATGGCCACGATGAACGTGTCTCTTCCTGACGATCTCAAGAGCTTTGTCGACTCTCAGGTCAACCATCGACGAGACATCCCCGCACACCTGTCACCGACATCACCTACGTGAGGTTCCGCTGATTCAACGCATGTGGACACCGAGGTCTACCCGGGGATATCGAGGATCAGGCCGAGAACCTCACGGATCTGGGTCAGCGCAGTCCCTCCGACGTTGCCCCTCTTGCTCTCGATGCGGGTGGAGGCGACGGCGCGGATGTGCTGGCACTGGGCGGCTGAGGCATCGTCCAGCCCGTTGCCGGGATCGGCTTCAACCTCCACTTCTGATGCGAATCCTCGAATAGCCGTCGTCAGCGGCACGACTTGGACAACGCTCGGGTTTGCGTCGAGCACACGCTGGGCGGTCACCACAACTGCGGGATGCCGAAACCCAGCTTCTCGTCCCTCAGGTGCCCCCAGATCTAAGTCAACGACATCACCCGAGGTCAGCATCGAGCCAACTGACCTCTTCAATAGTGAGTTCACCGTGCAACTCAGCTCCGATCTTGTCTTGGCGCAACCGCCGCACCGCGATAGCAACCGTGTCGCCCACCGTGGTGCCCAGGGAAGCGGCCAGTTCCTTCAACTCTCGGTGCGTAGCGATGTCGATCCGCACGCTAGTGCTTTGCATGCAGAAATGTTAGCAGGGCTGCATACTTCGAATTACTCCGAGACCAAGCGCAGGCCAACACCTGAGTTGCAGATGCCCGCCCTAGCGGCCAATGCAGCACCCGGCGAGCGGTCATAGGCCAGCAATCACAGGCTGAGTGCGATTCGCAGGATCTCGTCTATCGACCCATCCTCAGTGTTCATCAAAACCGTCTCTTGCAGCAGTATCCAACTGCCGGCCCTCAATCTGGTAGGTGTCAACCTCCGACGGGGCAAGATCATCGAGCGCATCCCGCACCAACAACCACCACTCGTCACGGCCAAGCCGATGTGCTGATCGGATACGTCGTCTATCGCGCAGTGCTCCGCATCATCGACTGACTACCGTTCCGATATGTCTCAAATGCAGCAGGGTTGGATCGATTTCTGTGAGGAGCTGAAGGGGTCGGTGCACTACATCTTCGCCGACGATCAGGTGACCGAGTCCCCCATCGACGAAGCCGAGGGCGTTCGCCACGTCGTGCGGTCGCTGGTCAAGGCGTGCCTGGCGACGTTCGAGAACGCCGACCCGAGGTTCCCGGAGCTCGCCTGGTTCCACCCGTCGAAGATGGGGCTCGACAATCCTGATGCGCTCTATCAGTCCGCCCCGATCGACTTGGTCTACGACTACGAGTTCTCCGGCAACATCGGGTCGGTTGCGTACCTCGGTATCGCCTTGATGAGCATGAAGTGGGGCACGGGCGATTTCGAGTTCGTGAGGAACATCCACGTCTCCGAGCTCGGTGCCGACGAGAACGGCGACTTCACGGTGACGCTGAGCTCGCAACCCGATCCGGGGACCACCGGCCATCCGTGGTTCCATCTCCCGGCCAAGCGCACGTCCCTGCTTGTGCGCCAGTTTTTCTCGGATTGGGAGAGCGAGTCGCTGGCAACCCTGTCGCTGCGATGCCTCTCCGAAGATCCACCGGCATCTCGGATCACCCCCGAACTGCTGGCCTCCAAACTGCGCTCCGTAGCCGCCGAGGTGAACCGTGTTCCCCCGTTCTGGAACCGCTACTACCGGGAGCACATTGCCCGGGGGGAGGTCAACTCGTTCGAACACATCGAACCGACCCCGCCCGAGGTCGTCGGATCATTGGGCGGCGCCACCGATCAGGCGTATGCCGAGTGCTGGTACGACATCTCCCCAGGCCAAGCGCTCCTCATCGAGGTCGAGATCCCCGAGTGCGTCTACTGGAACGTGCAACTCGGCGACATCTGGGGGCAGTCCACCGACTGGGTCAACCGACAATCGAGCCTCAATGCGGGACAAGCGGTGCTCGACAACGGCATCCTCCGCGTAGCCGTGTGCGAGGCCGACCCCGGCTACAACAACTGGCTCGATCTCGGTGGCTGCACGCAGGGCCAAATCCTCTTCCGATGGAATCAAGCCAGCGTGATACCCAAACCCGTCGCCCGGCTGCTCGCGATCGAAGATCTCCCTGCCGCGATGCCCAGCTCCGAGGCCGTGCTGACCGCCGATGCACGATCGGCCGCCCTCGCCCAACGACGCCGAGCCGCCCTCGCCCGCTTTCGCCGATAACAGCGTCAGCCTCAAGGTGTAACGCCAACCAAGCCGCAACATCCGTCTAATTCAGATAGCAACTCGTGGCCCTGGTGTCGGAGGAGGGACTTGAACTCACCTCCCCCATCCGACAACTGGCGGCAATAGGAGGCAGGGAGCGGCAAAGAACGGCAACTGGCGACCGGCCGAAACGCTCCTTGCCGCTTGCTGCCATTAGCAATGCGACACCTCCGCTCTATGGCTGTTTGCGGGGGGGCAGACTGCAACTACGATGCGAGGGGCTCTATGTGAGCCAGAACCCGGTCGCCGTCTGCGCTCATCCAGCCTTTGGACGCGGCATAGTCCAGCATCCCCGCGAACCCGCGTTCCCAACTGGGGTCATCGGTGGGGGCCATCTCCCGGATGCGACCGATCGGAGCGTAGACGTGATCGGCTGTGTCGGGCAGCTGGGTGCCAAGCACCGCCGCAACGCTTGTTGCCGGCGTTTCAGCGGTCGACGGCACGGGGCTACCCGTGAGGGACCCAGAGGCTGGACACGCCACCGTCGACAGGGATGATCGCTCCGTGGAAGTAGCTCGCGGCCGGGCTTGCGAGGAAGCAGATCGCTGATGCCAGCTCATTGGCGTGGCCGAGCCGCCTAAGCGGGATCATGCCTTCCATGGCGGCTTTGACCTCGGCGGCGTTGGGCGTGGCACCAAGCGTCTCCTCTACCCAGGGGGTCTCGGTCGATCCCGGGCAGACCGCGTTGATTCTGATTCCGTCGCCCATGTGATCGGCCGCCATCATCATGGTCATGGCCACCACAGCGCCCTTAGTTGCTCCGTAGGCAACTCGGTTGCGGTAGCCGCGGATGCCAGCGAGGGAAGCGACGTTGACGATGGCCGCGTCGTTGCTTTGCTTCAGTGCGGGCATCGCGGCACGAGTGACGCGAATGATGCCGTAGACGTTGACGTCCATCACCCAAGCCATCTCCTCGAGGTCGAGGGTTTCGACGGTGCCTGGCTTGCCGCCCACGCCGGCGCAGTTCAAGAGGATGTCGAGTCCGCCGAGTTGCTCGACGGCACTGTGGACTGCAGCCCGGGCCTTGCCGTCATCGGTGATGTCGGCCTCGATCCCTATGCATCCCTCTGGCACACCCTCGGTCTTGAGGTCTAGCCCGGCCACGGTGCCACCGCCTGCCGCTATGAGCTCGGAGCAGGCCTGGCCCATGCCGGATCCGGCCCCGGTCACTATGGCCCGGAGCCCCTCGAAGCCTCCCATCTCACTATCCCCTTCTCTGCGGTCCGTTTCTTGATTTCCCAATTCGGAATATAGTTTGTAATTCGCAACACCTCAAATGGTGACGCATAGATGTCAGCACGGCAGCCGCCAGGAGGGAGCGTCCGGTCACGGCAGTGTCCGACCCACAGGCCGCGCGGGCGACGTGAACGCCTCCGCTGAACTCCTCGACCGTCGCCTGAGGGCGACTTGCGCACATCCCTCAGCGGTAAGCGGCGGCGCTCACTCCCCGGTCGAGCTGGTATCCCAGTGCGTAGGAGGCGCACTGGTCCAAGAACCGGGTTCGCTTTCGGAAGAGACCATCAGTGCCCCTTGGACGGCTCGGACTCCTGGCCCGCGGCGACCAAGTTCAGTTGTGCATACGTCGGATAGTGAGCGGTGAAACCTCCGTCGATCGAGATGACCTGGCCGGTGACAAACTCCGACTCCTCGCTGGCCAGCCAGACCGATGCGTGAGCGATGTCGTCCGGGAGCCCAAGACGGGGCGTCAGATGGTTCTGCTAGAAGATGTCGCGCGAAGCGTCGTCGAACAGTGTCTCGTTCGCCGGCGTGCGTATCACGCCCGGAGCAAGCGCGTTGGCACGGATGCCACGCTTGCCATATGCAGTCGCGACGCAGCGCATGAGCGCGTTCACACCGCTCTTGGAGGCGGCGTGGGCCGCCAGGATGGTGCCGCCGAGCTGCGCTATCACCGACGACGTGTAGATGATCGAACCACGCTGTCGCTCCAACATGTGCCGGAGAGCGTGCTTCGTGCCCAGCATCAGACTCCTGAGGTTCACCGACATTGCATGGTCCCAGAGTGCGGCGTCCATCGTCGCGACCTCGGTGTCGACCAGAATCACCTCCGCCCTCGTGTCAGCTGCGTTGTTTTACAGGACATCGAGCGGACCCGACTCGCGCATGACCTCGTCCAACATACGGATCCAGGCCTCCTCGTCCGATACATAGAGCGCCGCCCCGCGGCATGAGTGCCCGCCCGATGTGAGCTCGGCGGCCGTGGAACTGGCCGCGTCCTCGTTCACGTCAGTGACCCAGACGAACGCGCCTGCCTCGGTGAACCTCGTCGCGCAGGCGCCGCCGATCCCCGATCCGGCGCCAGTGACCAGCGCTACGCGACCGCCAAGCCGGAGACCAGGCTCTCGTTCACGTCGCGAATCCCCCGCTCTCGGGGAGGTCAACATTTGGCCCCTTGGAGTCTGCCATCTGCCACTAATTCCCTTCTCTGCGGCAAAGCTCACGGTTTTTCAGTTCGGCGTCCCAATGTGGTGACGCAAAGATCCCTGACGCGCGCTACACGAGCTCCCGTAGATCGCGGCGGAGGATCTTGCCCGCGGCGGATTTGGGGATGGAGTCGACGAAGCCGACACGTTCGATGCGATTGTATCGGGCCACGCGGTTGGCAACGAAGGCCTTGACGTCCGGCTCTGCCAGTGTCGCACTGACCCTGGCAACCACAAATGCGATGGGGATCTCGCCGCTCTCGTCGTCGGGGACGCCGATGACGGCTGCGTCGGCGATGTCGGGATGTTCGAGGAGGGTTGCTTCGAGCTCCGCCGGAGCGACTTGGAAGGCCTTGACCTTGATGAGCTCTTTCAGCCGGTCGACGATGGACAGGTGGTGGTCTTCGTCGATTCGAGCGATGTCGCCCGTGTGCAGCCCACCTTCGGTGTCAATGGCTGCGGCTGTCGCGTCGGGATTGTTCAGGTAGCCCTTCATCACTTGCGGGCCTCGAATCCAGAGTTCACCTTCGGCTCCTGCTGGCTGATCCTCCCCCGTGTCGGGGTCAACGAGCCTCCCTTCCGTGTTGCTCACGGTGACACCGACCGACCCTGGCTTGAAGCCGCCCGGTGGGGTGACCTGGGAGACGGGACTGAGTTCGGTCAAGCCGTAGCCCTGAACGACCTCACAGCCGATTCGGTCGCTCGCCTCTGCGGCGAGCTCGGCGCCGAGGGGTGCCGCGCCTGAGAAGACCTGCCGGAGGGTCGACAGATCGAAGTCATCCACGGCGGGGTGTTTCGCAAGAGCGAGGACGACGGGGGGACCGCGAAGAACCGACTGACGCGGTGGCACTCGATGAGCGCGAGGGCCCCAAGCAGGTCGAAGCGCGGCATCGTGACCACGGTCGCGCCGTTGTGCAACAGAACGTTCATGAGGACCTGCATCCCGTAGATGTGAAAGAACGGCAGCACCGCAAGGGCCACGTCGCCGGGCTGGGATACCAGAGCGGTCGAACTCTGCTCGATGTTGTTGACCAGGTTCGCGTGGGTGAGCATGACTCCCTTGGGCAACCCCGTGGTCCCCGAGGAGTAGGGCAAGACCACCACGTCTTGGTTTGGATGGACATCGACTTGGTCGATGGCGTCTCCCAGCAACGATTTCATCGCCACGCCGTCTCGGGGCTCGTCGTCGTCGATGACCACGACGTCGCCGGGCAGTCCCGCGCGGCGGGACGCCTCGCGTGCGGCGTCGATGGAGTCGCTCGTGGTGAAGAGTTGCGTCGCGGCCGAGTCGCGGAGTTGGAAAGCAATCTCCTCGGCGCCGTACGTGGGGTTGATCGTTGTGACAGCGCCCGCTGCGGTGGCTGCCGCGTGGAAGACGACGGGATACCACGGCGAGTTCGGAGCCATCAACGCCACTACGTCGCCACGCTCGAAGCCCTCGGCCCGGAGTCCCCCAGCCAGGGACCGGGTACAATGCTCGAGCTCTCCATAGTTGAGGGACCAGTCGCCTGGACCATCGACCAGCGGCAGCTGGCTGGCGAGCTCCTGTGCCCGTTCGAGCACGAAGCTGGTGATGGGTTCGGCGGTGAGCTCAACGCTGGGCAGGGGACTTCGGTGCACGATCGGCATGGGTGGGACTCCTAGGCCTGAGCCGCTCGTCGGGCTATTTCAGTGGGAACTGGATCGACTTGATCTCGAAGAACTCGAGGAAGCCTTCTTCGCCCATCTCGCGACCCAGGCCGCTCGACTTGTACCCGCCGAAGGCGACATCGGCACGCTGGGGGCTGCCTCCGTTGACGGTGACGCCACCCGAGCGGATCCGGCGGGCGACATCGATCGCCTCCGGAGTTGGTCCCCACACGTTCGCGTTGAGGCCGTACCTGGAGTCGTTCGCGTGGCGAACCATCTCGTCTATGTCGGTGTACGGCATGATCACACCGACGGGACCAAAGAGCTCTTCCTGTGCGATCTCGGAGCTGTTGTCGAGCCCACCCACGAGGGCGGGGTTCATGAAGAACCCGTGGGGTTCGTCAGGTCGGCCGCCGCCGGCCTCGATGGTGCCGCCAGCGGCAATGGCGCGGTCCACGAATCCTTCGACGCGGTCGCGGTGTTCGGCCCGGATCAGTGGGCTGATGACAGTGTCGTCGTTCCAGGGATTGCCGACCGGCATCGCCGCGAACAGTTCCTTGGTGTGCGCTACGTAGTCGTCGTGTTGCGACTCGTGCACGAAGGTCCGGGTCGTGGCTCCACAGCCCTGGCCGGAGTTCCGACAGAAACGCATGACCGACGGAGGGACGGCCGAGGCGATATCGGCGCCGGGTAGGACGATGTTTGGCGACTTCCCACCGAGCTCCAGCACGACTCGCTTGATGGTCTTTGCGCCTTGGGCCATGACGCTGGACCCGACGTGCTCGGATCCCGTGAAGGTGATCATGTCGACGCCCACGTGCTCGGTCAGCGCTTGACCCACTGCGGCCTCGCCGCCAATGAAGTTGAAGACACCCGGCGGGAGGTCGGCGTCGGCGAGGAGCTTCGCGAACAGCTGCGAGGTGAGCTGAGCGCGAGGCGAAGGCAGGAGCACGGTGCTGCAACCCGCGGCCAACGCTCCACCGATCTTCCAGACCGCTCCCATGATCGGGATGTTGTACGGGGTGATGCCGGCCACGACCCCTATGGGCTCTTGCATCATGATCGTCATCGCTGGCACGAGACCCGTCTGCATGGGCATTGTGTATTCCCAGCCTCCGCGCGGGCCTCTTGCCGCCGCGTCGCAGTACCACCGGAAGTGGTCCTCGGTGATCTGTTGCATCATGCGGGCAAGAGAGATGGCCATGCCGCCCTCGACCACCATCAGCTGAGCGAAGTGCTCACGGAGATCCACCATGGCGTCGCAGATGCCGTGGAGGATCTCGCTGCGGGTCTTGGGGTCGAGCCCGCTCCATATCCAATCGTCAAAGGTGCGTCGTGCTGCGGTGACCGCGGCCTCGACCTGGCCGATGTCGGCGCCTCGGGGCTCGCCGAGCTGTTGTTCGGTGTAGGGATCGATGGCGTCGATCGCCTCCCCGTTCGCGTCCGTCCACTCGCCGTCTATGTAGAGCTGCGGCCTGGCAAGGATCTCGGCAACATCGGGCAGGGTCTCGGTTGTGGTCATGGACTGCTCCGTCGGTGTTCTGTTATTCAGATGTTATTCCTTATTGCGGATTGTTGTCAATAGGCTCGGATCCGCACAGGAACGATGCGACGGTGTCGAGAACGCCCGGAGTGCCGTCGAAGAGGTGCAGGTGACCTCCGTCGTCGATCAGCTCGAGACGGCAGTCGGGTATCCGCCCTGCCAGCGCCCGCGCGATCCAGGCGGGGATGATCGGATCGTCGGCGCCGGCGGTCACAAGCGTGGGCGCCGTGAGCCTGCCGAGCGCCGTGAGCCTGCCGAGCGACGGTCGGGACGATGGCCCCCCGGCCGAGTTCATCCACGCCTCCCACGCGGCGCGGGCCATCTCGAAGGGCGCGCACGTTGGCGGCCATGGTCTTGTCGAACGCTGGCAACGACATCGCCTGGAGGGACCCAACCCCAGGATTGATGCCAGCGTTGTTGATCAGAATGTCGAGTCGCCCGAAGGACTCCCAGGCTGGCGTAGAGCACTTCTTCGGCGTAACCGGCATCGGTGATCGAGCCCTGCACCGTGACGATCCGGCCGCTGTCGGAAGCCGCAGCCACCTCATCGAGGGACGCCTGGGCCCGCCCGGTCACTTCCACCGAGGCTCCAGCATCGGCGAGGAACTCGGCGATCCCGCGGCCGATGCCGCTACTCCCGCCGGTCACGATGGCCGCTTTGCCGGCGAAGTCCCACTGAATTGGATCGTGCGCCACCTCTTGCCTTTCATCAGATGTCGTCTATAATAGAAAGACTTCCGATTATTAGTACGCCAGATGACAACCGGTCAACCTGGTCAACGGGAGATCGGTCGAGCAGCGAGGTAAGCGATGGCGGTGGTGGCAACCGCAACCGGACTCATCGACCCGGCCAGTCTTGGCCGGGTGCTCCCCCACGAGCACATCGCGACGCGCATCCTGGGCGTGGCCGAGAACTGGCCGACCACGTTCCCCCGCGACACAGTCATCGATACGTGCGTCGCCGTCCTCGAAAGGGTCCGGGACTCCGGCGTCGACACCGTTGTCGATCACACCACCTTCGATATCGGCCGCGATCCCCAACTCCTTGCCGAGGCGTCTCGTCGGAGCGGAGTGCACATCGTGGCCACGACTGGGGTCTGGGTGAAGGTCCCGAGGTTCTTCGACACGACGACAACAGAAGAAATGGCGGAACTGTTCACTCAAGACATCGAAGAGGGCATCGCCGGCACCGGAATCCGTGCCGGGATCGTGAAGGCATGTCTCGATGTGATCGAGCCCACACCTCTGGACCGGAAGGCCATCGAGGCCGCGGCGATCGTGCAGCGCCGCACCGGCGTGGCGATCACGACCCACACCTCGGCCCAGACGCAGAGCGGGCGCGTCATGGTCGAGCTGCTCGCCGCAGTTGGCGCGGACCTGAGCCGCGTGTTGGTGGGCCACGCCGGCGACACGACGGATCTGGACTACCTCACCGCCCTCCTGGAGACCGGTTGCTTCGTCGGCCTCGACCGCTTTGGCGTACAGGCCATCCTCCCCGACCCCGACCGAATCTCGACCGTCGCCGAACTGGTCCGACAGGGCTGGACATCACAGCTCTTGTTGTCCCAGGACGCGTCGTGTTGGAGCGGCTGGCGCACCGACGCACAACGCCAACAACAGCACCCAACATGGGACATGGCGAGGCTGACCACCGAGATCCTCCCGGCTCTGGCCGACGCCGGCGTACCACAACGCGACATCGACATGATGACGATCGACAACCCGCGCCGTCTGCTCACGGTCCCCTGATCCAGACCATTCTCGACGATCGACAGGAGAACGAATGCAGGTTCACCACAGCACCGCACACGACGACCCAGGCTCCCATGTTGTAGCGGTGGGGGCCTTCGACGGCGTCCATCGAATCCACCGTCACCTCCTCGCTGCCCTCCGCGAGCACGCCAGTGAGCGATCCGCAGCCGTGGGCGTTGGCCTCTATGAAGGCTTTCGATTTGACGATCAGGAGCGGCTCACAAGCTTGGATGACCGCCTGGGCCTGCTCGAGTCGACGGGGTATGTCGACGATGTCTGGGTCTTCCCAGAGACATTTCACGACGACCCCCCATCCCACGTCTCCAGCTGGCTCAACGAGATCCAGCCGGTTGCCGTGAGCGCACCCCAGGGGTTCAGCGTTGGCGACGGGGCCAGCATCCTCGACGCGCGCTGCCTCAAGGAGATTGCAGCGTCACAAGGCTCGTCTTTCCTCGATGTCGAGGACCGGCTGCCTGGCGACGCTGACACACGACGCCTCTACACCACCGGCCACATCCGACGACTCCTGCGGGAAGGACGCCTCCGAATCGCCGGCCGCCTGCTCGGCCGCCTCTATGAGATGCATGGCACCGTCAGCCAGGGCGACCAACGCGGCCGCACCTTGGGATTCCCCACGGCGAATATCCATGTCGACCAACGCCAGATCATCCCCGGCGACGGCGTCTGGGCGGGCGTCGCCGTGACCGAGGACGGCACCGGCCACGAGGCGGCGATCTCGCTTGGACGTCGGCAAACATTCTACGACAACGGTATTCTGCTGCTCGAAACCCATCTCATCGACTTCGATGACGATCTCTACGGCCAGCAGCTTCGGGTGCTCTTCGTGGACCACCTCCGATCCCAGCAGAAGTTCAACGGGCCCGATGAACTGGTCGAACAGCTCCGAGTCGACGTCGCGACTGTCCGTGATCTACAGCCACTGTCGGCTTGGGCCGAGAGCAAGAACTGGTGACAGCACAAGAACAACGGCTGCCGCTTAACGGTCTTGGCCGTTGCTCAAGATAGACTTCGTTCTGTTATCCGGAAAGACGTCTTGGAGCGGGAGAGAGCTGTTGACCTCGGACTTCAACAAGGCAACGGTCAGAACGCTCCAAGTGCTCTCGGCAGTCGTGGCTCGCCCGGGAAGCCACGGCGTGTCGGAGCTCGCTGCCGAGCTCGACATGACCAAGACAATGGTGCATCGAGCCCTCGCAACGCTGGAAACGGAGGCGTTCATCGTCAGGGATGCCTCAGGGTCCCGCTACCAACTGGGTCATGGCGTTCTCGAACTGGCACCTGCCGAAGCAGGTACGGCAAGCCTTGTCGACCTCGCCCAACCATTCCTCCACAACCTGAGAGAGCTCACCGGCGAGACAATCACGCTCTCCGTGCGACAAGATGACTCGGTTGTGTACACCGCTTCGCTCCAGGGGCGCGGAAGCGTGTCAGAGCGCGCCTCGGTCGGTCGGGTGGTTCCCATCTACGGGACGATTGGCGGCCTCGCAATCCTGGCCTTCCTCCCGAAAGCCGAGCGAGAGGACGTCTTCACCGCTGAATTGGTCCCTGTGAGCCTCGATACGACCACCGACCCTGACGCCCTGCGCTACCGTCTCGACGAGATTCGAACCTCAGGCGTGGCAGTCGCCTGGGCTCGAGGAGACGACCTCGCTGGCTTCTCGTGTCCAGTCTTCGACCGCGGCGACGGACCCATTGCTTCCGTCACCGTTTCGGGACCGGCCGAACGATTCGCCGACGACCGAATCAAGGATCTCATCGAACCGGTCCGCGACATCGTCAATGAGCTCGACCGCAAGACGCGCCTTCTCCCCCGGCGAGCCCCACTCACATGACCACCACCGAGCCAACTCCAGCGCCCAAACGCGTGAATACCACGGTGGCGCAAGCGTTCGAGGCAATGCGAGTGATCTCACAATCACCGCACCCACTCACCTTCACCGAAGTGGCAGAGCGACTTGGCCTTCCGGTCGCGACCGCCCACCGCGTCCTCGTCAGTCTCGAGACAACGAGATACGTCGAACGTCTTGGCGACGACCACTACGTCGCCGGAGTCGCATTGAACGAGGCCCGCGACGCCGTCCTTCGATCCTTTCCGGTGGTCGAGCACAGCGCTGAGATCCTCGCCGAGTTGGCCGACCTCAGCGGCGAGACTGCAGCGCTGAACTGCCGGCTCGGCTCATATGTCGTCAGAGCCGACGGATTCGAGAGCCGAAGCGAGATGCGGCGCCGACTCCATCTCGGAGAGGTCTACCCGCTTCATCTCGGAGCCGGGGGCCGTGCCATCCTCGCATACCTCAACGACAACGAGATCAAGGCATACGGTGGCGCCGACCTCATCGCCGAGTATCCGACCAGCTCCTTCCAGACGATGCGACGGCTCCGTCAGGAACTGCGCCGCGTGACCGCAGACGGGTTCGCCCTCGACAGCGGCGACTTCTACCCCGCAGCGCACTCGATTGCCTGGCCGGTGTTCGGCGACACCGAGGGCACACCGATCGCCTCACTGTTGATTGCGGGACCAGCACGACGATTCGAGCCCGCCGGGGACGCGAAACTGCAGAAGAAGGCGGCGGCGGCCATCGCTGACTTCCAGAAGCAGCTCACCGCAGGCGGCGACGTCCCCGCCTGCCGCTACGACGACCCGGATCAGATCCGCCTCCGGCTCGCGCCCTACGAGCAAGCAAACCACTGAGCCCCCGGCCAGCTGGTGTCACACGAGCCCGGGCACCCCGGCGCCCTCAGCGATCGATCCGAGTGAACACCAGTCGGCCGATCTGTTCAATGTCGTCGACGACGCGAGTTGGCGTTCGGATGGTGAGGGTATCGCCCCGCACGGCGAAGAAGCGGATCTGCTCGGAGCCGATCCAGTCGGGGATCGACGCGCACTCCACGACCGTCACCAGTCGGCCGGCGCCGGGATCGGCCTGGTAGCGGCCGGAGTAGCCCAGGTACGAGTTGAAGGCGGCGACGATCTCGTCGGGATCACCAGCACCGAACTGCACCGCGGTTGTTCGCTCGCTGGCGAATCGCGGCCGGTCCGACGCCATCATCTGGCCCTGCATCATCCCCTCGGGCGTGAACGTGATGAACCCCACTGGGTCTGTGCCGAATGGCTCGTTGATCGGCTCCTCGTCGGTGGCGGTGACGGCCTGCCAGGATCGGAGCCGCCAGGTGCCGATGATTGCATCGGCACCTGGCGGCTCCTGGAGGGGGATCATCAACGTTCGCCTCGGCGTGGCCCCGAGTGAGCGAGTGATGTGGCCCTCGCCTGTGGTGTCGTCGACGAGCACCACGGTTTCGGGGCCCACGCGTCGGACCTCTCCATCGCTGACCTCGAGTTCGATCTCGCCTTCCAGGTGCACCACGAACTGAGGTCGCGGTGCGGGATGTGCCTCGGCTTGGCCGTGCTCTTGGACGACCTCGCGGAAGATCACACCCTCGGTGGGGATGAGCGGGGCGTACAGCGACCGCGCAGAGGAAACGCCCGAGCCTCGTTCGGCCCCGTCGAGGACAACGTCTTCGAAGTGGGTCTCCCCTTTCTCGTCGGTCCAGATTCGGAGATAGCCGAGCTCAGACACGAAGGACCACCTTGCCGAAGTGCTTGTTGGCTTCCATGTAGTACTGCGCGGCGGTGGCGTCTTCGAGATTGAAGACCCGATCGATCGTGGGTGCGAGCCGACCGTCGGCAAGCGCAACACCGAGTTCGTCCACCATTGCCTGCTTCACGGCGGCGTACTCGTCGATCGTCCGGGTGCGAAAGCTCACCCCGATCAGCTCGAGACGCTTCCTGGCCAGCAGATCGAGATCGATCGGCCCGACGAAGGGACCGAGGCGTCCGATGCTGATCAGACGACCCTTCACCGCCATCAACTCCAGATTGCGTTCGAGGTCGGGGCCCCCGACGTGGTCGAGCACGATATCGACGCCACTGCCGCCGGTGGCCTCGAGAACCTGCGCGACGAGATCGTCGGCGAACGCATCAAGCACCTCGTCGACGCCGATCCCTCGAACCCTGTCGGCGAGACTCGCGTCGGCGATGGTGCCGAAGATGGTTCCGGCACCGAGGAACCTCGCGATCTTGACGCCCGTCATGGCCACCGCAGCGCTGGCCGCCGTGATCAGGACCGAGGCACCGGGTTCGAAGCGGGCGCGCGTGACCAGGGCATCGTGCTCGGTCTGGAACGCAACCGGGATGGCCGCCGCCTCCTCGAAACTGATGCGATCTGGGATGGGAATGGCAATGCGATGATCGACGACAGTTCGTTCGGCATACCCACCACCACACATGGCCATGACGCAGTCTCCGGGGGAGAATCCGTCGACATCGCGTCCGGTCGCTACCACGACACCCGCCGACTCGAGCCCAGCGATCACGTGCTCGCCCCGGTTTGCAGTCGCCTCCTGGCGGTAGCGCCCCGCCCGTTGTGAGAGGTCAGCGCGATTGAGCGCGGTCGCCTTCACGTCGATCAGGAGCTCGCTCGGCTCCGGGGTCGGTTCAGGCACATCACGAACCTCGAGAGTCCCCCCATCGGCCCCAGCGACAATCACCATCGCCTTCATCGGCGATCAGCCCTCGTCTCGCTGGCTCAGCACCCGCTCTTCGGTATCGGCATGGATCTGCGACTGGTCGAACTCCTCCAACCGAGGCAGAACCTCCTTGGAGAACAGCTCCAAGTTGGCGCATGCCTCGTGGTGGGGCATCTCGCCGCCCTGGGCCATGATGACGAAATTCCCGACCCCCCCTGCGTGGGAGATGAACTCGGTCATCTGCTCGTACACGTCATCAGGCGTCCCACAGAAGGCGATGGCTGCGTCGGCCATGTCCTGAGCACTCACGCCGAGCCCGGTCCCAACCCCGGATCCGATCGCAAGCTTCTCGCCGTCGCGCTTCGCAGCTTGGAAGTGATTCCCCGCACGTCCTCGTGTCTGGTTCGCCTTCAGCCAACGGACGTTGCCTGCGACGTCCATGTAGCCCGGCGGGTTCATGAATGCCTCCCCCACCTTGGAGGTCGTCCGGAAGTAGCCGGCGATGTCCATGAGCCGGCGGTGCCCTTCCTCGCGAGTCTCGCCAACACCCATGAGTGCCGTGTACACGAACTTCGACCAAGGCGTAACGCCGTGCCCAGCCTCAAGGCTGGCGAGGCGGTGCATGTCGAACAACGTCCTCGCGTTCCATCCGCTGAGGATGTTGATGAACCCGTGTCCGTTCGCTCCGCTGGACTTAGCGGTTCCCGGGGACCCACCGGTGACGAAGACCGAAGGCCGAGGTTGCTGATAAGGCCTGGGCCAGATGTTGACCTGGCGGAAGTGATACCACTCGCTTTCCCAGCTGAAGGGACCATCCTGGTGAGTGAGTGCCTTGAGGATCAGGTCGTTCGCGTCCCAGAACCGCTCGGTAATCTTCACGGGGTTCGCGTTGGTCGGAGAGATCTCGTACGGTGCTCCCTTGACGAAGCCAACGTCGAGGCGCCCGCGGGTCGCCACATCGATGTAGGCGATCTCCTCAGCGAGGCGAATCGGGTCCGGACGTTGCGCTATCGCATATCCGGAGGCCATGATCCGGGCCCGCTGGGTACGACCCGCCATCATTGCGATAGGCATGTTCACAGACGCCGACAGGCACGTTGCGGAACTGTGGTGCTCGTTGCACGCGATGTTCAACCCGAGCTCGTCGCAGAGCTGCCATTCGTCGAGCCGCCAGTTGATGAGGTCTGCGGCCACCTTCGGGTCGCAATGCTTGTTCGGCAACGTCACCCGCAGTGAGGGAGCATCCGCCTCCCACGCGCCGTGATATGGCTGTTCTGAGAAATGGTAGACCCTCATCACTCCTCCTCAAGGAAGCTGTCGATCAGGTCGAGTACCGCCTGCGGCTGCTCGACCTCTGGGTAGTGGCCGGCGTTGGCGATCCGAGACAAGCGAGCGTTGGGCAGCGACTCGACGAATCCCTCTAGGTAGCCGGACCGCAGGAGCCCGTCGTCGGTGCCCCCGATCACGAGAACTGGCTGCTTGATCCGATGCAACCATCGCCGCAGCGTCGGGTTGTGCATGTAAGGCTGCCATCCGAAAAACGCGTAGCTCTCCCGACTACGAGCGAGTGCTGTCAGGTCCTCGTCAGACATGGTTGAGTAGTCGCGCTTTCGCCTCTCAGGCTCTGCGTACGCCGCCTCGGTGAGCTCGTCCTGACTCATTGCGAAGACATCCTCGATGTCCCGGGTCTCCCGGTCGCCGACCTTGATGCCCACAGGGCTGATCATCACGAGCTTTGCCAGCCGGTGGGCATCGCGGACCGCGATCTCGGCGGCCAACCATGCCCCGAACGAAACTCCGACGAGCACGACTTCCTCGAACCCCTCTTGCTCCAGGAAGTCGAGGTAGAAGAGCGCCAAGTCCCCGACCGATCGATACTCGCCCGGGAGCTCGGAGTGCCCGAAACCCGGGTGCCAAGGAGCAGTCAACGAACCGCGGTCAGCAAGCCCCTGCAAGAACGCCCCGTCCCTATCGACCCCACCGACGCTGTGAAGGAAGACCAACGGGCGGCCGCTTCCGGCGCGGACCACGTCAATTCCGACGTGATCAACTGTCATCGTTGCTGTCTGCATGCTGTTGCTCTTATCGGAATGTACTCTGTAATGCGAAACAGTAGCAGAGCGGCTGTTTTCTGCCAAGCGGCAGTTCGTACCCTGACGGGGCTGGGTTCCCGCGGAGCTCAGCCGATGCTGTAGCCGCCGTCGACGGTCAAGGAGGTGCCTGTGATGTATCCGGCCTCGTCGGAGAGCAGGAATGCCACAGCGGCTGCGACGTCGCTCGTCTCGCCCGGTCGGCCCATGGGCACCGCACCGACGACACCGGCTTGGACCTCGGGGCCGAGCTTGTCGTAGAGGGGCGTACGGATCGGCCCGGGAATCACGGTGTTGAAGCGGACGTTCTGTGCCGCGTACTCACGGGCAGCTTGCTTGGTCAACGCTTCGACCGCGCCCTTGGCGGCGATGTAGGTGGCGTGGTTCTCGAGGGGGCGGTTCAGCGCGGCAGATCCGACGGAGACGATCGAGCCACGGCCGGCTTCGACCATCGCCGGGAGCACGGCCCGAATGCCCCGCCAGGTGCCCTGCACCGCAGTGTCGATGATCTCGCGCCAGCCCTCCTCAGTCTGCTCGAGGATGGTGTCAGGGAAGATCGTGCCGCCGCTCATGTTGACCATGCCCTCGATGTCCCCAGCAAGCTCTTCTGCCTCGGCTACTGCAGTCGCCCAGGTGTCCGGGTCACACACGTCACCATTGACGTGACGGAACTCGACACCGTCCGGTGGCTCGATCTCTGGGGCGACTCGGTCGATGGAGATCACGGTGTCGCCGTCAGCGAGTAGCCGTTCGGCGACCCCTCTCCCGAGCCCGCCGGCAGCCCCGGCCACTATTACGATCCGGTTCCGATCAGACACTTGCTTCTCCTTCAAAGTTATCGTGCGTCGCTTCCTCCCTACCGGCTGCGCCTGCAACGAGGCCCGCTAGCTCTCAGGGAGCTAGCACGACACTCCTGCGCTTGAACCGCCAGCCGCCACTACCGTTGACGAGATGGTCGGTGAAGATCCCTGTCACCGAGATGGCGGGCACCCCGCTGCGGAGGTCGACGATCATGGCGTAGACCTTCGCGGTCGCCGCTTCGCCATCACCGTCGATGACGTGGTTGCTGGCCCAGTGCCGGACCTGACCTTGTTCTATCTCGAAGAGATCGCGGCAGAACTGCATCAGCGCGTCGCGCCCTTCGATGTGAACGGCGTCGGCCAGCTCCTCGACCGCGTCGGAGGCCGCGACACGCTCCCAGATTCCATCGGCGGTGAACAGGTCGGCCCAACCTTCGGCGTCGCCCGCGTCCCAGCGATGCGCGTACTGGCCGTAGAGCTCCAGGATTTCGGCTCGGTCGGTCGGTGAGATCATTTCTGAGTCCTCCTGCTGTGGCTTCCAACGGTCATCGAGTGAACAGCCCCCCGTCCGGATTGACCATTTGACCAGTCAAGTAAGCGGCATCGGGGCCGCAGAGGAACGAGACTGTCGAGGCCACGTCCTCTGGGGTGCCCAGTGCTCCAAGGGGAATCGTCGCCTCCGTCGAGGCCCGAACCTCGCTGTCGCCGAAGAGGTCGGCCGTCATCGGACTTAAGATGTGCCCAGGGGCAACGCAGTTGACCCGAACGCCGCGGGGGGCGTACTCCAGGGCCGCGACCTTCGTCAGCATCCACACACCGGCCTTTGACACGCAGTACGAGGAACGTCCGCCGAACGGGATCAGCGCAGCTCCCGATGCCACGGTAACCACGCACGACCCTGACTCGAGATGAGGTCCGACCGCTCGCAGCGTTAGCAGGGTGCCGCGCAGGTTGACGTCGACGATCAGGTCCCACGTCGCGAGCGGAGTGGATTCGATGAACCCGGCTCGCGGTGAGGCCCAATCCTCACCGTCGGCGCCTGTCAGAACGGGCTGGAACAGACCGGCGGCGGTTACGACTGCGCTGAGATGACCAAGCTCCCGCGCTGTGGTGACTGCGTCGGCCAACTCATTCTCCGAGGTGACATCTGCGGTCACTGCGACCGCCTGGCCACCATCGTCGTTGATCGCCGTTGCCGTGGCTTGCGCGCCGTGGGAGTCGCGGTCGACCGCAGCCACAGCGAGCCCATCTGCGGCGAGGCGCATTGCGCAGGCTCGACCAATGCCGCTCGCTGCCCCGGTGATAAGCGCGGCGGCCGTCATTGTGCGTTCTCCTGAACACTGGTCCGCATGCTGACGCCCTACCTGCTCGCCCGGGTGCGGGAGAAGGCGTCGATTGCTACGGCCACGATAAGGATGAGACCGGTTGCCAGCAGCTGCGCCGACACCGACCATGCAGCGCGATCGAAGAGGTTGTTCAAGATGGCGAGCGTCAACAATCCGACCCCCGTGCGCCACATCGCCCCTTCACCGCCGAACAGAGAGGTACCGCCGATGATGACAATGGCGATGGGGTCGAGGGGATAGTCGGCCCGCCCGAGATCCGCCTGGGCAATCCCGGTGCGGGCGCTGATCAAGACACCAGCGAGCGCTGCGCAGCCACCGGTGAGGACATACGTGCTCGTGCGAACTGTGTCGACACGCATGCCGACGAGCCGAGATGCTTCGAGGTTGCCGCCAACGGAGTACACCGATCTTCCATAGACGGTGAGATGGAGGGCGATCGCCCCCAGGATGAAGACGGCGAACAGCATCCAAACCGTCACCGGAAGGCCAAACCAACGGGTCGTCGCCAGCCAGCGGATGTTCTCGTTGTCGGGCGCGATTGACTTGCTGTCGGAGTACATGAACGCGATGCCGCTGACCACTGACAACGTCCCGAGGGTGGCGACAAACGGGTTGACGTTGGCTTTGGTAACGATCAGGCCATTGCCCAGGCCGACCAGGAGCCCGACGCCGATCGCAACCAAGAATGCGACCGGAAGCCCGGGCCCGTCTGCGAGATCGGCGTAGACGACCGCGCCGAGGGCGAAGGTTGAGCCAACCGAGAGATCGAAGCCTCCCGCGATGATGACGATCGTCATGCCCACAGCGACGATTCCGACGCTGGCGTTCTGGGTCAACATGTTGCGGATGTTGGGGAACTCGAAGAAGCCCGGGTATATGAGCTCCGAGGTGATCGCGAGTGCGATCAGCACGTACACCATCGGGAAGTGGAGGAGACTCCGGGCCACTCGACGCAAGATCGTCACGCCGAAGGCCTGTTCTTCTGTTGCGGCTACTGTCGTCATTTGTGTCTCACTAGGCACGTTCTTTGGCGTCATGACGGTTATGAGGTGAGCACCTCCGGTCGTGCTTCTTCGGGGTTGTCGACTCCGAAGGCGTGTCCAAGGATTCCTTCGACCGTGATCTCCTCGCCAGTTCGGTCGAGGGTTGCGACGTGTTGTCCGTGGGCTAGGACGATCGCGTTGTCACAGAGTGCTGCGCTCTCTTCGAGGTCAGAGGAGACCAACACGATCGACAGTCCGCTGTCGGCCATGGCCATCAGTGACTCGACGATCTCTGCCTTGGCGCCGATGTCGATACCGCGCGTTGGCTCATCGGCGAGTAGGAACCGTGGCGCGTTGTGGCGCCAGCGGGCCAGGAGGAGTTTCTGTTGGTTCCCTCCAGACAATGTGGAGGCCGCGTGACGTAGGCGCGAGGTAGCGAACCCGAACCGGCTTGCCGCGTTCGCGGCTGCCTCGTAGCTCGCTTTCTTCGACATGAAGCCGGCGGTCGACACCGCAGAGCGATCGGCGCAGACGATGTTGTCGCCGCTGCTCATGGCGGCGAACAGCCCCAGGCCTTTCCGGTCCTCGGGGATCATCGCGATCCCCAGCTTCAACGCTTCGATCACCGTGCGCGGAATGCGGTATTCGACGCCGTCGATTCGGAGCTTGCCTCGTGCCGATGGCACCAGGCCGGCCAGGCAGCGCAGCACCGTCGATCTTCCGGAGCCGACCAGGCCGCCGATACCAAGGACCTCTCCCTCGCGCAGGCTGAAGCTCACGCCAGCGAGCACGCCGTCCAACTCGAGTTCCTCGACCTCGAGGACAGGCGCATCGACGCAATCGCGAACCCGCGCGGCAGTCGCCGATCCCGCTCGAACGTACGCCTCGGTATCCACAACACGGCCGATCATGGCCTCGACCAACTGCGCCTTCGTCCAATCCGCCACCGGCCTGGTCGCTTGGAGCTCACCGTTGCGGAACACCGTGACGGTGTCGGCCAGAGCCAGGACCTCGTCGAGATCGTGGCTGACGAAGAGGATCGTCTTGCCCGCCTCGCGCAGCCGCCGGATCAGAGCGTGCAGTGCATCCTTCTCGGCCCTGGCCAGGGACGCGCTCGGCTCGTCGAACAACAAGATGTCCGCGGATCGGACCTGTGAGCGGAGGATCTCGAGTACCTGTTGGTCAGCGACGGAGAGGTCCTGTGCACGTACACCGGGGTAGGCCGCTACTCCCATCGCTCGCGCGACGTCGAGGTACTGTTGGCGCATTTCCGTCGACTTGAGGAACCCACGGTTCGAAAGCGGGTTCCCCAGGAAGACATTGGCTTCAGCGGACAGCGCCGGGACGACCTCGAGCTCCTGGTAGATGGCGGCGACGCCGGCGGCGGCCGAGGCTCGAGGGTCTCCTTGCCTCAGCGGCCGCCCATCGATCACGAGCAGGCCTTCGGATGCCGGGATGCGACCCGAGACGAGCCCAAGGCACGTGGACTTCCCTGCGCCGTTCTCCCCGACCAGAGCGTGAACCTCTCCTCGTGTGACGGTGAAGGAGATGTCCTTGAGAGCCTGCGTTGCTCCAAAGGACTTCGAGACCCGATCGAAGCGAATCGCTGCCTGGTCGCCAGAACACATTAGTCGCACCCCCCCCCCCCCCCCGGCGTGGCTCGCTCGGATTCGTGGCCTAGTACTGGGCTACGAAGTCGCCGGCGTTGTCGCCATCGATGATGAATGGCTCCGAGACCGTGCCGCCAATGGTCTGCGGGAAGGTGTCGATGAAGCGCTCGACCGATTCGCCGGCAAAGGCGTCGAAGACCGCATCGACGACCAGCTCGCCGCTACCCCGCGGATCGTATGGCGCGGTCATCGTGATTGTTCCGGCCTGGATCTGCTCGATCGAGTACTCGTTAGCACCAATGTCGTAGACTTCGATCCCGTCGCGACCCGATTCCTCGATCGCCTGCACCACACCGCGCGTCACGTCGGAGAAGAGCGAGAGCACCGCGTCGAGGTCCTGGTTCGCTTGCAGGATGTTCTCGGCCTTCGCCTGCCCATCGGGCGTCGTGAAATCGGTCCGCAGGGTGGACACGATCTCGATGTCCGGCCGGTCCGGCCCGACAACCTCGAGGGCAGCTTCATAGGTGAGGGTGTTGCCGTTGAGCTCCGGGCCAGTCAGAACGGCAACCTTGGCGTTCTCAGGGAGGCGCTCGAATACCTCGCGCAGCCAGCCAATCTTGTACGTGACCGTGTTCTCGCCATTGACCATGGTCAGCGTCCCGGGCGACCAGAGTGCATCGCCCGCGGCCTCGAAGTCACGACCGCACGCCGGCAGGATTGTGATCGCGACCAGGATGCCGGCGTCGGGGGCGTCCTCGGTCAGGATGTTGCAGAGGAGGTTCCCGTCGAAGGGCGTGACGATCCACGCGTTGAACTCGCCGCTCGTCAGTGCGTTCTCCAGCTGGGAGAGCTGTGTCTGCGGATCGAATGGGGAGTCGAAGAAGGTGACGCTGCCGCCCAGCTCCTCGACTCGATCCTGCAGCCCCGCCACGAAAACGTTCAGGAAGCTGTTGCCGCTAGCGGAGAAGAACCCGATATTGGGAACCGTCCCCGCAGGGAACGACACAGTGCGACCGTCACCGAGGTCGATGACGACGTCGTCGCTTCCAGCTGAATCATCGCTTGCCGCGTCGTCATCGCCACCAGCTGAATCATCGCTTGCCGCGTCGTCATCGCCACCAGCTGAATCATCGCTTGCCGCGTCGTCATCACCACCAGCTGAATCATCGCTTGCCGCGTCGTCATCACCACCATCTGAATCATCGCTTGCCGCGTCGTCATCACCCGCGTCGGCGGTTACGGTCCTGTCACCTCCCGGTGCCGAGCCGTCGTCGTCGTCGCCGCATCCAGCAGCTACGAGCGCTAGCAGAATCAAGATCGAAAGCAGAAGCTTCTTGGTAGACATGCTCCCCTCCTATGTGTTACACATATCGGAATTGCTACAGAATAATAGAACACCTAGCATGGCGCAAGACAAATTGGTGCCCGAAACAGATCCACTGCCGCATATTAGAAAGTCACCAGGCGGCCTATCGCTGCGTTGGGAAGAAGCAATAGGAGATGACGTGAAGTACGGGATCACAGCATTCGTGGACGAACAGGGCATCGGAATGGCCGACCTGGCCAGGTCCGCGGAAGACGCCGGGTTCGAGAGCCTTTTCGTCGCCGAACATACCCATCACCCCGCAGCAAGCGTCCTCCCTGACGGCTCCGAGATCCCCGACGAGCTCGCCCACCACTTCCTCCATTGCCTTGACCCGTTCGTCGCTCTCACGGCTGCCGCGGCGGCAACGACCGAACTGAAGGTCGGGACTGGAATCTGCCTCTTGCCACAACACGACACCATCGCCATCGCCAAGACGACGGCGACCCTGGACTGGATCAGCGGAGGCCGGCTGATCTTCGGCGTTGCGGCCGGGTGGAATGCGGCCGAGACCGGCAACCATGGCGTGGAGCCTTCGAGCCGCTGGGAGCGGATGGCGGAGCAGCTGGAAGCCATTAAGGCCATCTGGACCGAGCCCGTTGCTTCCTACTCGGGCAACCACGTGCGGTTCGAGGGCGTGCAGGCACACCCCAAACCCGTACAGAACCCGCACCCGGAGATCCTGGTCGGCGGCGACAGCGACGGCACTCGACGCCGAGCCCACGACATCGGCACCGGATGGATGCCGACACACGACCGCAGCGGCCCCGACCTCCACGACAACATCCGGGACCTCATCGCAAAGGGCAGCGCATCGGGCCAGAACACCACGGTGACTGTCTCCTACGTACCACCCGATCCCGCCATCCTCACGACCTACGCCGAGCTCGGCGCCTCACGGCTCGTCTTCCTCGTCCCCACGAACAGCGGCTCGGACTTTGGCGAGGCACTCGAGGCATGCACAGCGGCGATGAGCGAAGCCGACCTAGGTTGAAGGCACTCGCCCACTCGCCGAAGGTGCTCGCGAGCCAGTCCTCGGCGAAGAACAGGCAAGAACACCCGGCTCATCCCGTTATGTCTCGACCGAGAATCTGCCGTGCGATGATCCACCGCTGAAGTTCGTTGGCACCCTCGTAGATCTCGCCGATCTTCGAGTCTCTGTAGAGCGCCTCGACTGGGTAGTCCGCCTCTTCGCCAGTGAGCGTCTGCACGAACCCGTAGCCGCCGAAGATCTGCACCGCGTCCCGCGCGGCGTCGACGGCAACCTCAGTGCCTGCGATCTTGGCCATCGCAGCGTGGGGCTCTGGCACGCGGTCGCCCCGGTCCAACCGAAGGGCGGCCTTCAGACAAAGACCCCGTGCCATCTCCACCCGCGCAGCGAGGTCGGCGATCCGGAACTGCCAATGCTGGTTGGCCCCGATCGGGCGGCCAAACGCGTGCCGACTCGCGAGGCGCTCGCTCGCCAGATCGACCGCACGCTGGGCCATCCCAACACCCGCTGACCCGATGCCGATTCGACCGTAGGTCAGTGCCCGAAGCGCGACTGACAGCCCACTGCCCACATCACCGAGTCGGTGATGATCTGACACCGCCACGCCATCGAGTTCGATGTCGGCCGTCAACTGGCCGCGGTTACCCATCTTCCGGTCCGGAGCGCCGACCGTCACCCCTGGGGCCTTCAGGTCGATGAGCAACGTCACCGTCCTGCCCACGTGGTGACAGAGACACACGAGCACCTCAGCAACGGGAGAGTTCGTTATCCACCGCTTGTGCCCACGGACGACCCAGTCATTCCCGACCTTTTCTGCCACAGTCTGAATCGCGTCGGGTGACAAATCGCTCGACGCGGCGGGCTCGCTTGTCGCGAACGATGCCACGAACGAACCGCGGACGAGACCCTGGAGAACCGCCTTCATTTCGTCTGTCCGCGCACCGGCATGCAAGGACTGACCCGCCAGGATGCAGTGCACGTCGTAGATCGCAGCGACGCTGTTGCTGTAGTACGCCAACTCTTCAACGACGGCCACGGTGGCTGCCGCTGGGTGCGCAAGGCCACGTCCCCCGACCTCGACCGGGAACGGAACGCCGAGCAACCCGCTGGCTGCAAGGCCATCGAAGACCTCTCGAGGGAAGGATGCAGGATCCTCCTCGCGGCACGCGATCTCGTGCGCTACGGGCGCCACGACCTCCTCCGCGAACGCACGCGCCTCCAGCCGCACGGCTGAGACATCGGACGGCGTGAAGACATCGTCCTTTGCGGGATCGAAGACCCGGGTGTTGGCGCGATCGTCTGGGCGGAGTGCCGTCATTGGCCTGACCCTGGCCTGCGTGCAGGAGTCAAGTGATAGAGCGGGTCCTCGTCGTTCCGTGTACCCCACCGATACTCGGCACCACCGTCGTCCCATCCGCCGACGATCGGGTCCTTGCGAGTCCAGTCCCACGCGAGGACTCGATCGGCAATTCGCCATTGGCCGTGCCGACGCTCGAACCGGTCGAGGTACCGAATCTGTGTGAAGAGGTCGTACGGTGCGTCGTCGTCAATGGCTCGGTGGCAGCCGATGGAGTACGTCTCTGCGTGCGCCGTGTCACCGTCCACATCAATGAGGCAGTTGAGGATCAGGTGGCTTGTGGATTCAGTCCAGCTCGGCAGGAACTCGCGGCCCCAGGCCACGAACTCATCTGGGGCACCTTCGAAGGGGCCGTGGTCATCGTGGGCATCGTCCCAGTAGCAGTCGCGGACCGACTGCCAGTCCAGCCGGTCGAGCCCGCGTGCAAACCTCAGAATCACATCACGGATGGCATCTCTTGCCAGCAGTTCGTCGATGAGTTGGTCGCGGGTCTTGCTCATGCTCGCCTCCGTCACAGCAGCAGCTGGCCGCCATCCATGAGGATCGTGGAGCCGGTCATGAACTCGCACGCCATGACGAACAATGCCAGCTCTGCTACTTCCGAAGGTTGACCGATGCGGCCGACGGGCAACGCCTCGGCGATCCCTGCGACTGCGGATTCGAGATCATCGCCGAAGAACTCAGCAAGCGCGCCGGTCTCGATGACCCCAGGGAGCAGTGTGTTGACTCGCACTGGCGAGAGCTCCACGGCCATGTACGGGGCGAGGCGCTCGATCGCTCCCTGACTTGCCGCAGGGCCAGCCGCGCCCGGGAACATTGTGTGCGCGGCCAGGCCGGACATGAACGTGATCGACCCGTTTCCGCGCACTCGCGGGCCGCCGTGCTTGCAGACGTTGTAGTGCCCCCAGTAGCGGGTCTCCATATTGATCTCGAACGCCTCGCGGGGCGCTTCGAGGATCGGTCCCACACCAGGTTGAGCAGCGCAGATGAAGATGTGGTCACACTCCCCGACAGCCTCGAAGAGCGCTTGCACCGACGCCTCGTCACTGATGCTGCACTCGTGAGTCTCGACGCCGCCAAGTTGGTCTGAAGCGGCTGCCAGACGCTCCGAGGTTCGGCTGGCTATGACGACTTCAGCCCCGCGCTCCTTGGCCAACTTGGCCGTGGCGAAGCCGATGCCGGCGCTGCCCCCGGGGATGACGATTCTTGAACCTTCGATTGACTTCACGGGCCATCGACCTCCTTGTTTGCGATCTGCTCAGGCGTTCCAGCGGCCGTCAGGGGGCCGTCCATCCACGGTCCGACTCCGAGGACCTTGTCGACGGTGATGCGCACGACGACCTGTGGGTGGGCGTCCGGTGCGCGCAAGTCGGCGAAGGGCAACTTCGGAACCCCGAGGTAGAGCTCCGCAAGTCGATCCATCAGATCGGCGGCCGCCGCCTGCCCGTGTTCGACGGTGGCTGTGCCGTGGAGGAGCAGACTGCGATGCAGACCAGCCGCGTTCGTCTCCGGGGCCGCCAGGGACAAGGCGATGCGAGGGTCCCGCAAGAGGTTCTGGGCCTTCCTCCTCGTGAGACCAGTGCCGAACAGAACATCGTCGCCATCATCGATAACCCACACCAGCGATACCTGTGGACTCCCGTCGGAGTTCAACGTCACGCAGTGAGCGTCGATGGGCGCCTGAAGCACCGCTCGCGCCGAGTCGGATATTTTCACGGCCTACCCCATCACACGTTGTAACGATATTCAGAATGCATTCAGAATACCGACACTCACCCCGCGAGGCAAGGAGACTCCTCCGTCTGCGTTGCGGCGCAGGACCGACCAGTCCGCGCTCTGCTTCGCCGAAGACCCTGGCGCCTCAGACGCGTTGACCGAAGCTGGCGACGACATC
>JAJDTA010000045.1 GCA_022827405.1 Acidimicrobiia bacterium
GGCTCTGTCACGCTGCTTCGGGCCTCACGGCGCGAGTAGCGTGATGCCATGTCTGAGCCCGAATCGAGACCCCTCTATGATCAACAGGGCACTCCGGAGGCAGAGCCAAAATCCCGGTCGTTCACCGATTTGCTCCGGCAGATCAACGCCCGCATGGTGTTGGGCGTGCTGGCCGCGGTGGCGTTGATCGTCTTCATTGCCCAGAACACCGATGAAACCCGGGTCAACTTCTTGGGATGGGACTGGGACCTGCCGCTGTTCCTGCTGCTTTTGATCACCATTGTCCTGAGCGTGGTCTGCACCGAGATCGTGGGCTGGTACATGGGCCGTCGGAGCCGCCGACGCACTCGCTGATGCCCTACCGCTGATGACACTGTGAGCACACGCCGGTTGATTCTTTTGGCCTTGCTGTGCGGGGTGGCCATCTTGGTGGCCTTCGCCGTTCAGGCGGTGCTCATCCTGCGTTGACCAAGTCGCCTATAGGCTGAATGCCATGAGCAACAGCCATGACGTGGTGGTGGTGGGCGGTGGGCCCGGTGGATACGCCGCGGCGCTGTACGGCGCGGGCGCTGGGCTCGACGTCGCTCTGGTGGAGAAACAGAAGCTGGGCGGCACTTGCCTGCATGTGGGCTGCATCCCGGCGAAGGAGCTGCTGGAAACGGCGTCGGTGTACCGCACCGTGGCCCACGCTGATCAGTTCGGCATCACATCTGGTTCGCCGACGGTGGATATGGGGGCTGCCCAAGGCCGCAAACAGAAGATCGTGGATCAGCTTCACAAGGGAGTGGGCAAGCTGCTCGAAGGCCGCAAGGTTACGGTGCTGGACGGCTGGGGCTCGCTCGGCCCGGACCGGGCGGTGACCGTGTCGGGCGGAGAGTCGGGCGATGTCACGCTGACCGCCGAACATGTGGTTCTGGCCACCGGGTCGGTGCCCCGGACTCTGCCCGGATTCGAGGTGGACGGCGAGCGGGTGCTGACCAGCGATGAGCTGTTGTCCATCACCGAGTTGCCCGAGCGGGCTGCGATCATCGGCGGGGGGGCCATCGGCTTGGAGTTCGCCTCGATGCTGGCCGATCTGGGGTCGGAAGTGACCGTGCTGGAGGCGCTTCCCCGAATACTCGTGGGCGCCGACGACGACGTGGTCAAGATGCTGACCCGGGCGTTCAAAAAGCGCAAGATCGAGATTCGAACCGGAGTGGCGGTGAGGGGCTGTCGCACCGCGGGCAGCGGGGTGGAACTGGAAATCGACGGCGCCGACCCCATGAGCGTGGACGCAGTAGTGGTGTGCGTGGGCCGCCGTCCGTTCACCGAGGGTCTGGGACTCGACGCGGCCGGGGTGAAGGTGGACGACGGGGGCTATGTGGCCGTCGACGAATACTGCCAAACCTCTGCCGCGGGGGTGTACGCGGTGGGCGATGTGGTGAACACCCCGCAGCTGGCCCACGTGGCGTTTGCCGAAGCCATCATGGTGGTGAAGCACTTGCTAGGGGAGTCCCCCTCGCCAATGGACTACGCCAACGTTCCCTGGGCCATCTATTGCCACCCCGAGGTGGCCTTCGTCGGTCACACCGAGGCATCGGCAAATGAGGCCGGGTTCGACGCGGTGACTTCGATGCACCGATTCATCGGCAACGGAAGGGCCATGATCGTGGGGGACACCGACGGGCTGGTCAAGGTGATCGCCGATCGGTGCGACGATGGGACTGCTGGACGCATTCTCGGAGTCCACATGGTGGGGCCGTGGGTGACCGAGCAGCTCGGCCAGGGCTATCTGGCGGTGAACTGGGAGGCCACGGTGCCCGAGGTGGCCGAGTTCATCCAGCCCCATCCCACGATGAGCGAGCTGTTCGGGGAAGCGGTGTTGTCGCTCACTGGCCGGGCCCTGCACTGAGCGGAAAGAGAGAAGCGATGTCTGAGGTGAAGAGGCAGACAGAGGTAGGTGGGGAAGATGTCTGAGGTAAGGATGCCGCAGTTGGGCGAGACGGTGATGGAAGGAACCATTGTCCAGTGGTTCAAGCAGGTGGGCGACGAGGTGGCCGAAGACGAGCCGCTTTTCGAGGTGTCCACCGACAAGGTGGATTCCGAGGTCCCGTCGCCCATGTCTGGGGTTCTGACGGAGATCGTGGCCGCCGAGGGCGACACGGTGGAGGTGGGAGCGGTTATCGCCGTCTTGAGCGAGGATGGCGCTGGCGTCGGTGCTGCGCCCGCCCCCGCCCCCACCCCGGTTGAAGCGCCGCCCCCGGAGCCAGAGCCAGCACCTGTGCCACCGGCCGCGCCCGAGCCCCAGCCGAGTGCCCCAGCCGCCGCCGACCCAGCCCCGGCCTCGAGCGGCAGCAGCATCGTCTTGTCGCCGGTTGTTCGGAGGCTCATGGCCGAGAACGGGCTGGACCCCTCGCAGATTTCCGGCACGGGCAAGGGCGGCCGCATCACCCGCTCCGACGTCGAGACCTACATCGCCCAGAACCGCACTGCCAGCCCCCGGCCCGCGCCGCCGCCCGCGCCGGCCGCGCCGCCGCCCGCGCCATCTCGAGCAGCCGGACGAGACACCATCGTTCCGCTCAGCAACATCCGCCGCATCACCGGGGAGCACATGGTGCGCTCCAAGCAGGTGTCACCCCATGTGCTGACCGCGGTGGAGGTGGATTTCGAAGGGGTGGAGCAGGTGCGCCGGGCCAACAGGGAGGAGTTCAAGGCCGAACACGGATTCAGCCTCACCTACCTGCCGTTCATTGCCCGGGCGGTGTGCGATGCCATCCACGAGTATCCCCACATCAACGCTTCGGTGGGCGACAACGAGCTGGTGGTACACAACTACGTCAACCTGGCCGTCGCCGTCGACCTCGACTTCCAGGGTCTGTTGGCCCCAGTGGTGGTCGACGCCGACCGCAAGCGCCTGACGGCCATTGCCGAGGAGGTGGCCGATCTGTCGAGGCGGGCCCGAGCCAAGAAGCTGAACGCCGATGAGATCTCCGGGGGCACGTTCACCATCACCAACCCCGGCCAATGGGGCACCATGATGCAGTTCCCCATCATCAACCAGCCTCAGGTGGCCATCTTGTCCACCGACGGGATACGACGCCGGCCGGTAGTGGTCACCGCAGCCGACGGCAGCGAGGCCATCGCCATCCACTCGGTGGGCGTACTGGCCTTGGCCTGGGACCATCGGGCGTTCGACGGGGCCTACGTGGCGGCATTCCTAGACCACGTCCGGTCGATCATCGAGACCCGAGACTGGCACGTCGAGATGCCATGAGGGTTCGATGAGCCCGCTCCGCATTCGATGGCTGGGGCGGGTGTCCTACCGGGATGCCCACGCCTGCCAGCAGGCGATGTTCGAGCGGAGTGGCGACCACTTGCTGCTGCTGGAGCATCCTCATGTGTTCACCCTGGGGCTGAGGGGCGACGAGACGAACATCTTGGTGGACCCCGCCGAGGTGGGGGCCGAGGTGGCATACACCGACCGAGGCGGCGACGTCACCTACCACGGCCCTGGTCAGCTTGTTGGCTATCCGATCATGACCGTGGCCGGAAAGCGGGGCGGGGGCATGGCCGACACGGTGGCCTACGTGCGCTCGGTGGAGCAACTGGTGATCGACGCGCTGGGTGATCTGGGGCTGCCCAACTGCGGCCGGCTGGACGACTATCCCGGTGTGTGGGTCGATCCCGACACCGACAACCCCCGCAAGATCGCGGCCATCGGCGTGCGCCTCAGCCGCACCCGCTCTATGCACGGCTTTGCCCTGAACGTGGACAGCGACTTGGACTGGTTCGATCGCATCGTGCCCTGCGGCATCCCCGACAAGGCGGTCACCTCGCTGGCCGCCGAAGGACGGCGGGCGACCATGCGGGAGGCGGTGGACGCGGTGGCCGCCCGAGCCGCCGACCGCTGGGGAGCGGAGGGAGTGGACCGGGCCGATGTGGCGTGGCGGCAGCGGCCCGAAGACTTGAGCCCGTTCAGCCGGGGGATGGGTCCGGGCGATGTACCCGGCCGACCGGTCCGGCTGCAATCTCGGATGGACGAGGCTGGGCTGTCCGAGGGGCTGGCCATCAATGGGCGCAAGCCGCAGTGGATGCGGGTGCCCCTCAGGACCGGTCCTGAATTCCGGCGACTGCGGTCGGTTTTGCACAGCCGGAATCTGGTGACGGTATGCGAGGAGGCTGGCTGCCCCAACATCTACGAGTGCTGGAACGAGGGCACGGCCACGTTCATGATCAACGGTGAGCGCTGCACTCGGGCGTGCGGCTTCTGCCTGGTGGACACCCGACGTCCCGAGCCCTTAGACCTGGCTGAACCTGAGCGAGTGGCCGACGCGGTGGAGGCCATGGGCTTGGAATACGCAGTGATCACTGCCGTGGCCCGCGACGATCTGCCCGACGGGGGGGCAGCCGGGTTCGCGGCCGCGGTGGCCGCCATCCGCCGGCGCACACCCGAGGTGCGGGTGGAAGTGCTCATCCCCGACTGCAAGGGCGACCCCGACGCGTTGGCCGTGGTCTTCCACGTTCGACCCGACGTGTTGAACCACAACATCGAGACGGTGGCCCGACTCCAGCGGGTGGTACGACCGTCAGCCGGATACGCCCGCAGCCTGGCTGTTCTGGCTCGGGCCAAGGCTGCCGGGCTGACCACCAAGTCGTCGGTCATTGTCGGCATGGGGGAGACCGACGATGAGGTGGCCCAGACCATGGCCGATCTCGCCGCGGTGGGCACCGACATCGTGACCGTCGGCCAGTACCTGCGGCCCTCCACGCATCACCTGCCCGTGGCCCGATGGGTGCCGCCCGACACATTCGAGCACTTCCGGGAGATCGGCCACTC
>JAJDTA010000145.1 GCA_022827405.1 Acidimicrobiia bacterium
CGAATGGAGCCAGGAGATACCCGGCTCCAGGTCTGGACAGATTGACGGCAGCCCCGAAGCTACCCGCCGCCACCAGCCACGTCAACTATCGTATATAATTCCCCAAGGAATAGTCCCCGGGCCACCCTTCGATAGCTGCCAAACGGCAGTAATTCATTAGTATCTACCCGGCAACTCTGAAAGGAAGAGGGAAGAGCCGTGAGCGATAAATGGGGTTTTGAAACCAAGCAGATCCATGCCGGGCAAGAGCCCGATCCGGCCACCGGATCGCGGGCCGTGCCCATTTACCAGACCACCTCCTATGTGTTTCGCGACACCGAGCACGCCGCCGCGCTGTTCGGGCTGGCCGAGGTGGGCAACATCTACACCCGCATCATGAATCCCACCCAGATGGTGCTGGAGGCCCGCCTGTCTGCTCTGGAGGGCGGCACCGAGACCGCCATCGGGATTCCTGGGGCGCTGGCCATGGCGTCAGGACAGGCGGCCGAGACGCTGGCCATCTTGAACCTGGCCGAGTCGGGCGACCACGTGGTGTCCTCCGCGTCGCTGTACGGCGGTACTTACAACCTTCTGCACTACACCCTGCCCAAGATGGGCATCGAGGTGTCGTTCATCGAGGATCCCGACGACTTGGGCGCCTGGAAGAACGCCATTCAGGAGAACACCAAGGTGCTCTACGCCGAGACCATCGGCAACCCCAAGAACGACTGCCTCGACATCGAGGGTGTCGCCGCAGTGGGCCACGCCGAGGGCATCCCGCTGATGGTGGACAACACGGTGCCGTCTCCCTACCTGATCCGGCCCCTGGAATTCGGGGCCGACATCGTGGTCCACTCCATGACCAAGTTCATCGGAGGGCACGGCAACTCCATCGGTGGGGTCATCATCGACGGCGGCACGTTCGACTACGGGGCCAGCGGCCGCTTCCCCAACTTCACCGAGCCCGACCCCAGCTACCACGGCCTGGCCTTCTGGCCGGCTTTGGGCCACGGCTCTTTCATCATCAAGGCCCGGGTGCAGCTGCTGCGGGATATCGGCGCGGCCATCTCCCCGCAAAACGCCTTCTACTTCCTCCAGGGACTAGAGACGCTCAGCCTCCGCATGGAGCGGCATTGCTCCAACGCCAAGGTCGTGTCTGATTACCTCGAAGGCCACGACCAGGTTGAGTCGGTGCAGTTCGGCGGACTCTCGTCCAGCCCGTGGCACGAGCGAATGAACCACTACACCGGCGGCAAGGGCTACGGCTCGGTGCCCGCCTTCCACATCAAGGGCGGACGCGACGCTGGCGAGAAGTTCGTGAACGCGCTCACCCTGCACAGCCATGTGGCCAACATCGGCGACGTGCGCAGCCTGGTCATCCACCCGGCCTCCACCACCCACTCCCAGCTCACCGAAGAAGAGCAGGTGAGCACGGGCGTGTACCCCGGATTGGTCCGGCTGTCAGTCGGCTTGGAGTCGGTGGACGACATCATCGCCGACTTGGAGCAAGGCTTCGCGGCTGCCCGGGCCTAAGCCTGCCATCCGCACAGCAGCAGCTACGTGCGACCATAGGGGCGTGGGGTTCGCCCGCTTTCTCAAGTTCGCCTTCGCGCCATTGGCGCTGACGGTAGCGCTGTCCCTGGCGGTCGCGGCCTGCAAGACCCCCGACCTCGAGGGCCCGGTGGTATCGAGGCCCTCTCTGGCCACGCCCACCCCCACTGTCGAGGCCGAAACGCCAGAGGCTCCGGGGCCGACCTTTGAGCCCGAGGGTCCTGGTATCAGCGATGAGGCGATCAAGATCGGAGTGATCGCCGACGCCGGTGCGGGCAACGCGGTAACCGGCAGCAGCGAATCGGCGTGGCTGGCCATGCGGGCCTGGGCCCAGGCCGTGAACAGCACCGGTGGACTCGGCGGTCGGGACGTGGAGATCGTCCTCATCGATTCCAATGTGTTCGACCACCGGGCCGCCATCCAGGAGGCCTGCGAGAGCGACATCTTCGCCTTGGTGGGTTCCTACGCGCTATTCGACGGTGACGGAGTGGATCTTCTGAACGACGAGTCCTGTCGGTTGCCCGACTTTCCCGCGGCCGCGTTGACCCCAGACCGGCGGGAGTCGCCGGTGACCTTTGTGTCCAACCCCACCTCCAACGTCTTGTGGCCGGCCGGTCCGGCCCGGTTCCTGAGTGAGCGCTACCCGCAGTCTGCGGCGGCATTGGGCACGGTCACTCTGGATCTGCCGGTGGCCTTCTATCGGGCCCAACGGGATATAGAGGCGGCCATTGAGGCGGGTTTCGGCTTCGCCTTTCAGACCACCGCCGAGGTAGTCGGCGAAGACTACGACGCGTTGGCTTCAGCCTTGCTGGAAGCAGGGGCGCGGGGGATTTTCTGGCCGGCTGACGGCCAGCGCCTTCTCGAACTGCTCAAGGCCTGGGAGAGCTTGATGGCCCAGTTGCCGATTTTCTTCTCAGCGCCTGCGGAGGAAGCGGCTGGGGTTTCTGAGGGAGAGACCACTGAGGTCCCTGTAGAGGAACCCACCTCGGTGCCCGAGGAAGGGTCGGGCCCGGAGACTGAGGAAGTTCCTGCGCAGCCGGGGGAGGATGACACGGTCATCGAGGAGGAGCCCACCGGTGGGGAGTTCTTCGTACTGTGCTCGACTGACTGCTACTCCCAGAGCTGGGCCGAACAAGCCGGGGAATTGGAATCGAACATCTGGGTGAGCATCGGGATGCTCCCCTTTGAAGAGCCGGGCGACAACGTCGAATTGGTGAGATATGTGCTCTTTTTGAGGGAGGAAGTGGACGAGGAGGCCGAAGTCGACTTGATCGGCCTATCGAGCTGGGCATCGGCACTGCTGTTCGAGGAAGCGGTCAATCGGGCGATGTTCACCAGCGGCGGAGGGCTGACCCGAGAGCTGGTGATTGAGGCGGCCGGCACCATCACCGAGTGGGACGGCCGGGGCTTGCACGGCCCGACCAATCCGGCAGAGGGAATACCCTCGCCGTGCTTCCTGCTAATGAGCCCCACCCCCAGCGGTTGGATCCGCCGCCACCCCGCCACCCAGGGCACCATGGACTGCGATCCCGACAACCTGGTTGAGCTCGTCGACTCGGCCACCCTGGGCATCAGCCCCAGCCGCCGCGATCCAGCCGAATCGTCGGGAACGCGCTAGAGGCCGGCGGGGCGGGTGCCGACGACGCCCTTGGCCTCCAATTCGGCCAACTCGTTATCGGTCAGGCCTAGCTCGCCGCCCAGGACCTCGCGATTGTGCTGGCCGAGGGTGGGGGCCGGGGTCTTGGTCCAGGGGTCGGGTGATGACTCGAAGCGGAACGGGAGGCTGGCGCAGGGGACCTCTCCGCACACCGGGTGGTTGATCGACTCGATGAACGGACGGGCCAGAAGCTGGGGGTGGTCGCCGATTTCGGCCCCGAGCACCACCACGCTGGCCGGGATCCCAGAGGCGAGCAGCTTTTCCACCGCGTCCGCGTCGGATTGGGGGGCCACCCATTCGGCTATCCCGGCATCGATGGCATCGGCCGCGGTCCGGCGCTTGTCGTCGGTGTCGTAGCTGGCCCATTCAGGGCGGTCGAGCAGGCCGCAGAGGGCCTCCCACTGGCGGTCGTTCGCCACCGCGATAGCCACCCAGCGCTCGAATCCGGCCGCGGGGTACAGGCCCTGGGGAGCGGCCCGCGGCCCTCGGTTGCCCTCCCGGGGGAGTTGTCGGCCAAGTGCCGAGTACTCCACCAGTTGCTCGGCGGCAGCGTTGAGGGCAGCGGCCACCATGGTCACCTCTACCAGACGTCCCTTGCCGGTGCGGTCTCGCTCCTCGAGGGCGGTGAGGGTGGCGAACACCGCGTGCATTCCGGCCAGCGGGTCGCACGGTCCTCGGGGAATCTGGGGATCCTCGTCGGGGTAGCCGGTGATGTTGGCCATCCCGGTGAGCTGTTCCATGGTCTGGGCGAAGCCGGTGTTGTTGCGCCAGGCGCCGCTGAGGCCGAAGGCGGGCATCCGGGTCATGATCAGCCTCGGATTGAGGGCCGACAGCCGCTCCCAGGTGAGCCCGAAGCCTTCCATCACCCTGGGGGTGAAGTTCTCGATCACCACGTCGGCTTCGGCGATGAGCTTCTCGGCCACTGCCACACCCTCGGGGGAGCGGAGGTCGAGGGTGATGTCTCGCTTGTTGGTGTTGGCCCCGTGAAAGACCATGCCCCATTCCCACCACTGGTCTTGCGACGGTGGTTGGGCGGAGGCGAAGCGCATACCGTCGGCCCTCTGGATGGACTCGATCTTGACCACGTCGGCGCCAAGCAGGGCCAGTGAGTGGCTCGCGATGGGTCCGGCCCACCAGGCGGTGAAGTCAATCACCCGCACCCCGGCCAGGGGGAGTGCGGCAGGCTCGCCTCGGTTGGACTGGGGGGTGTGGGCTTCGATCTGGCCGGTGTGCTCACCTGCGGCGGGGACCGGCTCGAAGGGCCTGGTATCGGCGCCGTGCAATTGGTAGGGAACGGCTGGCTGGGTGAAGCCGCCCGAGGGGTTGGTGGTGAAGGCATCCCTCCCGGAGAACGCCTCCAAAGTAGGCACGGATGCCCCGGTGCCGATAGGGGCTACCGGAATGCGACGAGCTGAGGCTTCGGCAATCACCTCGGCGGTGGTCCGCTGAGTGGTCCAGGCGTGCATGGCCGCCCGGAATTCGTCCCTCCGTTTCCAGCGGCCGCCGTAGCCGCACATCTCCTCGTCTTCCAGCCAATCGGAGCGGCCGATCATCACCAGGAAGTCCAAGAACTGTTGGCGGGCCACCGTGCAGAAGCCCACGTGGCCGTCGGCGGTTGGTTCGATGGAGGGCAGCTCTACGTTGCGGCCCGGTCGCTGAGGGTTGGTGTCGCCGGTGAACTCGGCGTTGATCCAAGCGTACGTGTTCATGGTCATGACCATGGTCTCGAACATGGACACGTCCACATGGTCGCCCTGGCCGCTTCGTCCGGCGGCTCGGGCCGCGGCCAGCGCGCCCACTCCGGCATAGATGGCTGTGGTCCACTCGCCGATGACGCCTCCGGCCTGCACCGGCGGCCGCTCGGGGTTGCCCCGCTTGCCGATGCCGCCGCATTCAGCCTGCAAGGTGAACTCGGTGGCGGGACGATGGGCATAGGGCCCGGTGCGCCCCCACGGGGAGATCGACACCAGAACCAGCGCAGGATTGGCTTGGCGGGCCGACTCGATGACTGCGGGTGGCAGTCCTTGGTCGGTGGAGTCAATGAGGATGTCGGCGCTGGCCAGCAGGTCAGCGATTTCCGGGTCGCTTGGATCGCCAATCACCGAGCGTTTGGAGGTGTTCAGAAACTGGAACAGCGGGCCGTCCTTGTCGCCCAGCTCAGCACCTGAGGCCGACCACCGGCGCAGAGTGTCGCCGCCGGAAGGCTCGATCTTGATGACGTCGGCCCCGGCGTCGGCGAGGAGCTTGCCTGCGTAGGAGGCAGATATGCCGCCTCCTATCTCGAAGACCCGGAGGTGCTGGAGGATCATTGAGAGCTGGAGCCGTCGGCACAAGACATCGCCCGGCAGGTTACTCATCAACGACCTGGGGTACCCATGCCAGCGCGTTGGGCGCTGCCAGACCGTCTGCGACCTAGTATTCGTGGTCGTTGAATTGAACTGCGATTCGGCCCTGAGCCATCTGGGTCGAGGGAAGGAGCCGTAATGGCGACTGTGCCGCTGCACGAGGAGATCGAGCCGATCAAGGAGATGGTGCCGTTTGCCGTCATCAATGCGGAGAATCTGCCCGAGTTGCGGGCTGGGCGTCTAGGAGAGCTTCCCGAACTAAGCGATGTAGTCGAGCGCACCGACTATGTGGTGGATGAGACCAATGGGGTGGTGGTGCGGGTGCATCGCTCAGCGGGCGCAGAGGGCGATCTGCCATGCGTGTACTCGATTCACGGCGGGGGATACATCCTGGGCAGCTACGAGATGGACGACGCCAAGTTCGATCGGTGGTGTCCCGAATACGGGATTGTCGGGGTGTCGGTGGAGTACCGGTTGTCACCGGAGACGCCCTATCCAGGGCCGCTCGAGGACTGCTACGCCGGTTTGAAGTGGACCTACGACAACGCCGATGAGCTGGGGATCGACCGAGACAAGATCGGCATTACCGGGGTCAGCGCAGGGGGCGGCTTGTGCGCTGCGCTGGCGTTGCTGGCCCGGGATCGGGCCGAGGTGCCGCTGCAATTCCAATTGCTGGACTGCCCGATGATTGATGACCGCCAGATCACCCCGTCAAGCCAACTCGACGAACTGCTGGTCTGGAGCAGGGAGTCGAACGCTTTCGGCTGGCAGAGCTACCTCGGCGACCTCTACGGATCGGACGATGTGCCCTACACCGCGGCCCCTTCCCGGGCTGAAGACCTATCCGGCCTCCCTGAGGCCTACGTCTGCATCGGCGGGGCCGACGGCTTCCGCGACGAAGACATCACCTACGCCATGCGCCTGTACGGCGCGGGCGTGCCCACCGAGCTCCACGTCTATCCCGGCGCCCCCCACGGCGTCGCCCTCTTCTCCCACCTCGAAGTGGCCCAGCGCTACTCCGCCGACCAAGAAGACTGGCTCCGCCGCCAGCTCGAGCGGCTCGGCTGAGGGCTTCTTCGCTTTTCAGCCCCGGAATGGCGGGTACTGCGATGGTCCTACTGGACGAGGAGATCGAACAGCTCAAGCACACCGTGCCGACTCGTGAACTCAGTGCTGAGCTGCTGCCCGAGATTCGGGCCACTTTGCCGGTCCAGTTCCCCGAGTTGAGCGATGCGGTGGAGCGGTCGGATCATGTGGTGGATGAAGCCAATGGAGTGGTGGTGCGTGTACACCGCCCGCGGGGGATTGAGAGTGCGGTGCCGTGCGTGTATTCGATTCACGGCGGGGGCTACATCCGGGGCACCTACGACATGGACGACGCCAGGTTCGACCACTGGTGTCCGACCTACGGCATCGTTGGGGTGTCGGTTGAGTACCGGCTGGCCCCGGAAACGTCCTACCCCGGTCCGCTGGAGGACTGCTACGCCGGTTTGACGTGGACATACGACAACGCCGCGGAGCTGGGCATTGACCCCGACAAGATCGGCATCACCGGAGTAAGTGCCGGAGGCGGCCTGTGCGCCGCACTGGCCTTGCTGGCCCGAGACCGAGGTGAAGTCCCCTTGCAGTTCCAGCTCTTGGACTGCCCCATGCTCGACGACCGCCAGATCACTTCGTCCAGCCAACAGGAAGACCTGGTCATCTGGAATAAAGCCTCGAACGCCTTCGGCTGGCAGTGCTATCTAGGCGACCTCTACGGCTCAGAAGACGTCCCCTACACCGCAGCCGCCGCCCGAGCCGAGGACCTGTCCGGCCTCCCCGAGGCCTACGTCTGCGTCGGCGGCGCCGACGGCTTCCGCGACGAGAACATCATCTACGCCATGCGTCTCTACGGCGCCGGCGTCCCCACCGAACTCCACGTCTACCCCGGCGCCCCCCACGGAGTAGGCCTCTTCCCCCAAACCGCCATCGCCCACCGCTACGCCACCGACCGCGAACACTGGCTCCGGAGACAATTGGAGCGTCTTGGCTGAGGGCGATCCCAGGCTCGAAGCCGGCTCAGTTGTCTTCAACTAGGCGGGCGGGGAAGCCGCCTTTGGAGATGGGGCCCCATTGGTCGATTGTGAGGCGGATGAGGCATTTGCCCTGGTGGGCCATGGCTTGGCGGTATTCGTCCCAGTCGGGGTGTTCGCCGGAGATGACTCGGAAGTATTCGACTAGGCCGTCGAGAGCCTCGGGCATGTCGAGGACCTCGGCGGTGCCGTCGAGCTGCATCCACTCGCCGCCGAACTCGTCCGACATCACCACCATGGAGGCCTCGGGGTTTCGCTTGGCGTTGATCGACTTGGCCCGTTCGGGATAGCTGGACACCACCACCCGGCCGCTGGTGTCGAGGCCTAGCGTCACCAGCGAGCTCTGAGGACGCCCGTCTTGGCGGGTAGTGAGGAGCACGCCTCGGTGGCGGGGGCGGACGAATTCCTCCATCTCGGCCCTGTCGACATAGCGGTCGGTAGCAATCGAAGCCATGGGTTGAACCTAGCTGTCTGCTGCCAATGGTCCTGAACTACAGCGTGCGTCTTACGGGAAGGAGGTTCTGGAAGACGGGGTCGCGTCCTTCGGTTCTCGCCGCGAACACCTCGGCCATGTCGTCGGGGTGGAACATGCCAGCTTGCCAGGTGGCTATGTAGTTGAGGCCGTCGGCCACGCTGTGGTCGCGGGTGTAGTTGAGCATCTCCTTGGAGCCCCAAATGGCCAGCGGCGAGCGCTGGGCAATTTCCTGCGCGATGGCGAGTACTCCTTCGATCATGGCCTCTTGATCAGGGTAGACCTGGTTGACCAATCCTGCTGCCTTTGCCTCATCGGCGGTGAGCCGGCGTCCCGTGTAGGCCAGCTCGCGGGCTAGGCCGTCGGGGATGATCCGGGGCAGCCGTTGCAATGTGCCTAAATCGGCAGTCAGGCCGATGTTGATCTCCTGGATGCAGAAGAAGGCATCGGCGGTGCAGTACCGCATGTCGGCGGCGCAGACCATGTCGACCCCTCCGCCGACGCAGCCGCCCTGCACTGCGGCCAGCACGGGCATACGGGCCTTCTCCAGGCAGCTGAACGACTCCTGGAGGATCAGGGCGAGGTTGCGAGTCTCGGCTCGGACCCGGCCGAATTCCGGTGCCTCTGCTGACTCCCTATCAGTATCTGAGCCACCCGAGAACAGCGAGTCCGGCTGGGTGAACACCGACAGGTCCATGCCCGCGGTGAAGTGGCGTCCGGTGGAGGAGACCACCAGCGCCCGGGCCTCCCCGGAGTCGGACAGCTCGTTCACCGCCGCGGGCAGCTCAGACCAGAACTCCGGAATCATCGAGTTCTTGGCCTCGGGCCGCGAGAGCTGGAGGTGGGCGACGCCACCTTCGAGGGTGATCTCGAAGCAGGTGTAGTTCTGGTTTGAGCCAGCCATATTGACTTCCTTTCGTGGCCGATCTGCCCTACAGGGAGCCCCCTGAGATCGGCGTTAGGGGGCGTTGCCGAGCAAACTAGCCGGGTGCTCGTAGTAGACACTCATACTCATGTGATTTCTGACGATCACGAGCGGTATCCGCTTCAGGTGGCGGACTATCCGGGGGTGGAGTGGGTGTATGAGGCACCGGTAACCGCTGAGGAGCTGTTGGCCGAGATGGCCGCTGCCGGAGTGGACCGGGCGGTCTTGGTGCAGGCCCAGGGGGGCTATGGCACGGATAACTCCTATGTGCTGGACGCTCGGGCGGCATACCCGGACAAGTTCAGCGCGGTGGTGATCGTCGACGAACCTGTTGAGCTCGACCGGCTGGCCGAAGCTGGGGCGGGCGGGGTGCGGTTTTTCGCCATCGGCGGGGGAGGGCCGCTACACGATGAGGCCACTTGGGACACCGCGCGGCGACTCGGCCTGCGGGTGAGCGCGGCCACGATGCCCGAGTACCTGCCGGCGTTGGGTGAGGCGCTGGCCGCCCATCCTGATGTGATCTTGTCGCTTGATCACTGCGGGTTCGCGCCGGAGTCGATCGCCGACTATGCCCACCTGGGGAATCTGTACCTGAAGGTCACCCCCCATGTGCTGGATGCGGGTGACCCGGCGGCCATGCTGGAGCGGCTGGCCGAGCAGTTCGGCCTGAACCGGCTCATGTGGGGATCGGACTACTCCCAGACCCACGACCGGCCCTACCAGGAGCTAGCCGATCAGGCCCGAGCGGCCTGCGCGGGGCTGACCCCGAGCGAGCAAGCCCAGTTCCTGGGGGACACCGCGCTGGCTCTTTGGCCGGAACTGGGCTAGTCGATTCCCAGCATTTCGTCGATCACCGCAGCCATGGCCGTGGGGTCTCGCTCGGTTTCGCGGGATTGGCCGCCGGCATCGAGGAAGCGCTGCATCAGCGGTACATGCTGGCCAGTGGCTGAGCAGGCCATCATGGCCTGGGTCTCGGTCAGCAACCCTGGTTCCACCGGCCCCAGCGCGGCGTCCACGGCTTGCTTGGCCTTGGCGATGGACAACCTCGGCGAGGCGGCGATGCGACGGGCCACCTGTGCGGTGTGGGCTCGGAGCTCATCGGAGGGCAGCACCCGGTTCACGTAGCCGATAGCGGCAGCCTCCTCGGCGGTCACGTCGTTGCCCGACAAGACGATTTCCAGTGCCCGGCTGCGGCCCACCAGGCGGGCCAGCCGCTGGGTGCCACTAGCCCCGGGGATGATGCCCATGGCCACCTCGGGCTGACCCAACACCGTGCGAGGCCCGGCAAAGCGCATGTCGAGGGACAGCAGGAACTCCGAGCCGCCGCCCCGAGCGACGCCGTCGATCATGCCGATGGTGGCCACCCCCATGGTGCGGCAGCGGTCGAACGTGGCCGCGGCGAAGTTGGGCTCGGAGGGCACCTCGGCGGGGGCCTCCATGGCCAGGATCTGCTCCACGTCGCCATGCATCAAGAAGAAATCGGGATCGGCGCTCTCGAACACCAAGACGTGCACTTGCTCATCAGCCTCAACCGAGTCGAGCAGCCCCATCAGCCCGCCGATAAGGGGGCCGTCTACCAGCTGCTTGGGCGGATGATCGATCACCACCCAGCCCACGCCATCGGCAACTCTCAAAGAGAACGGCCCAAAACTCTGCTCAGTTGATTGCTCACTCATCGTGGTCCTCCCACTGGTTCCAATACGCCACTTCTGACAATGGACGGCGGCGGACGGGGCCGAACGGCACCGCGGGCCAGCCCATCGGAATGCCGCACACGATATGGACGTCGTCGGGAATGCCCAGCACGGCCCGAACCTCATCGGCCCGGAAGGCATGCAGCGTGGTCAGCACCGTGCCCAACCCCAGGCTGCGGGCCGCCACTAGGAGGTTCTGCACCGCGGGGTACACCGAGTGGCTCACCCCCCGCTGGGTGGAGCCCACGATGATGAACACCGGCACGTCGCCCACCTCGCGGGCGAACTTGGCGGCCTTCTCGACGATTCCGGCCTCCTGGCCCCGCAGCCACTCGGTGCCTGCCGCCGACGGGTTGTTGTACGACTCCTGCTGGGCGTCCAGATAAAGCTCGGCCAGACGGCGGCGTTTCTCAGGATCGGTGACCACCACGAAGCGGGCGAACTGCCCGTTGATGGCACTGGGCGCCCGGATAGCGGCGTCCAGCACTTGAGTGATCAGCTCGTCAGGCACCGGATCGGGCAGATAGCGCCGCACCGCCCGCTGGGTGTGCATGGCCTCGAACACGCCGATCTCGGCGTCTGGTTGATTCATGGGGTCCGACAGTAGCGGTCGCAGAATTGTGTGGGTTGTCGTCTGCCCGGCGATAGCCTGCTCCCATGGCGCGAAAGCACCGCATCACCATCACCTATTGAGTTCCTTGAGACTATTCCGAGCACGCCGTGAGCGCTGCCAAGGACCTCCTTCAGAACTACCAGCACATCATTGAGGACCTGACCCTGGTGACCGGCGCATCGGGCATCTTCGACGTGGAAGTCGACGGTGAGATGCTCTTTTCCAAAGACGACTGCATGCGACATGCCAATGTCGGCGAGGTGCTGAAGCTCTTTGCCGAGCAATACGCCGTAGGAGTGCTGGTCTACGGCTCGTAGCTGTTCGGACCGCCCGAGCGGGCCACTACGCTGCGGGCGTGGACGCCGAGACAGCAGACGTCACAGTCGACATCGATCATCAGACGGCGGAGTTCGTCGCCAACCGCCATAGCCGCTACCACCAGTTGCGGGAGAGCTGCCCGGTGATGTTCAACGAGCACTACGGCGGATTCTGGATGGTCACCGACTATGAGTCGGTGGCCCAGGTAGCCCGAGACAACGAGACGTTCGCCCACAAGTACGAACCCGATGCCCCCGACGGCATCTCTTATATGGGCATCTGCGGGGTACCCCGCCCGAGCTACATCCCCCGCCAGGGAGTGTCCGAGATCGACGGCCCCGAGCACGCCGACCTGCGGCGGGTGCTGAACCCGCTCATGACCATCAACGCGGTGGAGAGCAACCGCCCCCGGATGGAGGCGGTGTCTGCGTGGTTCATCGACGAGATCATCGAGTCGGGCGCGGCCGACTTGGTGCTCGACTACACCACGCCGGTGCCCGCCGTGCTCACGCTGGAGATGATGGGCATGGTCTCGTCCAACTGGCAGCACTACGCCGACTTCTTCCACGCCACCTCGTCGTACGAGCCCACCGACGAGCGGTACAAAAGCGCAATTGCCCACCAGCCGGACATGTGGGGGGAGCTGCGCGACTTCGCCGCATTCCGCCGGGGCAATCCGGCCGACGACGTCACCACTGCGTTGGTGTCGTCGCCGCTGGATGGCCGGATGCTGAGCGACGACGAGATCACCGCCATCATGTGGAATCTGGTGGCGGGCGGCCTCGACACCACTACCTCGTTGGTGTCGTGGGGGCTGCACCACTTGGGCACCCACCCCGAGGACCGCGCCGGGCTCATCGAGGATCCGAGCCTGATCCCGGCCGCGGTGGAGGAGTTCTTGCGCCACTACAGCCCCAGCGAGACCCTTACCCGCACCGCCACCCGCGACGTGGAACTGGGCGGCCGCCAGATCAAGCGGGGCGACATCGTATTCATCAGCTGGGTGACGGCCAACCACGATCCCGCCGTGTTCGATGCTCCCGACGAGGTGCGCATCGACCGCGAGGTGAACAAGCACTTGGCGTTCGGGCTGGGCGGTCACCGCTGCATCGGCTCGTCGATCGCCCGCATAGAGTCGGAGCTGATGCTGCGAGACGTCCTCGCCCGCATCGGCGACTACGAAATAGACCTCGAGGGATTCAAGCCCTATCCCGGCAACCTGCTGATGACCGGCGTGGTGTCGATGCCGGTCACGTTTACCCCTGGGGTCCGCACCGGCGCAGCCGACCCCTTCGCTTAAGGTCCTATCTAGCCCAGATGATGATGGTGGGGCCTAGCTAAGGCGTTCCACGATCATGGCCATGCCCTGGCCGCCGCCCACGCACATGCTCTCGACCCCGATTGTCTTGTCGGCGTCCTCCAGCCCGTTCAACAGCGTGCCCATGATGCGAGCGCCGGTCATGCCGAAGGGATGGCCCAGGGCGATGGCCCCGCCGTTCACGTTGAGCTTGTCGTAGTCGATGCCCAACTCGTCGGCGCTGGGGATCACCTGGGCGGCAAAGGCCTCATTGATCTCCACCAGGTCGACGTCATCGATGGTCATGCCGGCCCGCTCCAGCACCTGGGTGATGGCCGGAATGGGGCCGAGGCCCATTATCTCCGGATTCACCGCGGCCACCCCCGAGGCCACGATCCGGGCCAGCGGCTTCACGCCCAGCTCGGCGGCCTTGGTGTCGCTCATCACCACCACCGCGGCGGCCCCGTCGTTGAGCGGGCAGGCATTGCCCGCGGTAACTGTCCCGTCGGGCCGAAAAACCGGATTGAGCTGCGAGACCTTCTCGATAACGGTGCCGGCCCGGATGCCGTCGTCTTTGCTCACCAGCGTGCCGTCGGCCAGCGGATACGGGGTGATCTCCCTCTCGAAGAAGCCCCGCTCTTGGGCGGCCTCGGCCCGGTTCTGCGACCTGACCCCGAACTCGTCTTGGCGCTCGCGGCTCACGTTCCAGGCTTGGGCCACGTTCTCGGCGGTCTGGCCCATGGCGATGTAGATGTCGGGCAGGCCCTCGGGGGGCTCCCACACCGGGGTGCCCTCGCCACTGCGGTCGGCTGAGCGGGCCTCGGCTTCGGCGAACTTGTCGTTCTTGCCGCCCCGGTCGGCCGCCCCGGCCGCGAAACGGCTCACACACTCCACCCCGCCGGACACGAACACGTCGCCCTCGCCGGCCCGCACCGCGTGGGCCGCCATGCGGATGGTTTGAAGCGACGAGGAGCAGTAGCGGTTCACGGTCACGCCGGGCACGTCGAGCCCGGCCAGCAGCCCCGACAGTCGGGCGATGTTGTAGCCGGCCTCGCCCGCGGGCTGGGCGCAGCCCCACATCACGTCCTCGACATCGGCCCCGTCGATCTGGGGAACTTTGCCGAGCACGTCTTCGATGATGAATGCCGACATGTCGTCGGGACGTACGTCGGCCAGCGAGCCCTTGACGGCTCGCCCGATGGGCGTGCGGGAGGTGGCGACGATGACTGCTTCGGGCATGGTGGCTCCTGTTATTGCTTGTGATCGGTTGGGATTGGGGCCCCTGGGGCCGATTGGGATGGGAAGTCTGGAGTCTAGGAGAGGTCTACTCGCTCGGTGTCGCTTCCGCTGCGAAGGTGCTTGCCCGGTCGAGCGTCGGTGAACTGCCCGTCCCGAACGATCTCCTCGCCGTTGCAAAACACGTGGTCGATGCCGTCGGCCTCACCGTACAGGCGGGGAGCGCCGGCGGGCAGGTCGGCCACCACCGTGAGGGGCTTGGCCCCCACCTGAGACTCGTCGATCACCACCACATCGCCGTGCCAGCCCTCTTGGAGCTGGCCCCGCTCTTTGAGGCCGTACAGCTGGGCCTGCACGTCGGTCATCAGATGGACGGCCTCCTCGGTCGAGATGAGCTCCCGCTCCCGCATGCACTGGCCGAGCATGGACGTGGCGTAGTTGGCGGTCATGAACAAGTCGAGGTGGGCTCCGGCGTCGGAGGCGCCGATCACCGCTCGGCCGTCCCGCCAGATCTCCATGCGGGCCTTCCAGTCCTCGGTGGACGACACCGGCGGCGGAGTACCGAAGGAGGTCTTCAGGTCGTCGGCCACCACGATGTCGCACAGGGCGTCGAAGGGCTTCTTGCCCTCGTCCTCGGCAATCTGGCCCACGGTGCGGCCCCGGTACTGCTCGTTCTCTGGGGCGAACGTGTCGAAGATGATCTTCGTGGACCAGTCGGCCAGTCCCTTTAGGGGCCCGGGCTGCTGGGCCAGCTCGTCGAGGCGATCGCGCTCGGCCTGATTGGCCAACAGCGCCATCTTCTCGGCGGGCGGGGCCAGCATGGCGCCTTCCCAGTCGGGCAGGGCGTCGAGCACGAAGCCGCCGGCCATGCTGAGGCGAACCGAGAAGGCCATGGGCACGGTGAGGGCCACCACCTTGCCGCCGTTGGCCTTGGCGTGGTCGCTGGCCTCCAGCTTGGCGTAGCACTCATCGAGGTTGCCCTCAGCCACGGTCATAACGTTCCAGTTGAGCTGGGTCTGGGCCGCCACCGACATGTCGGTCATCAGGTTGATGGCGGCGTCGTCGAACGGGCCGACACAGGGGATCAGCTCCAACGAGGTACCCGGGTACTCCGAGCACACCCGGGCCAGCTCCACCAGCTCCTCCCGGCTGGCATAGCGGCTGGGCACCATGTTGCCGAAGGGGTCGTTGTGGGTGCGGGCGTAGGAGGAGGAGAACCCCAGCGCACCGGCCTCCAAGCCGGCCCGGAGCAGGTCCTGCATCTGGGCCAGCTCCTCGGGGGTGGCCTCGCGCTTGACGCATTCCGGCCCCATGACCACCCGGCGCAGCGCAGAGTGGCCCACCTTGAAGGCGGTGTTGATCGAAAGGGTGCCATCGAAGGCGTCGAAATATTCGGCGGTAGACCGCCAATTCCACGGCACGCCGACCTGGAGCGACTCCAAGGGCATGCCCTCCACCCGGGCCAGCATCTGCATCAGATACTCGCCGTCGGCGGGATCGTCGGTCAGCGGGGCGATGGTGAATCCGCAGTTGCCCCCGATGACGCTGGTCACCCCGTGAAGAGGCGACGGGCTCAGCGTGGTGTCCCAGAACACCTGGGCGTCTAGGTGGGTGTGGACATCGATGAAGCCGGGGCACACTGCTTTACCGGTCGCGTCCACCGTGCTGGCTGCCTCGGCTGCGCTCAGGTCGCCGATGGCGGAGATTCGACCGCCTTGCAGTCCCAGATCGGCTCGGTAGCGAGGGCTGCCGGTGCCGTCGACGATGTCGCCGCCTTTGATGATGCTGTCAAACATGGTTCGCCCCTTATGTGCGGCCCTTCGGCAGGCTTTGTGCACAATCTAGGCCATGCCTGGGCTCGTTGGCGAAGAACCGGGCGTTGGGTGAATGGCTTGGGCGAAAGCATCGGTAAGCTTCCTCCCCATGGCAGAGATCCCGCGCATCATCTCGGTGGACGACCACGTGGTCGAACCGCCCGACCTTTGGACTGAGCGGCTTCCCCGCAAGTTCCACGACCGCTGCCCCCGGGTGGAGCGCGACAAGGCGACGTTCCACTTCGAGGGCGGGGTGTTCAGCTACGAAAAGGGATCACCCGACGGCACTTGGGGCGACTGGTGGCTCTATGACGACCTGATCTACCCGTTCCCCAAGTTGTCGGCGGCCATCGGGTTCGAGCCGCTCACCAACACCCCGGTGACGTTCGACGAGATCCTGCCGGGGTGCTGGAAGCAGAAGGAGCGCCTCGAGGACATGGAGGCCAACCACGTGGACGCCTCGATCTGCTTCCCCAACGTATTGCCCCGGTTCTGTGGCCAGACCTTCCACGAGCGGGAAGACAAGGAGCTGGCCCTGTTGTGCGTGAAGGCCTACAACGACTGGATGATCGACGAGTGGTGTGCGGGCGATGGCCAAGGGAGACTGATCCCGCTGACCATCATCCCGCTGTGGGACGCCCGTCTGGCCGCCGAGGAGATCCACCGCTGCGCCGACAAGGGCAGCTTCGCGGTGGCGTTCTCCGAGAACCCTTACCACCTGGGACTGCCGTCGATCCACGACCCCAGTCGATTCTGGGAGCCGTTCTTCGCGGCATGCGAGGAAACCGGGACTGTGGTGAACATGCACATCGGCTCGTCCTCGAAGATGCCGACAACGTCGCCCGACGCCCCGTTTGCGGTCAGCTCCACCATCACCTTCAGCAACGCCATGGGCTCGATGTGTGACTACATCCTCTCGGGGGTGTTCGAGCGGTATCCCGGCCTGCGGGTGGCCTACAGCGAGGGCCAGGTGGGGTGGATGCCCTATGTGATCGAGCGCATGGACAAGTTGTGGGAAGAGCGGATCAACGACGATGACGGGGATTTCGGGGTCAATCTGCCCAATCCGCCGTCCTCCTACATCGCCGGCCACGTGTGGGGCTGCATGTTCGACGACGAGGTGGGGCTGAGGAATCGCGACCTTATCGGCATGGACCAAATCACCTTCGAGGTGGACTACCCCCACGCCGACTCCACGTTCCCCCACACCAAGGAAATCGCCACCAGGATCGTGACCCAGGCCGGTCTCAACGACGAGGAGACCTACAAGCTGCTCCGGGGCAACGCCATCGATTTGTACGGCCTGGAGAAGTACGGAATCGCTGCGTAGCTGTTTGAGGCGACGGGTATTTCGGCAAGGGGGATTGCCATGGCACTGGCCGAATTGGAGCCGCTGAACGTCGACGACGAATATCGCCTGCTCATCGGAGGCGACTGGGTGACCCCGGAGGCGGGCACCTACGAGATCGTCGACCCGAACACCACCCAGGTGATCGGCCACGCCCCCGAGGCGTCGACTTCGCAGGTGGCCGACGCGGCTGCCGCGGCCAAGGCAGCTCTGCCGGGCTGGCGAGACACTCCGATGGCTGAGCGCTGCGCCTTGCTGGGCCGGGCTGCTGATCTGATCGACGAGCGGATCGGCGGCCTGACTGGGCTGCTTCAAGGGGAGACCGGGGCCACCATCAACATCACCGAGGCGGTGCAGCTTCCCGCGTGCGGCGACCGATTCCGCCAGTACGAGATACCGGTGGACCTGGACGAGTCAATGGCGCCGTACCCGGTGGAGGCCAATCCGCTGGGGCCGGGCGGTTTGGCGGGGGCCCACGTAATCCGCCAACCGGTGGGGGTGGTGGCCTGCATCACCTCGTACAACTTCCCGCTGGTCAATGTCTCAGGCAAGGTTGCCCCTGCGCTGGCTATGGGCAACACCGTGGTGATCAAGCCAGCGCCACAGGATCCCCTGGCCATGATCAAGGTGGTGGAGATCATCGAGGAGGCCGGGTTCCCGCCAGGAGTGGTCAACATCATCACCGGCTCGGGGGCCGCGGCGGGAGCCGCCCTGGTGGGGTCGCCCGATGTGAACATGGTGAGCTTCACCGGTTCGTCCGCGGTGGGGGTCAAGATCATGAGGGCCGGAGCAGCCACCATGAAGCGCCTGCTCATGGAGCTGGGCGGCAAGGGGGCCTGCGTGCTCACCGACGACTGCAACGTGGACGCCGCGATTGGGGCCATCGCCTCGGTGTGGGGGCTTCACAGCGGCCAGATCTGCACCGCTCCCACCCGGGTGATCGTCCACCGCTCCCGCTACGACGAGGTGGTGGACAAGCTGACCGCGGTGGCCGGGATGCTCAAGGTGGGCGACGCCCTCGATCGGGAGACGATCGTCGGCCCGGTCATCACCGAGCTGCACCGCAACCGGGTGGAGCACTTCATCGCCAGCGGCGTGGCCGATGGGGCCACCATGCTGTGCGGTGGGGAGCGCCCGGACTTGCCCGGCTACTTCGTGGCCCCAACCTTGCTGGCGGATTGCGAGCCGGACATGCGGGTGGTGACCGAGGAGATCTTCGGGCCGGTGGTGGCGGTGATGCCCCACGACGGCGACGACCACGCGGTGGAGCTGGCCAACAGCAGTCGCTACGGCCTGTTCAGCTACGTGTTCGCCGAAAGCCCCGCCCGGGCCTTCGAGATTGGCCAGCGCATCCAATCGGGCAACGTCGGCATCAACTCACTGGCCCCCCACGTCCACGCCCCATTCGGCGGCTTCAAGATGAGCGGCGTAGGCCGCGACCGAGGCATATTCGGCCTCCACGCCTACAGCGAACTCCAAGCCCTGAGTTGGGTATCGAGCTAGCTGATTGGAGGCGACACACTGGTTGGCGTGGTTGAGGAGCCCCTTGGCGGGGGAATTGCGAACGCTGGGCAGGTAGTCCGGGTCGGTCCGCATGTTCTTCGACCGTCGAATCCTTACTCACGTTCGATTCACGCTTTTCTTAGCGCGGTGAGGCGCGCCGGATTTGAGGGCGTTCCCGAACCGGTCGGCGTTGATGACGATGGCCGCGAGCGGCTCGTGTTCATCGAAGGCGAGGTTCCGATAGCGCCATATCCGGAGTGGAGCCAGTCGGATACCGCATTGGCATCGATGGTCGAGCTGCTGCGCGGCTTCCACGACGCCGCCAAGGGCTTCGACCCTCAGGACCTCACTTGGAACGACAGTTTGGCGGACCCGGCAGGCGGGACAGTGGTATGCCACAACGATGTGTGCCCGGAGAACGTTGTATTTCGGGATGGCGTCGCCATTGCCTTGCTCGACTTCGAGTTTGCGGCTCCTGGACGCCCGGTATTCGACTTGGCCCAACTGGCCCGTCTTTGTGTGCCGATCGAAAACGACCTCGACCAAACCCGTCTCGGGTGGCAGCCTGCTGACCGGCCGGCTCGGCTGCGGCTGGTAGCCGACGCTTACGGTCTAGACCGAGACGGCCGGAAGGAACTGCTGACCACAATCGACGTCGCCCTCACCCGTGGCGAGGAGTTCGTCCGCCGCAGAGTGGAAGCTGGTGACCCCAACTTCGTCGAAATGTGGAACCAAACCGATGGCCCCGAGCGCTACAACCGCCGACGCCACTGGTGGAATGACAACCACCATCACTTCGCAGCCGCTCTCCGCTGAGGACACGCCCCACGGCCAGTAGACTCAGGTGATATCGGCCTTGTGAGGCCCGTGCTTCGGCCTATCCGGCCCCTCGAATAACAACTTGTAAGTTGTATTAGCTGGAAGTAGGGTCCAAATGTGGGAGGTCGAGTACACCGACCAGTTCGAGCATTGGTGGGGCAAGCTGGCTGTAGGCCAACAGCGCCGGATCTCAGCGGCTGTCGATCTGCTCATACGCGACGGTCCCAGCTTGGGCCGTCCCTTTGTGGACACCGTCGCCCGCAGTCGGCACTCCAATATGAAGGAACTGCGGGTAAGCACGCTTCGGATTCTCTTCGCCTTCGACCCGTTGCGGAAAGCGATCCTACTGATGGGCGGGGACAAGTCCGGTCAATGGACCCGGTGGTACCCACGGGCTATCCGTCGAGCTGATGACCTCTACGACCAGCATCTGGTTTCCCTACGAGACGAAGGATTGATCTGATGGCCAAGAAATTCAAAGACCTCGCGGCGCCCCTCTACGCCGATCCCAAGTCTCGGGAGCAAGTAGAGCGGCACAAGCGGGACATGGAAGCCGACATCTTCGCGTGCAAGATGGTAGATCTGCGTCAAGAACTGGGGATCAGCCAGACCGATCTGTCCGAGCGGCTAGGCATATCCCAGGCTGGTGTCTCCAAGCTAGAACGGTCCACCGACCCCAAGCTCTCCACAATGCGCAAGCTCACCGAAGCCCTCGGAGGAACCCTGCACATCGAGGTGCGCGTCGGAGACCGTTCCATCGAACTCGGCACGGAGGCCATTGACTAGAGAGAGCCACTCGGAGCAGCCGAGTGAAAATCGCCACAGACGAGTGGTTTGAACGGCTCCTAGACTGGGCGGCGGCCGCCGGGGTAGGGGGTGGTGGCGTCGAGGGTCATGACGGTGAGGTCTAGTTTGTCGAGCAGGGAGAGGCTGGACAGGATTTCGCCGCAGCGGTCGATGGGGCAGTCGCACAGGGCCACGGCTGCTTCCACCATGGCTTCCATTGACTCGATCTGGTCGGGGCGCAGGATGTTCCCCACCAGCTCGTCGGCCCCTTCCGACAACACCGCCGCTTGGGGTTCGATGGTGTTGATGCGGATGTTGCGGGGGTGCAGTTCCACGGCTAGTGCGCTGGTCATGCGGTTCAGGGCCGCTTTGGTGGTGCCGTAGAACCCGAAAGTGCCCTTCACTCCGTCGGAGGGGAACGGCGGGCCGACAGCCAGGTTGGCGGTGGCGCTGGAGAGGTTGACGATCCAGCCTTCTCCGGCGGCTTCCATGTCAGGCAAGGCCGCGTCGATGAGGTCGTGAGGGGCCAGCAGGTTGATCTCCAGCATCAGGCGGCGCCTCTTCAGCGGGTAGCCAACCATGGGCTGGTAAATGGCCGCCGCGGCGTTGTTGACCAGAATGTCGATGGGGCCAAGCGCCTCCCGGGTCTGGGGCACGATGGTCGCTCGGCTGTCAGCGTCGGCCAAGTCGGCCTGGATGGCGATGTGGGTGCCGGAGTGGGCATTGAGCTCAGCCAAGGTCTCGTTGAGAGAGCCGGGCAGGGTGGGGTGGGAGTCCAGTGTTCGGGCGGTGATGGCCACGTTGGCCCCTTCAGCAGCCAGCCGTTGGGCGATGCCTTTGCCGATGCCCCGGCTGGCTCCAGTGACGATGGCATTTTTGCCTTCGAATCGCTTCATGGCCAGCATCCTAAGTTCGCCGGCCTTCACACCTCGCAGTGAGGAGCCTCCAACTGCTCTGTCGCTGACCGCCGGTACTAGGGTCGCCACTCATGTTGAGTGAAGGAACAAAGGCGCCGGAGTTCACTGCGCCCGACCAGGACGGCAACGATTTGTCTTTGGCTGACCTGCGGGGCAACTGGGTGGCGTTCTGGTGGTACCCGAAGGCGTCCACCAAGGGTTGAACCATCCAGGGACAGGGATTCCGTGATCGAATCTCCGAGTTTGAGGCCCTCAATGCCGTCGTGGTGGGGGCGTCGTTCGACTCCGTGGAGGACCAGAAGGGTTTTGTGGATGGCGAGAGCTTTCCCTTTGCCCTGATCTCTGATCCCGACCGGTCCGTTGGGCGGGCCTATGACGCCGAGCGGGCCGAGGGCGAGCCCTACTACGAGTATGGGCTGCCCCGCCGGATCAGCTACCTGATCTCACCCGACGGCACCGTGGCCAAGGCCTACGACCTTGAGGGTCAGGACTTGGCTGAGCACGCCGCCGTGATCATCGCCGACATCAAAGCGCTGAGCTAGAAGTCCAGAGCTAAATCAGAACTCGATTACCCAGCGCCCGCGCGTCCCGCCGGCTTCCAAGCGGGCGTGAGCTTCTGAGGCGTTCTCCATGGGAACCGTGCCGGCCACCCGCAGGGATACCTGGCCGTCTTCGGCCTGTTGGCGCAGGCGGTCGAGGCGGGCGTAGTCCTTGTCGTATGCGAACACCCAGGTGATGTGGAATTGGATGCCCCGCTCGCCATTGCCCGGCCACCCCCGCACCGAGGCGAAGCCGCCGCCGTCGCGCACCGCGGCCACCAGCGGCTCCATCTGCACCGACCCGTCGGCCAGGCCGTCCACGCCGTCGGGGGCGTGCTCTCTGATCCGGTCGGCCACGTCATCTCCCCGGCGCACGATCACGTCGGCCCTGAACGAGGCCACCAGCTCCTCGTCGGCCTCGGAGGAGTCAGCGATCACCCGCAACCCGTCGGCCTTGGCCAACTCCACCATGTAGCCGCCGTAGCACCCCGCCGCCCCGGTGACGGCCAGCGTCTGTCCCGGCTGGAGGTTGAGCTGGTCGAGGCTGAGCCGGGCGGTGAGGCCGTTCATGGGCAAGGTGCTGGCCTCGGCGAACGACGAGCCCGCCGGCATCCGGGCCACTGATTCCGCCGACAGCACCACATATTCCGAGTAGGCCCCGTGCGATCCCATGGGCACCACCATGGCCATCACGTGGTCGCCCACGGCCAGGTCGGTCTGGGCGCCCTCGCCGACCTGGTCCAGCACGCCGGCCACATCCATACCCGGGATATAAGGCGGCGGGCCGGTCTTGGCCTGCTGCTCGGCTCGAGTGCCGGCTCGCACGTGGGTGTCGGTGGGGCTGACCGCGGTGGCCCGCACCCGGACCCGCACCTGGCCGGGACCAGCCTCAGGCGTGGGCAACTCCACCACCTCCAGCGCTTCCGGTCCGCCGTACTCGATTACTCCAACTGCTCGCATGGGCCGAGAGCCTACCCGTGTCCCGGCACGCGGCCTCGGCTCAACTCGAGGCGCGAGAGGCCACCACGTCGGTGAAGTCCACAAACGAGCGCAGGGTGTGGCCCCCGTCAACGGTGATGAACTGGCCGGTGGTGAAGCTCGACTCCGGTCCGGCTAGGTACCGGATGGCCCCGGCGACGTCGTCGGGTCGGCCGATGCGCTGGAGGGGCTGCTGCTCGAGGTATTGGGCTACCACCGAGTCGTTGTTCACCAAGCCCTGGGTGGTGTCGGTTGCGGTCAACCCCGGGCGGACCGCGTTGACCCGCACGCCGACGGCCCCCAGCTCATCTGCGGCCACCCTCACCAGGGCGTCAACCCCGGCCTTGCCCGCGCAGTAGGGGGCCAAGAAGCGACACGACTGGATGGCCGATGTGGACGACACCGCCACGATGGAGCCGCCCCCGGCGTCGGCCATGTGGCGCCCGGCGTGTTTGATCATGATGAACGGAACCACCACGTTGAAGCTGACCGTCTCGGCCACTTGCTCCGGCTCGTAGTCGAGGATTGCGGCCATGGCACCCCCACCGGGCACCGACACCGCCATGTCGAGCCGGCCGGTGGGCTCGGCGGCCAGCGCCACCGCGGCCTGCACCTGATCGCTGTCGGTGGCGTCGCAGGCGGTCCAGCGGATCGAGCCGCCCGATTCGGCGGCCAGCGGGGCCAACTCGTCGGCCACCTCTTGCAGGTGGCCCTCGCTGCGGCTGGCGATCACCACATGGGCCCCGTCGGCCACCAGCAGCCGGGCTGTGGACCGGCCGATGCCACCGGCGCCCCCGGTGACCAGGGCAGCCATCCTGGCCAGCGGCAGGTTCTCAGACGGGTTGCTCATAGGTTGGCTACTCCTTCGCGAACGACGGTGCACAGCAGTTCGGCATGGCGATGGGCCAGATCGTCGGGCATGCCGGCGATGCTGGCCCAGCAGTAGGCCTCCACCATGGGGATGCCCTCGGACAAGCGGCCCAGATGGGCGATGGCATCATCGGGGGTCAGTACCTCCAGCGGGGAGATGACCCCCATGGTGCTGCGCCGCTCCCGAAGCTTCTCCACTGTGAGTGGGCTGGGGGTTTTGCCGGTGCCCGACGCCCCCGCGGCCCGGTAAGTGTTGAGCTGCCAGGCCAGATGGGGGAGGATGCGCTCGTGGGCCTCCTCGGGGTCGTCGGCCACCACCATGCTCACGATTCCGGCCATCTTGGCGGTACCCGGGTCGTGGCCGCCCTCGGCCAGGCCCTCGGCATAGGGCTCCAGAGACGACTGGTTGATGGACAGCAGACCGCAGCCCAGCCGACCGGCTCGGCGGGCGCCCTGGGGGCCTTGGTAGCCCAGCCAAATGGGAAAGGGGTTCTGCACGGCCGGCGGGGTGACGACGCCGCCGTCGAGCAGTTCCCGAACCTCCCGCACCCGCTGGTCGGTGATCGTGTAGCGCCTGGACAGATCAGCCCCGTAGGCCTCAAACTCGTCGTACACGTAGCCCGCGCCCAGCCCTAGGTCGATCCGGCCGTTGCTGATCTGGTCGGCCACGGCGGTCTCTTCGGCGATCTGGGGGGCGATGCGCAATGGGGCCAGCAGCACCGCGGTGCCGATCCTGACGCGCTTCGTTCGCGCCGCCACTGCGGCGGCGAAGGTGAGGGGCTGGGGCAGATAACCGTCCTCGAAGAAGTGGTGCTCGCTGAGCCACACCGAGTCGGCCCCCCACTCCTCGGCTTGGGTGGCCAGCTCCAGCGACTGTCGATAGAAGTCGGGCCAGGGCCTTTGCCAGTCGGGTGGGTTCCGCAGGTCCAGGTAGATGCCGATGCGCATGGCCTGACCCTACTGATATTGCGTGCCTCTACTCGTCTTGGGTGGCTGGGGGCATCCAGTCGGGCCAGTGCTCGGCCAGGGTGAGCGACCATTCCGGTGGGCGCTTCTCCAGAAAGGCCATGACTCCCTCGGTGGCGTCGGGCTGGCCCATGACGTGGAGGTGGATGCGGCGCTCCATCTCGTTGATGATCCCTTGGTCGCCGGGCGAGGTGGTCCACAGCAGGCGCTTGCTGAGGGCAACCGACACCGGGGCCACGTTGATGGATATGTCGCGGGCGACCTCCATCGCCGCAGGCAGCACCTCATCGGCGGGCAGGGCAGCGGTGGCCAAGCCCATATCGGCGGCCTCTTGCCCGGTGTACATCTGGCCGGTGAGCAGGATTTCGAGCGCCTTGGCGTGGCCCACGGTACGGGGCAGGGTCCAATGGGAGCGGAAGTCGGGAAGCACCCCCCGGCGGTTCTGCACGATGCCCCATCGGGCGTCGACGGCGATGTAGCGGATGTCGCACTGGAGGGCCATGGTCATGCCCAGGCCCACAGCATGGCCGTTGACGGCGGCGATCACCGGCTTGCGCACATCCCAGGGGTGGAACTCCAGCGCGTCGGAGCGGAAGCCGTCAGGGTTGGGTGCGCCGAACACGCCCGGCCCGCCGGAGAAGTCGGCCCCGGCGCAAAAGGCGCGGCCGGCGCCGGTGATCACAACCGCCCGTACTTCCTCGTCGGCGTCGCAGCGGCGCAGGGCGTCAGCCAGCTCAGTGCCCATCAGAGTGCTGAAGGCGTTGAGCTTCTCGGGACGGTTCAGCGTGATCACCGCCACCCGGTCGTCCACCGAATAGGCGATGTCTTGGTAGTCGTCAGTCACTGGTCCTGGTATCTCCTCAAGGCCCGGGGGATGGTGATCACGCCCGCGCCGGCGATCACCACCGCGGCGATGGTGGGGATCCACATCCATGCCGGGGGCCCGTCCAGCTCAAAGAACCTCCGCGCCAATGGCCACACCATCACGATCAGATACGACCCGCCCATGGCCGCGGCCAGGCCGATCTTCCACGGCCGCAGCGGGCGGCTGATCACCACCAAGATCACCAGACCCACTCCCAGCAGGGTGAACGTGGCCACGGTGCGGGCCTCGGGCAGGGTGACCTCGTCATGGCGGCGGGCGATCTCGTAGACGAAGAACGACGCCACCGCAGCCAGCACCCCGGCAGGGACGGAGAACCGCAGCACCCTGGTCAGAAAGCCAGGACGGATCAGCTCGGTGCTGGGGGCCAGGGCCAGAAACAGGCCCGGCACGCCGATGGAGAATGTGCCCACCAGGGTGAGGTGGCGGGGGAGGAAGGGGTACTCCACGGTGAAGATGCCCACCAGCACGGTGAGCAGCACGGCGTAGGCCGCCTTGGTCACGAACAGGTTGGCCACCCGCTCCACGTTGTTGATCACCTTGCGGCCCTGGGCCAGCACCTCGGGCAGGGTGGCGAACGAGTTGTCGAGCAGCACCAACTGGGCCACCGCCCGAGTGGAGGCCGAGCCGCTGCCCATGGCGATGCCCATGTCGGCATTCTTCAAAGCCAGCACGTCATTCACGCCGTCGCCGGTCATGGCCACGGTGTGGCCTCTCGACTGGAGCGCCCCCACCATGGCCTGCTTCTGCTGGGGGGTGACCCGGCCGAATACCGCGTTCTCAGACAGTGCCCTGGCCATCTCGTCGGTGTCTTCGGGCAGGTCCCGGGCATCCATGTGGCTTTGGGCGTTGGGGATGCCGGCCCGCTGGGCCACCGCGGCCACCGTGGCGGTGTGGTCGCCGGAGATCACCTTGAGGTTCACCCCTTGCTCCCGGAAGAAGGCCAGGATCTCGGGGGCATCGGGCCGGATGGTGTCCTCCAGCAGGATCAGCGCGAGCGGGGTCCGATCCTCGGGCAGCATCTCGTCGGCCAACGGCTCGGGGCTGCGGGCCAAAAGCAGGGTGCGCCGACCGGCTTCCGCGTGCACAGCCACCCGGTCCATCACCAGGGGGAAGTTGCCGGCAATCACATCGGGGGCGCCGAAGTAGAAGGCGCCGTGGCTGCGGAACTCCATGGCCGACCACTTGCGCGCGCTGGAAAACGGCGTGGCCCCCACCGGAGTCCAGCCACCGGCATCGCCGCCGTCGGGCGCGGGGTAGGCGTCGCGTACGGCCAGCATGGTGGCGTTGGGGGCCTCATCGGCATGGGCCAAGGCTCCGAGCGCGGTGGCTACCAGACCGGGTTCGACGTCGGGCAAGGTCTCCACCTCGCCGAAACTGATGTGGCCGGTGGTGATGGTGCCGGTCTTGTCGAGGCACAGCACGTCGGTGCGGGCCAGCAACTCCACGGTGGCCAGCTCCTTGGCCAGCGCCCGACGGCGGGCCAAGGCGATGACCCCGGCCACGAACGAGAGGCTGGTGAGCAGCACCAGACCGTCAGGCACCATGGCCACTGCGGCGGCCACCGTGCCCTGGAGGGCGTTCTGCCAGCGGTCCTCGGTGTCGAGCAGCACCAAGATCAGCAACGCCGATGCCGGCGGGATGATGATGATCAGCCAGCGCAGTACGGTGTCGATACCCCGGCGCAGCTCGCTGTTGACCAGGGTGAAGCGCCTGGCCTCTTCCGACAGAGAGCTGGCGTAGGACTCGGCGCCGATACGGGTGGCCTGGTACCTCCCGCTGCCCGCGGCCACGAAGCTGCCCGACAGCAGCTCGTCGCCGACCTCCTTCTCAATGGGATCAGCCTCGCCGGTGAGCAGCGACTCGTCGGCCTCCAACCCGGAAGATGTCAGCACCTCCCCATCCACCACCACCTGATCGCCGGGGGCCAGCTCCAGCACTTCGTCGGCCACCACCTCGCTGACGCCAACTTCGGACACCTCCCCGTCGCGCACCACCCGGGCCTTGGGCGCGCTGAGCACCGCCAGCTTGTCCAGCTCGCGCTTGGCCCGGATCTCCTGGGCCACCCCGATGACCGCATTGGACACCACCACTCCAACGAACAGCCCGTCGCGGGGAAACCCGGCGATCAAGATGGCGGCAAACAGCGCCAGCATGATGCCGTTCACCGGGGAAAACACATTGGCCCGCAAAATCTGGGGCAGCGTGCGCACCGGGGCATCCGGCACTTGGTTGGTGCGCCCCGCGGCCACTCGCTCAGCCACCTGTTCGCTGGCCAGCCCTCTTGCCGGGTTCACCTCGGCTGTCGGGTGCGGAGCGGTCTCAGGGGCCATCAGGCTTTGAAGTTATCGGCTCGGGCTCGAAACAGAAGGATTCGCCATCGGCCAGGCGAGCCACCCAATCGTTCACTGCCAGATACGCAGGGAGCCCTCAACGGTGGCGGCGGCGATCGACAGCGTGCCGTCGGGGCGGATCAGCACGGCGATGTTGGTGGCCAGCGTTCCTCCCAAGGGGCGACTCCACATGTCCACGGCACCGTCGGGGCCGTGGCGGACGCCGGCGATGTTCTGTCGGTCGAGGGTGGGGACGATCACCTCTATGTGGCCGTCCCGGTCGACGTCAGCGGCCAAGGCCTGTTCGAGGTTTCGGGATCCGAATTCATGGGACCGATAGCCGGTTCGGGTGGCGACCACCGGCAATTTGCCCCCGACCAGAGACAGGAATCGGACCGACCCGTCGTCGTCGGGATAGAGGACTTCGACTATCTCGGTCTCCCCGTTGGGGCCGAGCGGTCCGACGGCCACCAGTTGCCGCCAGCCCAAGAGGCGGTCTACCGGCTCGCTGGTCGCCACCACACCGCTGCCGGTGCTCGATGCGACCACGATCCAGGCGTCCCGGTCATTGCTGACAACGAGGGCCACATCGTCTATCCCATCGCCGTTCACATCGGCCAGCAGGGGAGCGATGGACTCGATGACGTCATCCCCCGACCGGTAGATCGTCTGCACCTCGTTCACCCCCACGGTGACCACCACCGCGGTGTTGGCCTCGAGGTTGTCGCCCAGCGAGGAGTGGGGATACCGGTCGGTCGGCTCGGCCAGTACCAAAACCTGCTCGGGGCTGATCTGGACGACCCGGGAGTCGGGCAGAACCTCAAGGTCGGGCCGCCACAGCGTGCCGTCGGGCTCAAGGACGGTGAGCCGTTGGAGGTTGTCCACATAGGCGGCGCGGTTACCGGCCAGATACACAGGAACGCTGTTGGGCGACGCATTGGCCGGCGTGGTGGCCAGGCGCACCGAACTGCCCTGGACGGCCAGCACCGGCGGCTGGCCGGGCACCAGCCGATCACCGGGAATGTCGATCTCCACCGGCTGGCCTCCGACGGGAACTTGGTAGCCCACCACCGTGCCGTCGGCCAGGGCCACCGCCCAGACGTCGCCGTCGGGAGCGCTGGCGCCGGTCACCCACGTGGGTTCGCTGTCGAGGCTTATGTCTTTGGTGGTCACCTGCTGGATGAATCCGGTGCCCAGCCCCAAGCCGGTGGCCAGCCGGTTGCCATCGGGCTGGTACACGGGATCGGCGTGGGTCACCGGGCCGAGGTTGGCAGTAGGCGTGGCGGTCGGGATGGGCGTGGAGGAAGGCGGGGGAGCGGCAGTAGCGATGTCGGCCGGGGAGTTGCCCGAGTCGCCGCCGCAGGCCCCAATGAGCGCGGCAACGAGGGCGACAAGGGCCGCGATCAACACAGCCGAGGGCCGGCGCAACACCGCGGGTGCGCGGGTGGCGCGGCGGCTCATGTCCGCTCGAACCGCCAGCCGCCCTCATGCAGGGTTAGGCGATGCCGGGGGCCGGGCGCGCTGGTGTCATTGGTGTCGTAGCCGGCGTCGCCGTGCCACATCGACACCGGGACTTTGCCGTCGAGGCCGATGTGGGTGGCGTAGTGCGGGATGTCGTCGGCTCGGCCCCGTGCCGCGGCCAGGGCATGGTCGACGGTGGGATGCTCGGATAGCTCCATCAAGGTGATGTACGTGGGAGGGACCATCTCGATCTCGCCGGCCGCGTGGCGGGCCAGGGTGTCGGCCGGGCGCCACCAGGCGTGCTCTTTGATCTCGCCACCGTCCACAGTGACCGCGCCGGCGGGCGCGGGAGCGAGGAAGAACCAGGTGGCGAACCGTTTGTTGATGGTGGTGGGCGGCACCCAATGGGAGTAGGGCACCAGATCGTCAATGGCAACGGCCAGGTTGGCCTCCTCGGCGGCTTCTCGAACGGCAGCAGTCCGGCTGGCGGCAAATATGTCATAGGGCCGCTCGGCGGGGTAGTCGTCGTCGTCCACCCGGCCGCCGGGGAACACCCACATGCCGCCGACAAAGCTGAGCTTGGAATTGCGCCGCATCATCAGGGTCTCCAACCCCTCGGGGGCATCGCGCAAAATGACGACGGTGGCCGCAGCCACCAGCTCCGGGGCATTCTCGTCCTGGCCAGCCCAGTCAGTGAACCGCTGTCGCTCGCCGCTCATGGGGGATCAGCTCCGATCATGCGGCTCCGGACCTCGGGGTCGGTCACAAACACCGGGGCATTGTCGTCACCCAGCATGGCCAGCTTCACCGACATCCCCCCGTCCACGGACAGCACCTGCCCGGTGATGTAGCTGGCCTGGGGCGAGAGCAAGAACACCGCTGCGGCGGCGATCTCCGCGGGGTGGCCCCGGCGCCCGAGAGGGATGGCCCGCTTGGCCGCTTCGGGGGACTCCTCATCACCAGCGCGAGGAGTGGTGATGGTGCCGGGGGCGACCGCATTGACCCGGATGCCGTGGTTACCCCACTCCACGGCCATGGTGCGGGTAAGCGAGTTGAGCCCGGCTTTGGCCGCGCCGTAGGCAGCCAGGAAGGGCTGGGAGGCCAGGCTGCTCACCGAGGAGACGTTGACCATCGCCCCGCCTGTGCCGGCGTCGATCATGGCCTGGGCCACCGCCCGGTTGAGGAATGCCACATAGCGGAGATTGTTGGCCATGACCCGGTCCCAGCCCTGGTGGTCGATGTTCACCAGGGGGCCGAAGTCGTCTATGCCGGTGCCGCCAGCCACGTTGATGAGCCCGTCGATGCGGCCGTGGGCGTCTAACGCGGTTCGAACGACGGCCGCGGGGGCATCAGGATCGGTGAGATCGGCCTGGACTTTGGCTACCGGTCGGGAAAGCAGGTCGAGCTTGTCCAGCTCCTCTGGAGACCGCTCTACGGCCACCACCTCAGCTCCGGCAGCTAGTGCAGCCTCACACGAACAGGTGCCTATTCCCCCTCCTCCGGCCCCGGCCACGATCACGGTGGCGCCGGTGAGATCAACAACGGGTTTCGCCATCTCCATCACCCTACGGCCTGTCGCCCTAGCTGCCCTGTCATGAAGAAATCAACGCCACGGGAACAGCCCTGGCAATATGAGGCGTCGGAAAATCAGAAAGCGGGTAACGGCCATGAAAGAGCTCAACGGCAAGGTCGCCGTGGTCACCGGGGCGGCCAGCGGGATCGGATTCGCGATGAGCGAGCGGTTCGTATCCGAGGGCATGTCGGTAGTGATGGCCGACGTAGAAGAAGAGGCGCTGGCCCGGTCGGCCACCCAGCTCGAGTCTGAGGGCGCCGATGTGCTGGGCGTGTTGTGCGATGTGAGCGACGCGGCCTCGGTGAAGGATCTGGCTGAGCAGACGCTGTCGGCCTACGGCGGAGTGCATGTGGTGTGCAACAACGCTGGGGTGGGGCCTGGTGGCCTGATGTTGGAGACCACCGTGGAGGAGTGGGAATGGATCGTGGGCGTGAACGTGATGGGCGTGGCCCATGGTGTGATCACGTTCGGCCCGATCTTGGCCGAGGCCGGGGAGGGCCACATCGTGAACACTGCTTCGGAGGCCGGATTGGTCACCAACTCGGCGCTGGGCATGTACTGCGCCACCAAGCACGCCGTGGTGGGGTTGAGCGAGTCGCTGTGGCGGGAGTTGCATCCCCTGGGTGTGGGGGTGTCGTGCCTGTGCCCCAATTTGGTGAACACCCAGATCTTCCGGTCGGAGCGGAATCGACCTTACGACGCCAAGTTGACTGCCACCCAGAACGCCATCATGACCCCGATGCGGGAGATGCTAAGCGCCCGGGGCATCGCACCCTCCCAAGTGGCCGCCAACGTGTTGGACGCCATCACCGAAGACCGGTTCTGGGTGTTCACCCACGACATCACGCCGGAGGCAGCCGCAGTTCGCTTCACCGACATCGAGGCCCGCCGCAACCCCACAGACCCCTACGAAGGGGCCGAGTTCTAGGTCTGCATCAGGGATTCGTGGATCCGGTGAACTAGGTTTCAGTCATGGCTGTAGTGGACCACGCCCCCCGACTTCCCCTGTTCGACACCCTGGACTTCGACGACTTCCACTCAAATGACCTGCCTCGGCGCTTGGCCGCGGGCAATGGGGCGCTGGCTGCGAGCATTGGCTCCGGGGCCTTGGTCAAGAGCTTCGCCTGGCGGCTGACCGACGGTCGGTCGGTGACCTACGTGGTGAGCGACGATGGGGTGGAGATCCGTCCCGGCGACGATGCCGAGCTGGTGGTGGAGGTCAGCGAGGAGAACTGGTCGAATTACGTGGCCGAGCTGTGGACCTGGGTCGGGCTGCTGTATGCCGAGGCCGCCGAGATGATTCGGGGCGATTTCGGGCTGTTTGAGGACTTCGAGCCGGTGCTGTTGGCCATGTACCACGGCCGTCCCCTGTACGAGGGTTGGGAGCCCACGGTGGACTTGTCTCGCAGCTTTACCCTCGACGACGACCACGAGGAGATGAGCCGGTTCCTCGACGAGGCCGGATTCCTCCACATCCAGGGTGTGTTCAGCGCCGAGGAGATCGAAGCCCTGCGGGCCGAGGTGGAGCGCCAGCGAAGCGCGGCCACCCCCGACGACCACCGGTCTTGGTGGGCCACCAACGCCGGTGGCGAGGAGGTGTGCTGCCGGGTGACCCACATGGACGACCGCAGCGAGCTGATGCTCGAGCTGATCGGCGATCACCGTTTGGACGCCATCGGCGCGTTGGGCGGAGACGACTTCGCCGCCTATCCCGAGCGGGGTGACGGCGTGTCGGTGGTCATCAAACTGCCCAGCATCGTGGAAGGCCTGGCCGACCTGCCCTGGCACCGGGACTGCGGCACCGGAGGGCACTCGATCACCTGTCCCACGGTGAGCATCGGCATCCAGCTCGACGAGTGCAGCGAGGCCAACGGCCAGCTCCACTATCTGGCCGGTTCCAACAAGTCGTCCAACCGGGCGCGCGAGGTGCGAGACGACTGGCCCACGGTGGCCATCAGCGCCTCGCCAGGCGACGTCACCGTGCACTACGGCCATACCATGCACGGCGCCCCGCCCCCTACTGCGGCCCCCGAATCCGGTGGCCGACGCACCATCTACGTGGGCTACCACCAGCCCATCTGGGCCGAATTCATTCCCCCCGGCCAGGGTTACAACGACATCTTGTTCAAGGACGGCGGCCGCATCAAGAGCCCCGAGGAGTTCCAAGAGCAGAACAGCTAGAGGACAGTCCGGCTGCCCGGCTGTTCAGCTGTTCAGCGAACCAACAGCCGGTCGACGATCTCTTCGAGCAGGGGCTCTAGCTTCTTGGCGATGGCGTCTTTGTCCTCGCTCAAATAGTCGTGGGGGATGACCACCCGGGGGACGTCGGGCATGCCCAAAGAGCGGGCCACGGTCTCAGCGGCCACCGTGAAGGGCTCGGTGACCACGGTGACGGTGGGGATGCCCAGCCTCTCCAGGTTCACGGCGTCGAGCACACTGCCCGACGTGCATGAGCCTCATTTGGCCAGGCCGTTGACCACCCCCGCACAGGCCCGGAACGAGGCGAGCATCTCGTCGCCCGCCGGGCGGCTGAGCACCGGCTTGTGCTGGCGGACCACCGCGTCCACATCCAGGCGATGGCGGAATTCCTGCTCCAGCACCTCGGTGTAGCGGGTGAAGTCGGGGCCCGAGGAGGGGTTGTACTCGTTGACCAAGAATCCGATGGTCAGCGGCCCCTGGGAGTGACCCCGCCGGGACGCCAGGGCGTCGTCGTTGACCACCACCTGGCCCCGGGGATCAACCAGCTCTCCGATCGACTTCACGCTCTAAATCCTGCCAGCTTTAGCCGTCCAGCGCCCGGCTTACGGCGTAGCCGCCCAGGTTGCCCCAGCCAGCGCACACCGCCATCCACGGGATCGACTCGGCGCCGGTGACCATCACGTGGATGTCTTCGGGCCGCTCGGTGACCGGCACCAGCGTGTCGGGATCGTCGGCGTTCACCCAGTCGGGCCACCAGGCATAGGGGGGAACGCCGGGGGAGAGGAGGTCGCGGATGCGCCGCCGGGCCTGCTGCCAGAGTTGCTCTTGCACGGCGGCCCGGTCGTAGCCGTTCTCGGCCAGGTGGCGGGCCTCATTGGGGGTGAGGACCACCAGGGTCTCGCCCATGGTGTGGGTGTTGTTGCACCCCTTGATGGCCATGGCATCGGCCAACTGGGCCAGGCGGTTGACCGGGGTGTCGTCGGCCCCCCACATGGCCACGCTGGTGGGGGACTCGCAGGCGAACACCGTGATCCCGCTGGCCGCGTCGACGCCTCGGGCTTGGTGCAGCGGAAGCCACGGGCTGGCCGGTGACTCCGCCACGCAGAATGCGTAGCGGCCTGGGTGGCCGAACACCTCTTTCACCGGCTCGCCAGGGGTGGCCCCGCCAGCGTTCCACAACAGCAGTTTTACGGCCCGGCCGATGGCGGCGTTGGCGTGGGCCCCGCCGCCGCTGAACACCGACTCGGTATGGGCCATGGCCAGCCGTTCCACCGCCGGCCCCGACACGATGACCAGCGGCCAGCACGGGTGGGTGGTGGTGACCACCCCCCGCAGGTTGAAGCGGTCCTCCAGCATGGCCTCGACGGCGGTCAGCACCACCTCGAAGTGCTCGGGCCGACACCCGGCCATCACCGCGTTGGCCGCCACCACCTCGACGGTGGCCGCCCCGCCCCTCGGGGGGATGGCGCCCAGCAGCTGGCCGGGATCGCGGCCCGAGGCGGCCACCAGGGCGTCCACCGCCGCTCGGGTGGGGGGATACACCGGCAAGCCGTCGGTCAACCCCTCGGCGTGGGCCAATTCCACCCACTTTTCGATGGTGTCGGCCGTTGTGATCAGGCTCATGGGCTCAGTCCCACCCGAACAGCCGCTTGGGGTTGGCCTCGAATATGGCCCGCTTGTGGACCTCGGCCATATCGGAGCGGTCGGTCACGCCGGTCACGCTGGTGGGGAAGTCGCTGTCCCAGTGGGGGTAGTCGGACGCCCACACGATGATGTCGCCGCCGATCTGCTCGATCACCTGGGGCAGGCCCTCTTCGCCCTCGGTGGACACGAACAGCCGCCCCTCGGCCACGTACTCGCCCGGTGGTTTGGTGATGGCATCGAACTCGTGGCTCCGGTACTCGTAGTGCTCGTTCAGGCGCTCCAAGGTGTGGGGCACCCAACCCACGCCGCCCTCCAGCAAGGCGATCCGGAGCCGCTTGAACCGCTCGAACACCCCGCCGCAGATCAGCGTGGTGGCCGCGAACATCAGATTGAACGGGAACTCGATCACATGGAGCTGGGCATAGGCGTCGGTGAACCTGCCATTGGCGAACCGGCAGCCCCCGGCGTGGAACCCGAGAGGCACGTTGAGCTGTTCGGCCAGGTCGTAGAGCGGGTCGTTGTCGGGGTGATCGGGATTGCGATCGCCCACCGCGCAGGGAACGGTCAGCGACACGAAGCCCAGCTCGGTAACGCACCGCTCGGCCTCGGCTACCGCCTCGTCCATCCACTTCAACGGCAGCGCCGGAGTGCCACGCAGCCGCTGGGGGTCGGCCGAGCACCAGTCGGCCAGCCAGTTGTTGTAGGCCCGACAGGAGGCGACGGTGAGGTCTCGGTCTGATCCGGCGTACAAGCCGAGCGACATGGCCCCGTACAGCACGGCGATATCGATGCCCTCGGTGTCCATGTCAGCCAGCCGCAGCGAAGAGTCGACCCCGCCCTCCCGGAGGGTGGTGGACTCCCGGATGCCCTCGGGCGCCCACGCGCCTGTGCCGGTGCCCGGGGGGATCACCTTGCCCTCGATCACATAGCGGGTGGTGCCCCGGTCGTCGGTGATCAACCGGGGCCGCCGCTCATGGAAACGGGCCGGGAGGTACTTCGCCCACAGCTCGTCGGGTTCGAACACGTGGCCGTCCACGTCGATAACCAGATGATCCGGCACCCCACGAAGCTAACCCCTCCGGCGTCCCGCGGCCCGCGCCTAGTCTTCTGCTCATGGTCAGCCTCGGAGTCCTTCCCCACATGCACGAGTCGGTCGTCACCGACGCCCGCTGGATCACCCAGTTCGCCCAGGCGATGGACGAAGAGGGAGTGGAGTCGATCTGGACGGTTGAGCACGTGGTGGTGGCCAACAACTACGAGCCCCGCTACTCGTATTCGGAGTCGGGCCGCATGCCCGGCGCCCCCGGCGTGGTGATGCCCGACCCGCTGGAGATGCTGGCCTTCATGGCCTCGGTGACCGAGCGGGTGCGGCTGGGCACCGGGGTGATAGTCCTGCCCCTGCACCCGCCAGCGGTGATGGCCAAGCGGGTGGCCACCCTTGATGCCCTCAGCGGCGGGCGGGTGATCCTCGGGGTGGGCAGCGGCTGGCAGATCGAGGAGTACGCCGCCTGCGGAGTGCCCTACGAGGGCCGGGGCGAGCGGCTCGACGAGTGCATCGGCGCCCTGCGGGAGCTGTGGGCCCCCGGATACCGCACCTACCAGAGCAACGCGGTGAGCTTCACCGAGTGCGAGAGCCTGCCCAATCCGGCCCAGCCCGGTGGCCCGCCCATCGTGATCGGGGGCAGCACCGGCCGGGCGGCCCGGCGAACCGGGCGACTGGGCGACGGGTTCTATCCCTATGTGATCTCACCGGAGGACTACGCCGACCGGGTGGCCACCATTCGGGCCACCGCCATCGAGCACGGCCGGGACCCCGACGCCATCGAGATGACGGTGTGGCCGGGCAGCTACCAGCAGGGCGGGTCGTTCGATCTGGGCCTCATCGAGAAGTACGCCGAGTCGGGACTCGACCGGCTGATCGTGTCAGCCGCGGAGTCGGGGAGCACCGACATCGACGACATCCGCCGCTTCGTCGGGCGTTACCAGACCGAGGTTCTGGACAAGATCGGAGGTTGACCATGGCACTGGTCACACAGGTTGGCGACGTGAAAGTCATGCTGGTGCGCGAGACCCTGCAACCGGTTCCCGCCGAGGGGATGTACGTGGAGCCCGACATGGGGGTGTTCGAGGCCAACGCCGACTGGTTGCGGCCCTATTTCCTGGACGAAGAGGGCAACATGCCGTTGTCCATCCATGCCCTGGTGCTGGAGTCGGAGGGCCAGACCATCATGGTGGACACCTGCATCGGCAACCGCCCCATCGACATGGTCCCCCAGATGAGCCATTTGGGAGAAGGATTCCTCGACGAGCTGGCCGCGGCCGGCTTTGAGCCGGGCGACATCGACATCGTGCTGTGTACCCACTTGCATTTCGACCACGTGGGCTGGAACACGATCCTGGTAGACGGGGAGTGGGTGCCCACCTTCCCCAACGCCCGGTACCTGTTCAACCGCACCGAGTACGAGTACTGGGACTCCGGCGCCGAGGGGGCGGCCATCACCTTCGGCGACGCTGTACGCCCAGTATTGGAAGCCGGTCTGGCCGACCTGGTGGACAGCGACCACCAAGTCACCGGCGAGATCAGCCTGGAGCCCTCTCCGGGCCACAGCCCCGGCCACGTAAGCGTGCGCATCTCATCGGCGGGCCAAGAGGCCGTGATCACCGGCGACCTGGTCCACCACCCCGTCCAGTTCTCCGCCCCCGAGTGGGTGATGACCGCCGACGACGACCCGACAAGGGCCTCTGAGACCCGGAGGACCTTCCGCGACCGCTACGCCGACTCCGGTATCCTCATATTCGGCACCCACTTCGCCGGCCCCAGCTGCGGCCACTTGTCCAACGCCGACGGCCGCTGGGTATTCACCGTCAAGTCGTAGCTACGGATCTCATCCTCCTGCCACGGAGGCGCGGGCCAGCGCTCCTTGGGCCGCCACGTCGATGGGCTGATCTCGCACGATCAGCACCTTCCACTCCAGCAAGGCCCGGTCGAGTTCTGCGAACAACTCGTCGTCCACATTCTCTAAAGACAAGCCGGTGAGTTCAGCACCAATGGTGGGGGTCACCGGGGATATCTCGAACCGCTGGAACTTGGCTGGCTTCCAGCCCTCCGGCAGCCGTTGCATGACTCGAGGCCCAACGGGGTGGCGGCACATAGTCGCCATTGTTGCCGACAGGCGTTCCCTCAAACAGAGGCGTCGCGTTCGGCGAATATGTCGGTGGCGATGTCGAAGGCCTTCATTGCGGCGGGGAAGCCGGCGTAGATGGCGGCTTGGATCATGACCTCGCAGATCTCCTCACGGCTCAGGCCAAAGGAATCCAAGCCCATGATGACGTGTTCACGGATGGCGAACTCGTTGCCCAGGGCGGTCATCATGGCAATTGTGGCCAAGCTGCGCTCCCGGCGGCTCAGAACCGGCCGACCCCACACCGCCGAAGGTCCCACCCTCAACATCTCCATCACGTCGTCGCGGACTTCCTCAGGAATGGGCAAGCGGCTAAGCACATCGGGCTGACGAGGTTCAGGCATAGCCCGACCGTACTCCACGCCTGTTTGCGATAACCCATCTCCTACGACACCGTGTGGGCCGCGGCGGGAACCCCTGACTCCTGCTTTCCGATTGCCCCGGTTCAGCTGACGGAGGCGACGGGGGCTACTCCGGGGGATTTTGCCCGGCGCTAGGCGCCTCGTTCAGCGAATCGCCAAGGCGCCTGTCTAGGGCGCCGGCTATGGCGGCGCCGGCGGTTACGCCACAGGCGGCGGCCCATAGCCAGCTTAGGGCGGCCAGGGTTCCGGCGGTGGCCACGGTGACCGCGGTGCCGCCGACGGACCAGTTCACTGCCAGCGCGGCGACAGTCGAAACGATTGAGAACCAAACGGCCGATACCAGGCCGCCGATCAGGTCGTGGCGGAGGGGTCGGCGGGGACAGGCCACTTTCTGTACCAGGGAGAACACGGCCACTGCTGCCACGAAGCCGACAACTGGGGCCAATCGAGGGTCGACCCACACCGCAATGGCGGTGGGTCCGGCGATCAGGGGGATGACACCCACCAAGAGCCAGAACCCGGCGAACCGCTCCATCCACCATGACCGGCGGGCCTCTCCCCGAACCCGGCGAACGGCCCGGCACGCCGCGGCCGCGGCCCTCATGGTGCCCCACACCGCGACCACCGCGGCAATGGACGTGGCCGCCACCGGCGCCGACACCACATCGGCGAACTCCTCGCCGATGGTGCTGTCCACGTCGCTGAGCGCGGTCTGGCCGGCGTCGGCCAGCCACTCGTTGAACCGGTCGGCGATCCGGTCGGACACCGCCCGAACCGTTGAGGCGATGGCGGCCGCGGCCACCGCAGCGGGAAACAGCGACACCGCCGACCAGAAGGCGATCTCCGCCGCCCCGGTCCCACCCTCACCCTCGCGCCAGCACGAGATTGATTGCTTGATGAGGGAGCCGATGTCCACCACGTCTCAGAGGGTAGCTACGGTGGGCGGATGGCATTCACAAGGCGGCGAATTGTTACCGGACACGACGAAGGGGGTGCCCCGGTCATCGCTTCCGACGGCATGGCCGAGTCGAGCTTTTTGGGACGGAGCACGGCCAGCATGTGGTACGTGGGGCAGCATCCCGTCTCCGTCGACGACGGCGGGGACGAGCCCGAGGGCATTACTGATTTCGTCCCCCCGCCCGGTGGGATTTCGTGGCGCTTCTTCACCCTGAAGCCCTCGGGTGGAAAGGCCATCGGCCCGACCGACGACCCCCGGTTCGACCAAGACCGCGTCGGCTTCCACGCCACCCCCACCATCGACTTCATCGAGATCATCTCGGGCCAGATCCGCTTGGAGCTGAACGACCATTGGGTGGAGCTCGAAGCGGGCGACTGCGTGATACAGCGGGGCACCTGGCATCGGTGGATCGTCATCGGCGACGAGCCCTGCACGTTCAGCGCCATCATGCTGGGGGTGGGCGAAGGGGCTGATCCCGGCTTTGCCGGGGCGTCCGTCGGCACGGTGGGTCCTCGCCGGATCGTCACCGACGGCGACGGGGTGTGCGCCGATGGGCCGCCGGCTACCGCATCGCAGTCCGAGGGCGGGCTGTTAACCGCCGAGCTGTGGCACACGTTCGCTCCCGTGGCCAGCGAGCTCCAGGGTGGCGATGCTCCCCAGTCGGAGATGCAGCTCAACCCGCCCGGGGAAGGAGTGACCTGGAAACAGGTGACCATTCCGGCGTCGATGGCCGACCAGGCCGCATTGATGCACCAGACTCCCACCATCGACTTCGTGCGGATCGCCCAGGGCACCGTCGATTTGGAGCTGCCCGGCCAGCCCCCGGTACACCTCACCGCTGGCGACAGCGTGATCCAGCGGGGCACCGAGCACGCCTGGCGCAACACCGGCGACGGCCCATTCACCCTCTCGGCGGTGATGATCGGGGTGGACGGTGGTTGATCGATCGGAGGCTGAGCTCGATCCCCGGCTTCAGGCGCTGGTCGACAAGGACGAGATCACCGACACCATCCACCGGGTGGCCCGGGGCACCGACCGGCTCGACAAGGAGCTGATCATCTCGGGCTATCACCCCGACGGCTTCGACGATCACAACAACTTCCGCGGCAGCCCGGTGGAGTTCGCCGACTGGGTGCAGGAGGTGCTCGCGGCCTTCGACTACACCCAGCACCTGCTGGGCCAGTCCCGCATCCAGCTAGAGGGCGACGTGGCCTTCGTGGAGACCTACTGCAACGCCCACCACGTGGTGCATCCCACCGAGGAGGGACCGGGCTCCGACATGCGCATGGGCCTGCGCTATGTGGACCGGTTCGAGCGGCGCGACGGAGGACCCTGGCTGATCGCCACCCGGATCTGCGCTTTCGAGTGGCGCTACACCCTCACCCTGAATTACTCGTTCCCCTACGACGACGACTTCACCATCGGTTACCGCGATCGCACCGACATCACCTACACCCGCAAGGGCCTGACGGGAGAACCCCGGCAATAGGGCTGCGCCTTCAGAAATTGACAGGAGCCTCCTAGCCCCCCATGAGGGGGCCCTCGGACATCGACTCGATGGTAGAGGTGGCCAACACGTTGTGATCGGCGTCGAGGGTTTCGAAGAGCACGCCGGTGGGGGAGTGGAGATTGAACAGCACGATGGCGCCGTTTTCACCGCCCCGCTCCATGTGAATTTCGCCGGAGGGACTCTGGCTGTAGGTGCCGGCGGGCTTGATCTTGTGGATTGTCTCGCCGTTGGATCCGACGTCGAACACATGGTGCTCTCCTTGGAGCACCAGGGTGCGGGTGACCGCAACGTGGCGATGGAAGTGGCAGTGAGAGTTGGGGGCGAATCGAACCAGCAGGTCAAGCGTGCCGTGGTCGGGCTGGGAGCCGAGCACGGCCACGTCGAACTCGATGGGATAGTCGTACTCCGAGCCCCCTTCCATGTGGGTCCAATGCACATCGCTCAAGTCGAATCGGGCCTCAAAGGTCATGAGTTCTATCGTAGTGAGCTATGACCGACACTCTCTCCTCCGACGCCAAGATGGAATTCGACCCCAACGCCCTCCGAGAGAAGTACCGAAAGGAGCGGGATAAGCGCCTCCGGGCCGACGGCAACGACCAGTACATCGCCATGGACGGGGAGTTCTCCCGCTATCTGGACGACCCGGCCCAAACGGGGATCACCCGGGCGGCGCTGACCGACGAGGTGGACGTGGTCATCATCGGCACTGGGTTCAGCGGGCTGTTGGCCGGGGCCCGGCTCCGCCAGCTCGGCGTGGAGAGCATCCGGATGATCGAGACCGGGGCCGAGTTCGGCGGCACCTGGTACTGGAACCAGTACCCCGGCGTGCAGTGCGACATCGAGTCGTACATCTACCTGCCCCTGCTGGAGGAGATGGGCTACATGCCCAAGGAGAAGTACTCCTACGGCCCCGAGATCCTGGAGCACTGCAAGGCCCTGGGCCGCCACTTCGACCTGTACCGCGACGTGTGCTTCGGCACCCGGGTACACGAGATGCACTGGGACGACGCCGACCACCGCTGGGTGTTGCACACCAACCACAACGACCGGATGCGGGCCCGGTTCGTGATCATGGCCATCGGACCCCTCAGCCGCCCCAAGTTGCCGGGCATCGCCGGCATCGAAACCTATGAGGGCCACTCCTTCCACACCAGCCGGTGGGACTACGACTACACCGGCGGCGACACCCACGGGAACCTGACCAAGCTGTCCGACAAGGTGGTCGGGGTGATCGGCACCGGGGCCACCGCGGTGCAGTGCATCCCCCATGTGGGCGAGGCCGCCCAGCACCTGTACGTGTTCCAGCGGACCCCGTCGTCCATCGACGTGAGGGGCAACCGCCCCACCGATCCGGAGTGGGCCATGTCGCTGGAGCCCGGCTGGCAACAGCACCGCATCGAGAACTTCGGCAACATCGTGGCCGGCAGCATGCAAGAGGAGGATCTGGTCAGCGACGGCTGGACCGACATCCTGCGCAACCTCACCGCGCTGGGCGAGGGCGCTCGCCTGGGCACCCCCGAGGAGATTGCCGAGGCCATGGAAATGGCCGACTTCCAGAAGATGGAGCAGATCCGCAGCCGGGTCGACGAGCTCATCGAAGACTCGTCCATCGCCGAGGCGCTCAAGCCCTACTACCGGCAGTTCTGCAAGCGGCCGTGCTTCCACGACGACTACCTGCCCACCTTCAATCGCGACAACGTCACGCTGGTGGACACCGACGGGCAGGGCGTCGAGCGGATCACGCCCAACGGCGTGGTGGCCGGCGGCCAGGAGTACGAGCTGGACTGCATCATCTTCGCCACCGGGTTCGAGGTGGGCACCGACTATTCCCACCGGGCCAACTGCGAAATCTACGGCCGGGGCGGCGTGAGCCTCAGCGAGCGGTGGGCCGACGGGATGTCCACCTACCACGGGGTGGTCACCCGGGGATACCCCAACCTGTTGCACATGGGCGGCATCCAGTCGGGGGTCTCGCCCAACTTCACCGAGCTCTACAACGAGCAGAGCCAGCATGTGGCCTACATAGTCGAGAAGGGCCTGTCGGCGGGGGCCACCGTGGTGGAGCCCACCGAGCAGGCCGAGGCCGACTGGGTGCGCGTCATCATGGAGTCGGCCTATCGCCGAGCCGGATTTCTGGAGTCCTGTACGCCCGGCTACTACAACAACGAGGGAAGGCCCGACGAGGGCCCCGGCTGGTTCGGCGGCAACTACGGCGGCGGCGCCCAGGAGTTCTTCAAGCTCCTCAAGGCCTGGCGCGAAGAGGGGTCCCTCGAAGGCCTCGAGCTGAGCTGAAACCATGGCCGTCAAATTCGCTTACCGCGGCGGGGAGAAGTGGGCTGAGCCGTGGGACGACTACCGAGCCCTGCGAGATGAGGACCCCGTCCACGAGGTGGGCGACGGCCAGTTCTGGGTTCTCTCCCGGTTCGACGACGTCTTCGCCGCCGCCCGCGACACCGCCACTTATTCGTCGGCCAACGGCCTGACCACCGTCCCCGACGACATGGCCAGCTTCGACGAGAAAGCCCGGCCCATCGTGATGATGGACCCACCCGAGCACACTGCCATGCGCCGGCTGGTGAGCCGGCCCATGACCCCCCGCCAGGTGGCCCCGGTGGAGGACCTGGTTCGGGAGTTCATCACCCAAAAGCTCGATGCGGTGGCCGAGGCTGGCGACGTCGACATCGTCCAAGCCTTGTTCAAGCCTCTGCCCAGCTACCTCGTCGCCTACTACCTGGGCGTCCCCCCCGAAGACCGGGTGCTGTTCGACCGCTGGACCGAGCGCATCGTGCAGGCCACCGCCGAGTCCACCGCGGCCTATGGCCAGGACCAGAGTGCGTTTCTCGAGCTGTTCGAGTACGCCACCGGGCTGATCGAGCGCCGCAAGACCGATCCCGGCGACGACCTGGTGACCGACCTGGTTGAACAAGGCGAGGATGTGGCCTCGGCCATGTGGATCGTGGGGTTCATATTCACCATGATCACCGGCGGCAACGACACCGTCACCGGCATGCTCAGCGCTTCAACAGTGCTGCTCGACCGCCATCGGGATCAGCGTCAGGTGCTGATCGACGATCCCTCGGCGATCCCCAATGCGGTGGAGGAGCTGCTGCGGCTGACTTCGCCGGTGCAGAACCTGGCCCGCACATTGACCCGGGATGTGACCCTGCACGGCGTCACCATCCCCGAGGGCAAGAAAGCGCTGCTGCTGTACGGATCGGCCAACCGGGACGAGCGGGAGTTTGGGCCCACTGCCGGAGAACTCGATGTGAAGCGAAAGATCGACAAGATCGTCGCCCTCGGCTACGGCGCCCACCACTGCCTAGGCGCCTCGGTGGCCCGTCTCCAGTGCCGAGTCGCCCTCGAGGAGCTGCTGCGGCGGTTCCCGGACCACTCGGTTGACGAGAATGCCGCCCGCTTCGCCGGCGGCTCGTCGACCCGCACCTACCAGAACCTGCCCTTCTCCGCGAACTGAGCCAGGCTAGAGCGCGCCGATGCGCTCCAACAGAGCATCGGGAGCACCCACATACTGGGCAATCTCATTTGCCGGTACTATCTCGCTCCACTGTCCGTCGTCGCCGCGCAAGATGGCGGGCAGACCAGTGGTGGCTGCCAGTTGCTCGGCGGTGGCCTCGTCGCGATGCAAGAGCTCCAGCTCGACATCCGACGCCATACAGGCCTGTTTCCAGCTCCGCGACCCCATCGGATTCCACCCGTGGGTGATGTCGCACAGAGCGCACTTCCCCCGGCCCAGTAGCTTGTCGGCCACGTACCGCAGCTCGCCGCCAAGCCCCCCGTCAGCGTCGTAAATGCCTACGAATGACACGCTCAATCCTAGCGGCGAAATCCCCGTTTACTCCGGCTGACAGGCCCATTGGGACCAAGGGGGGTGGCCGCTGGAATCCTCGTAGTAGCGGACGAACTTGGCGGCTTGCAGATTGGTGGCCGGGTCGGTGAGGTCGACGGGCTGATCGTCGTGGGACAGGATCGCCCACTCTGGCTGGCCCCATCCGAACAGCCAGCCTTCGTTGATCTGCATGAGACCCAGGGAATAATCGCCCCATTCCTCCAGGTAGCGGGTGTTGGGGTTGCCGAGCGACTCACAGGCCATCACCGAGAGCACGTCGTCTACCTCGTCGGCCGGGAATATATCCTCAACCAGAGGGCGCCACTGCTCCACGTCGTATTGGTCGTAGCTGTCGATCTGGCTTCCCGTGCCAACGAGGGCCAGGCCAGACAGGGCGATAAAGCTGAGCAAGCGGATGAAGCGCATAAAAGGGTGTGGGGGACTTCTGCGAAAGCGGGCAGAAACTAGAGGATTGAAATTACAAGCAGATTCTTGGCATGACAAGCATACCCAATGCCTACTTGGCCCCTGTGCCCATCCCTGCGGCGGTGCCGCCGGATCCCTTCACGGTGCGGCTGAGCAAGATAGCGGCGATCACCAAGGCGATGCCAAACAATTCCCGCCCGCTGGGCACCTGGATGAGCACAGCCAGACCCACCAGAACAGCGGTCGCGGGGAGCAGCGCCTGAAGCAGGGCGAAGCGGTGCTGGGTGATGTGCTTCATGACCAACTGGTCGATCCAGTAGGGGATGACGTTGGACAACAGCCCGGTGGCCAGGGCCAACAGCAGCACCAGCGGCGAGCCCAGAGCCGATCCCACCTCGGTGGCGCCGAAGCCGCTGATGGCCGCCGCTCCGGCCAGCATCCCCAGGCCCAGTCCGTCCACCGCGGCCGGGCCCCGCGCCACTCGGTGCCCGAGCACGATGTAGCCGGCCCAGAACATCCCGGCCAACAAGGCAAACCCCACCCCCCGCATGGTGCCGTCGGCCTCCACCCCGGCCAGCACCACGACGCCGCCCGCAGCCAGCAACAGCGCCGCGCCAGAGCGCATGGTGCGGGTTCCCACGGCGGCCACCAGGATCGGGCCGGTGAACTCGATGGCCACCGCGTTGCCCAACGGCAGTTCGTCGATGGCCAGATAGATCGACAGGTTCATGGCGGCCAGCGCCACTCCAAAGGCCGACGCCCACGCCAGGTCGCTGGCCTTCCAACGCCGTTGCCAGGAGCGCCGCAGCACGATGATCATCACCGCTGCGCCCAACACCCGCACCAGCGCCACCCCTGCGGGGGCCATCTCGTCGAACAGGTGAACCGCCACCGCCGCGCCCAGATACTGCGACACCGCCCCCACCATGAACAGCGGTTCGGGGGCAACCGACTCCGATCGGGGCACTCGGACCACAACAACGTTTTACTTGGCTGGCGCCGTGGAGTCGGTTCAAGCTGCCCGCTACTTCCGCCCTATCCGCAGAATTCCTAGAGTGCAGAGATGGAAAAGGGCGAGATGCGGCGGCGGGTGGGAGAGGCCCGATCGGCCGTGTTGAGCACCGTCACCGCCGACAGCCGCCCCCACGCCGTGCCGTGTTGCTTCTTCCTCAAGGGCGATGTTGTGTATTCGGCGGTTGATGCCAAGCCCAAGTCCACCCTGGCGCTGCGCCGCCTCGACAACCTGGCCGCCAACCCCACGGCCTGCTTGTTGGTCGACTGCTACGACGACGACTGGTCGAAGCTGTGGTGGATCCGAGTGGACGGCACCGCCCGAGTGCTCGTCGACGGCGACGAGCGCGACCACGCCCTCGACCTGCTGGCTGCCAAATACCCCCAATACCAAGCCACCCGGCCCCCCGGGCCGGTTATCGCCATGGACATCACTGCTTGGCGTTCCTGGCCATAAGCCACGTTGGCCGGGCTTATTGAGGTATTTCGGCGGCGGCGTTGCGGCCGGCGACCCGGCCGAAGGCCAGGGCGTCGCCGATGTGGAAGCCGCCGTCTTTGCATCGGCTGTAGGTGGAGCTGACGGTGCCGGCGGCGTAGAGGCGGCTGATGGTCTCGCCGAAGGGGTCGAGTACCTGGGCTTTCTCGTTGCGGCGGGGACCGCCGTTGGTCCAGCCCAAAAGCGGGGCAGAGGTGAACCCGTAGTAGGGGGGTGTGGCCAGCGGGGCCAGGGTGGCCGCGGGGCGTCCCAGGGGGTCGTGTCCGTCGGCGCAGGCCTCGTTCCATGAGGCCACCGCCGCCTCCAAACCGTCGGGGTCGATGCCCAGACTCTCGGCCAGCTCGGCGGGGGTGTCGGCCCGTTGGATCCACCCCTTCTCGATCTCGGCCGAGTTGTCGGCGCTCCACTCGTAGCCCTCCATGAGCAGATTCCAGCCCACCGGCAAGATCTCCCGAGGCGGGGAGATGGGCCCGGCCTGACGGGTGGTCTCGTCGAAGATCACGTGCAGCGGCCGGCGCTGGAACAGCTCGTAGTCGCCGTCGATGAGGGCGTGACCATGGCCCTGGGGCGGCATCTCGTTGTGGTTCCGGCGGCCGTCGTTGCCCACGCAGATGAACCCCATGGAGTAGATGAACATCACGTACATCCCCGCCTCGAAGCCGTCGGCGGCGAAACCAAGGGCGGCCATCATGTTGTCCATGTGCCACAGATCGGCCCCCACCTTCTGGGCCATCTTGATGCCGTCGCCGGTGCCCGCCGGCGAGCCCCACACCGGGGAGCCGGGAAGCTGCAAGTAGTCGCGCACCATGTCGGGGTTGTTCTCGAAGCCACCAGTGGCCAGCACCACCCCCCGGCGGGCGCCCACCCTCAGCGGCTGACCGCCCGAAGTGGCCGCCACGCCAACCACCGCGCCGTCATCATCAGTCACCAGCTCGTCAGCCGGGGTATCCAACAACACCTCCACACCCTTGTCCCGCACCGCAGCAGAAAGGGCCTTCCACAGCAACTGCTGCCCCATCTCGCCGTTGACTCCCAAATAGCCACCATAAAACTCGGCCCCAGGCATCTCGGGATACTCCGGCTTGTAGTCGGCATGAACCCCCGGCGTCACGCCCAGCCCCTCCAACCACTCAGTGTTCTTGTAAGTCTCGTCAGCCCAAACCGCAATGATCTCCTCAGGCAGCGTGTAAGGCCCGCACAACGACCGCAAATACGTGGCCATCCCGTCGCGGTCCAAGCTGTTGTACCAGATCCCCCCCGAAATCCGGGTATTGCCCCCCTCACGCCCCTCAGGCATCTTCTCCAGCAGAATTACTGACGCCCCCTCATCAGCCGCCGCAATGGCCGCCGCACACCCCGCCGCGCCCATCCCCAAAACAACCACATCAGCTTCTCTGTCCCATCCATTGCTCATGGCCGGGAATGTAGTGGGTGGACTGCTTAGGCAGGCACTTCCACTCGGTACAGTTTTTCGGCGTTGCCCCAGAGGAGCTGGTGGCGCTCTTCGGGGGAGAAGTGGCCGAGGCTGGCGGCGATCTTCTCCTCCACGTTGTCGTAGAGACAGGTGGGGTGGGGGAAGTCGGTCTCAAACAGCACGTTGTCGAGCGGAATCCGGCCGCCTAACAAGTCCTGGGGGGCGGACTCTTCGAACCAGAACGTGGTGTACACCTGGCCGGTGAAGTACTCGCTGGGCAGCTGGTCGAACTCGGGCCGGTCATTCATGCCGCCGCCTTCTACAAACTGGTTGTCCACCGCTTCGAGCATGAAGGGCAGCCACCCGATGCCCGATTCCACCGACACCACCTTCAGCTTGGGGTAGCGGGGGAGCACACCCGACAGCAGCAGGTCGCACACCTGGATGCCGTTCTTGGTGAACAGGTCCACCGATTG
>JAJDTA010000010.1 GCA_022827405.1 Acidimicrobiia bacterium
CGACGAGATTGACCTCATTGTCGGCACGCACGCCCATGTGATTCAGCCAGTGGAGCGACTCGGCGGCAACTTCGTGATCTATGGGCTCGGGAACTTCCTGTCCAACCAGTCACCCCAGTCATGCCAGTCGTGTCCGCCGGAAAGCACCGACGGAGTTATCGTGCAGGTTGATTTGGCGGAAAGCGACTCTGGTGATGTCGAAGTGGCCGCGATCGGCGCCGTGCCGACCTGGGTGGATCGGCGAACCTTCACAATCGTCGATGTGGAGGCGGCACTGGCCTCCGGTTCGTTCCCTGAGCTAACCAGACAACTCGAGCAGTCGTTGGCCCGGACAACGACCACGCTCCGCAGCTACGGCGTTGACGTGGAGGTCGCAGGGCAGCCTTAGGCGGAGGCAGATGGAGGTGCCCAACGCGGGGTTGTAGGAAGGCAGGCACTATCCTGCCTGCTGTCAGGGGAAAAGTCAGCCCCTGCCCGAGGAGTCCAAGTGTCTGACAGCCCGCCGTTCGACTCGGCCGTTTTCCGCCAAGTGCTCGGACAGTTCCCCACCGGGGTGACTGTGGTCACTGCCTCAGGACCCGACGGACCCGCCGGGCTGGCCATTGGCTCATTCGGCTCGGTGTCGCTCGACCCGCCGCTGGTTATGTTCATGCCGGGCAAGTCGTCCACCAGCTGGCCGGCCATCGAGGCTGCGGGCCAATTCGGGGTGAACATCCTGGCGGAGGACCAAGTGGACATGTCCAATTTGTTCGCCTCGAAAGCGGAGGACAAGTTCGCTGGTTTGGAGTGGTCGACAAAGGTCACCGGTGCTCCCATCTTCGAGTCCTCGCTGGCGTGGATCGACTGCGAGATCGACCAGGTGGTGGAAGGTGGAGACCACTGGATCGTCCTGGGCCGGGTGTTGGACCTGGGAGTCCAGCGAGACGATGTGGGGCCTCTGGTGTTCTTGGCCGGAAAATACGGCGCCTTCGACCCGCTGGGCTGATCAGCTATGCCGCTGTACGCATTGGGGGACATCGAACCCGACATCCACCCTGAGGCGTTCGTTCATCCTCAGGCGGTGATCATCGGCCGGGTGAGCGTGGGAGCCGAGTCGACCATTTGGCCCGGAACGGTCCTGCGGGGCGACGGGGCGGGAATCACCATCGGGGCTCGCACCTCGATTCAGGACAATGCCGTCATTCACAACACCGACGAACTGCCCACGGTGGTGGGCGACGACGTGACCGTCGGGCATCTGGCCCATTTGGAGGGTTGCACCGTCGAGGACGAGGCGCTGATCGGCGTGGCATCCGTTGTGCTGCATGAAGCGGTGGTGGGCCGAGGGGCGTTGGTAGGCGCTAGCGCGGTGGTTACCAATCACATGAAGATTCCACCGCTGGCTTTGGCCATCGGCGTGCCGGCCAAGATCCGGGAGGGTCACATGGCCGAGGGGCAAAACCGGGAGGACGCCCAAGGCTACGTGGATCGCTGCTACCGATATCGGGCAGAGATGCGCTTATTGGGCTGACCGCCGGTAGTATTCAGGTCAGCCACGTCACGCCCATCGCTAGGATTTGGATATGTCGTCGGAAGCCCTCGCCCTTGACCTCGGCCGATACAAGCTCGGCTGGAGCGATGAGGAAGATTACGTCTTCAAGCCCAAGAGAGGGCTCAACACCGACATCGTGCAGGAGATGTCGTGGATGAAGAGCGAGCCCGAGTGGATGCGGAACTTCCGCCTGAAGTCGCTTTCCCGATTTGAGAAGCGGCCCATGCCCTCGTGGGGCGGCGATATGTCGGGCATCGACTTCGACAACATCTACTACTACATCAAGCCCACCGAGGGTCTGGCCGACGACTGGGAGGCCGTGCCCGACTCGATCAAGGACACCTACGAGAAGCTGGGCATTCCCGAGGCCGAGCGCAAGTACCTGGCCGGGGTGACCGCTCAATACGAGTCCGAGGTGGTGTACCACCGCAACCGGGAGGACTTGGAGCGCCAAGGGGTGCTGTTCTGCGACATGGACACCGCGCTCAAGGAGTATCCCGAGCTAGTGCAGGAGCACTTCGGCACCATCATCCCGCCGGGCGACAACAAGTTCGCCTCCCTGAACTCCGCGGTGTGGTCGGGAGGCAGCTTCATCTATGTGCCGCCCGGTGTGACGGTGGAGATGCCGCTCCAGGCCTACTTCCGGATCAATGCCGAGAACATGGGCCAGTTCGAGCGGACACTTATCATCGCCGACGAGGGTTCGCAGGTTCACTACATCGAGGGATGTTCAGCCCCGGTGTATACCAGCGATTCGCTGCACTCCGCGGTGGTGGAGATCCTGGTCAAGAAGTCGGCCCGGGTCACCTACACCACCATCCAGAACTGGTCCAACAACGTGTACAACCTGGTCACCAAGCGGGCCAAGGTTGAGGCCGAGGGTCACATGGAGTGGATCGACGGCAACATCGGCTCTCGGCTCACGATGAAGTACCCCGCAGTGGTGATGGTGGGCCCCAAGGCCTCGGGCGAGGTGCTGTCGGTGGCCTACGCCGGTCCCGACCAGCATCAAGACGCCGGGGCCAAGATGACTCACGCCGCCCCCGAGACCACATCCAAGATCGTGTCCAAGTCGATCTCCAACGGCGGTGGCCGCACCAGCTACCGGGGCTTGGTCCGGGTGGAGGATGATGCCTACGGGTGCCGCAGCCATGTGCAGTGCGATGCACTGATCCTGGATGAAGACAGCGTGTCCGACACCTACCCCTACATGGAGGTGGGCACCCGGGATGCGGAGATCGGCCATGAGGCCACCGTCTCGAAGGTGGCCGATGAGCAGCTGTTCTATCTGATGAGCCGGGGGCTTACCCAGGAGCAGGCCATGGGCATGATCGTCAACGGCTTCATCGAGCCCATCACCCGCACCCTGCCGATGGAGTACGCCGTGGAGTGGAGCCGGCTTATTGAGTTGCAGATGGAGGGATCTGTCGGCTGATGCCCATGCGGCAGGATTGCAAGTACTTCGAGAGCCGGTCGTACCCCAATGGGGAGACCGTGCGGAAGTGCGATTTGGACCTGGCCCCCGAGGCCCCGTGGCGTTGTCCCGACGACTGCTCCGCCTATGAGCGGCGGCTGGTGGACGTGAACTGGTCTCATGGCACCTTGGTCACACCGCCCACTCCGGAGGCGCCGTCCAGCGTAGGAAGCGACGACAGCATCGGCGCCCTGCTGGATGCCGCCGAAGACATCGTGAACGAGGCCGGACCCCGAGTGCTGGCCGAATTGGAGAAGGAGAAGTCTCGGCGGCGGCTGAGGTCGGGCGGCGGCGGCAAGGCGAAGCGGCGGAAGCGTCGTCGGCGTTCGTGACCGAAACCCAATTCACCCCCGATGCGGCCGGTGCCATACCCGGCCCCGATTGGCTGGCCCGCCGCCGAGTGGCTGCCGCCGAGCAGGTGGCCGCTGCGCCCATGCCCTCGGTGGAAGAAGAGGTTTGGCGGTACACGCCTATCGGGCAGTTGGATCTCAGCCGCTATCAGCTAGCCCACGATGGCGGCGGCACTTCGACGGCCTCTGTTCCCGAACACAGCGCGATGGCCGAAACCAGCAACGGGCGTCTTGGCGGCATTGAGCTGCCCGCCGAAGTCACAGCCCAAGGCGTAGAGGTCCGGCCACTGGGCGAAGGCGACGCTGAGCTGGCCGCCACGGTAGACGTGGACATGTTCGCCCT
>JAJDTA010000126.1 GCA_022827405.1 Acidimicrobiia bacterium
TCACCTCATCGGCGATCAGCGGGGTGAACGGCGCCAAGGCATCAACTCCGTGGCCGGCCACGGTGAGCGATGGCAGGGGCTGGCGGACCCGGATGCCCTCGTCCTCGCGAACCCGCAGGCCCGTGGAGCACACATCGCGCACCCGGTCCATGGCGGCCACCAGCTGGGGATCGGCGGGCAGCTCCGCAGGGTCGGGCCAATCGCACAGGTGGACGCTCGACTCTCCAGTGAGGCCCCGGTAGATCTCCTCGGAAACCAACGGCAGAAACGGCGCCAGCAACCGGGCCAGGGTGGTCAGCACCGTGAACAGCGTGTCGTAGGCGTCTTGCTTGTCATCGGCCGACGACGGGCGCGACGGCGCCCAGAAGCGGTCCCGACTGCGGCGGATGTACCAGTTGTTGAGGGAGTCGATGAACCCCTCCAACTCGGCGGTGGCGCCGGGCAGGTCGTAGGCCTCCATGTGTGAGGTGACCGCTTCGGTGAGCTGGCGGGTCTTGGCCAGGATGTAGCGGTCCAACAGCTCCTCGGAGCTGGCCCGGGGCTTGGCCTGGATGCCGTCGGCGTTGGCGTACAGGGCGAAGAAGTAATAGGCGTTCCAGATGGGGATGATCACCTGGCGCAGAACGTCGTCGATGCCCGAGTCGTCGAGGCGGAGGTCGCCGCCCCTCACGATGGGCGACCCCATCAGATACCACCGCAAGGCGTCGGCCCCCTTGGTGGCGAAGATCTCCTCGGGCTCGGTGTAGTTCCTCAGCTTCTTGGACAGCTTCCGTCCCTTGGCGTCGAGCAGGATGCCGTGGCAGATCACGTTGTTGAACGCCGGCCGGTCGAACAGGGCGGAGGCCAGCACGTGGAGGGTATAGAACCAGCCCCGAGTCTGGTTGATGTACTCCACTATGAAGTCGGCCGGAAAGTGGTGCTCGAACCACTCCTTGTTCTCGAACGGGTAATGAACCTGGGCGAAGGGCATCGACCCCGACTCAAACCAGCAGTCCAACACCTCGGGGACCCGACGCATGACTGACCCTCCGGTGGGGTCATCGGGATTGGGCCGGGTCAGCTCGTCGATGAACGGGCGGTGCAAGTCGACGGGCCGCACCCCGAAATCCCGCTCGATCTCGTCCAGGCTTCCGTATACGTCGAACCGGGGGTAATCGGGATTGTCGCTGCGCCACACCGGGATGGGCGAGCCCCAGAACCGGTTTCGGCTGATCGACCAGTCGCGAGCTCCCTCCAGCCAGGTGCCGAACCGGCCGTCGCGCACATGGCCGGGCACCCAGTTGATTTGCTGGTTCAGCGCCAGCATTCGGTCGCGGATCTCGGTGACCCGCACGTACCACGAGCTGAGCGCCCGGTAGATGATCGGCTCGTCGGTGCGCCAGCAGTGCGGGTAGTTGTGCTCGTAGGTGGCGTGGCGCAGGATACGCCCTTGCTCCTTGAGCCGGGCGATGATGCCGTTGTTCGCCTCAAAGACGTTCGTTCCTGACCAGTCGGACACGTCGGAGGTGAAGCAGCCCTGGTCGTCCACCGGCACCACCACGGGCACGCCGTTGGCCTCGGCTACCAGCTGATCTTCTTCACCGAAGCCAGGGGCCGCGTGCACGACTCCGGTGCCCTCGGCGGTGTCCACGAAGTCGGCCCCCACCACCCGGAAGGCGCCGTCTGAGGCGAGGGGAGCGAAGTAGTCGAAAAGTGGCTGGTAGCGCCGGCCGATCAACTCGGTCCCGGCCACGGTTCCCACCACCCGGCCCTGGTCCAACTCGGCCCCATAGGCCTCCAGCGTTTCCGCAGCCAGAATGACGTGGCCGTCGTCGTGCTCCACGATGGCGTACTCCACCTCCGGGCCCACCACCAGCATCAGATTGGATGGAAGGGTCCAGGGGGTGGTGGTCCAGGCCAGCAGGCGCAGTGCCCCAGGGTCGCCGGGCTCGGGCATCAGATCGAAGGCCACGGTGATGGCAGGGTCCTGCCGGGGTCGGGTGGCGTCGTCGAGACGGATCTCGAAGTTGGACAGCGGGGTCTCGGCCGCCCACGAATAGGGCATCACCCGGTAGGCCTCATAGACGAGGCCCTTGTCCCACAGCGTCTTGAACGCCCACATGACCGATTCCATATAGGGCAGGTCCATGGTCTTGTAGTCGTTCTCAAAGTCCACCCAGCGAGCCTGCCGGGTCACGGTGGTCTCCCACTCCCGGGTGTAGCGCTGCACCGATTGACGGCAGTAGTCGTTGAAGCGGTCAACGCCATAGGCAGTGATGGCGGCCCGGCCCGACACCGCCAGTTCCTTCTCGGCCTCCATCTCGGCGGGCAGGCCGTGGCAGTCCCATCCGAAACGGCGCTCTACCCGGCGGCCCCGCATGGTGTGGTAACGGGGGATCACGTCCTTCACGTAGCCGGTGAGCAGGTGCCCGTGGTGGGGGAGTCCGTTGGCGAACGGGGGGCCGTCGTAGAACACGTACTCGTTGTCGCCGTCGGCGCCCGCGGGCCGAACCTGCACCGAATGGGCGAAGGTCTTGTCCTGGTTCCACGATTCCAGCACCCGCCGCTCGATCTCCGGGAAGGATGGCTTGGGGTCCACTTCGGAATAGGGGGTGGTCGGATCGGACAACGGGCCTCCAAGCATGGCAGGAAATCACAAAATAACCCGTCCTAGGGCCGGTTCAGACATTGTTAAGCCTCCCTGGACCATTTGGAAGTAATTGGCGGCAGGTGCGGCTACACTGCCGCCTGCAATGGCTGCCAAGAAGACCGCACCAAAGAAATCTGCCAAGAGCAAGGCCGGTAGCAGCAAGCCTGCGGCCAATAAGCCCGCGGCAAATAAGCCGGCGGCCAAAAAACCCGCGGCGAAGAAGCCGCTGTTCGACAAGAAGTACCTTGACAAGCAGCGGCGGCTCCTTTTGGAGGAGCGCAGCCGCTACATCGATTCCGCCACCCGTCTAAAGGCCGAAGCCGATTCCCTGGTAGAGGAGAGAGAACCAGGAGATGTCCAGTTCGATGAGGAATCGGGCGAGGGCGACACCTTGGCGGTGGAGCGGGAGCGGGATCTGGCTCTCAGCGCCCATGCCCGCGCCGCGGTCGATCAGATCGACGCCGCCTTGGCTCGGATTGACGACGGCACCTACGGCATCTGCCTGGTTTCGGGCAAGCCGATTCCCCGGCAGCGTCTCAATGCCATTCCGTGGGCGGCAGAGCGGGTTGAGCATAAAGCCGGTGGGTTCTAAGACCCCCGAGACAGATCTCCGATCTCGCCGCCACAATCTGGTCTTGTTGGGGGTGGCCGCCTTCGTGGTGGCTGTAGATCAACTGACCAAATGGTGGGCACTCGAGGCGCTAAGCGACCGGGACATCGATTTGGTCTGGACTTTGCGACTTCATCTGGTCCACAACACCGGAGCCGCCTTTGGCGTGGGCCAGGGTTTGGAGACCGTGATCGCGGTAGTGGCCCTGTTGTTTGTGATCGTGGTGGCATGGGCCAGCTGGGGAGGCCGCCGACTGGCGCTGCCGCCAGTGCTTCTGGGCATGGTGCTCGGTGGCGCCATCGGCAATTTGGCCGATAGGGCGGTGCGTTCCGGCGACGGATTTCTGGGTGGGGCAGTGGTGGACTTCATCGACCTCCAGTGGTGGCCGGTGTTCAATGCGGCTGACTCCGCCATCGTGGTGGCCGGGATCGCCCTGGTTCTGATCGCTCCCCGCCATCGCCAGCCCCAGTCTGCCGACGGGACTGACAATCCTGACGAGGCTGATGAGTCCTGAGGAGATTGTTCCCGAGGGGCTGGCCGGCGAGCGCCTCGACCGGGTGGTCGCACTGGTTTGGGAATGCAGCCGAACTGAGGCCGCCCGCCTAGTTGACGGCCAGAAGGTGGCGGTCAACGGTGTTCCCGCGGCCGGGCGGTCGCAGCGCTTGGCTACCGGCGACCGGATCACGCTATCGGAGGCCCCCGCGGTGGGCCGGCCGGCGCCGACGCCCGATCCCTCAGTGGAAATCGAAGTGGTGTTTGCCGACGAACAGGTGATCGTGGTGAATAAGCCCGCTGATCTGGTGGTCCATCCTGGACCGGGTCATACAACCGGGACGTTGGTGAACGGACTGCTCGCCCGATTCCCCGATATCGCTGAGGTCGGTGCACCTGAGCGCCCCGGCATCGTCCACCGGCTGGACCGGGGTACCTCGGGGCTGCTCATGGTGGCCCGCGCACCGGACAGCTATGAGGTGCTGACCGCGGCATTGGGCGGCCGGGAGGTGCATCGGGGCTATACCGCCTTCGTGGCGGGGACGCCGGCCGATGACCGGGGGGTGGTGGACGCCCCCGTGGGTCGCTCAGCTCGGCACCCCGTCAAGATGGCCGTGACCGCCGACGGCCGTCCGGCCCGAACTCACTATCGAGTGACGGCTCGAATGCCGGTGAGTTCCAAGCCGTCTGACGAGGCGGTCCCTTTTGACACCGCCTGTTTGGAGTTGGAATTGGAAACGGGCCGAACTCATCAGATCAGAGTGCATTTGGCCGCCATCGGCCACCCGGTTTTGGGCGATGGTCTCTACGGTGGCCCGACCATTCTTGGCATCAGTCGCCCCGCACTTCACGCCCGCCGGCTGGCTTTCGACCATCCCAGCACCGGCGAGCAGCTCTCCTTTGAGGCAAAGCTTCCCGAGGACCTCTCCCGGCTCTACCGGCTACTCCGCGGCTAACTGGAAGATCTGTCGGATCCGGGCCAGGGGAGCAGGCCACGGGTGCGTCGTCAGTCGGATCCGGGCCAGGGGAGCAGGCCGTTGGCCGTCTTGGCGATGTCGGCCAGGGTGTAGTTGCTGAGCAGGTCGTGCATGATGTCGCCCACATGGGTCCAAATGGCCAAGAGCACGCACTGGCCCTCGTGGTCGCAGGCGCCGTCACTATGGGGCTCGCCGAAGTCACCCAGAACGATGGGCCCGTCCACTGCGCTCACTATCTCGCTCAGCCTGATATCGCAGGCCGGTCGGGCCAGGGCGTAGCCACCCCCCGCCCCCCGCTTGGAGCGCACCAGCCCGGCACCCTTTAGTGCTTGGAGGATCTGCTCTAGGTAAGGCTGGGGGAGTCCGGTGCGCTCGGCGATGTCCCGCGCCGAGGTGGGACCGGACTCGTCGGCGTGCAGGGCCAGAGACAGCAGCGCCCGGCTGGCGTAGTCCCCACGAGTCGATACTCTCACCGCCTCTCACCCTAGTGGTGCCGATTAGGTTGAAGGCCGGATGGAGAGTCACCCCGACAACGGCAGTTTGGCCGCCGACGGTCCGGCGACGGGCTTTCCGGTGCTGCCCGACTACCGGGCAGCCTGTTTGAGCAACGTGGTGCCCGCCCTGCTCGGCCCGCCAGACGCCGCGAGTTGGCTGCCTGCCCCGGCCCGCGAAGCCAAGGCAGTGGTGCTGTTGCTGATCGACGGAATGGGGTGGGAGCAACTCCAGGATCAGTCCGTACTGACCCCGGTGCTGTCGGCCATGGAGGGAGGCCCTATCACCACAGTGGCGCCTTCCACCACCACCACGGCGTTGACCTCGCTGACCACCGGCGCAGCCCCCGGTGAGCACGGATTGATCGGCTATCAGATCCACATCCAGGGGCAGGTTTTGAATGCTCTGCGGTGGACGGCGGGGCCGAAGAAGGCCGATGCCCGCAAAAACATCGTGCCCGAGCAGGTGCAAACCCGGCCCGCCTTCTTCGGGCGGCGGGTGCCAGCAGTGGGCCGGAACGAGTTTCGCGGGACCGGCTTCACCCGGGCTCATCTCGACGGAGTCGACCACCGGGGCTACAAGCTGACCAGTTCCATTGCGGTAGAGGCGCAGACGCTGGTGGACGGCGGTGCGCCGCTGGTGTACGCCTACTACGACGGACCCGACCGGGTGGCCCACGAATACGGATTCGGGCCTTACCTGGACGCCGAGTATGCCGAAGTGGACCATTTGGTGGGGCAACTCCTCGCCGCGCTGCCACCAGAGGCCGCGCTGCTGGTGGTATCTGACCACGGCCAGGTCATGGTGGGTGATTCCACCGTCGAGCTGGCCCGCGACGTGTTGACCCTGTCGTCGGTGGTCTCGGGGGAGGCCCGGTTCCGCTGGCTGCACGCCCGACCCGGCCGGGCTGGCGAGCTCCTGAGCGTGGCCACCGAGCGCTACGGCCAATATGGCCTGGTAGCCGGGAGGCAGCAGGTGCTGGATGAGGGGTGGTTTGGTCCCTACGTAGGCCCGGAGGCCCGGTCGCGGATGGGTGACGTGGCCTTGGTCCCCCGCGACCCGGTGGCGTTCACCGAGCCCAAGCCTCCGGATCGGAGTCCTGCCGGCAACGAGTCCAAGTCGACATTTCAGCTGATCGCCCGCCACGGCTCGCTTACCTCAGCCGAGATGCTGGTCCCCTGTCTGGCCTCTTATGGAACCCGAGGCTGAACAACGTTGTCCGGGTCTCGGTAGCAGCGGGTAGATTGCCAGCCATGTCCGACACCCGTCAGCCGATGCCCGCGGAGGCCGCCGAGGTTGTTCACGATGGGGCCCATCCCGTCTGTGGGCCAACTGAGCCGGAGACGGCCGGAGAGGCCATCGAACAGCCGGCCAAGGTGATGAGGGTCGGCACGATGATGAAGCAGCTCTTGGACGAAGTTCGCCAGTCCTCGCTGGACGAATCCAGCCGCGACCGGCTGCGGGACATCTACGCCACCTCGATTGAGGAACTGAGCTCGGCGCTGTCCGCCGATCTGCGCGAGGAACTGGATCGCCTGATCCTGCCCTTTCCCGAGGACCACCCCCCTAGCCAAGCCGAGCTACAAGTAGCCAAGGCCCAGTTGGTGGGCTGGCTGGAGGGTCTCATTCAGGGCATCCAGGCGGCGCTGTTCGCCCAGCAGGTCTCCGCGCAGCAACAGCTGGCCAACATCCGGGCCGAACTTCCCCCCGGAGCCGCGGCCCCCGGATCCGACCGGGCCCCGGGCACGTACCTCTAGTTCATTCTTCTCGTACCCTATTATCAGGGGAAACACGGGGAATCAGTCGTCGATCAGCACGTGTCGCCGGGTCTTGGTATGGTCGGGGTAGGCCAAACCACAAGCCTGTAGTTATCCACAAGCAGGCCACAGATCGTCCACAGGAGCGCCGTGTCCAGTTCCTTTACCCACCTCCACGTACACACCGAATATTCCATCCTCGACGGCGCCTCCCGGGTGAGCGAACTCGTCCAGGCCGCCGCCGCCGACGGGCAGCCTGCCCTGGGAATGACCGACCACGGCAACATGTACGGGGTTGTCGACTTCTACAAGACCTGCCTTTCCGAGGGGATCAAGCCGGTCATCGGCACCGAGGCCTACATGGCCCACGAGAAGCGGAGTGAGCGGCCCGCCCGGAGGGGCAAGGTCGACGACAGCGGGGGCAACACCGAGGGCGGCCAGAAGCTCTATTACCACCTCACGCTCTTGGCCGAGAACAACACCGGCTACAAGAACCTCATCCAGCTGTCCAGCCGGGCGTTCCTCGAGGGCTACTACTACAAGCCCCGGCTCGACTGGGAGCTGCTCGCCGAGCACAGCGAGGGGCTGATCTGCTCCACCGGCTGTCTGGGCGGCCATGTGCTCCAGGCCCTGCTGCGCAACGACTACGACGACGCGGTGGCCAAGGCGGCCCGCCTCCAGGACATCTTCGGCAAGGAGAATCTGTTCGTGGAGATCCAGGACCACGGCATCGACGCGCAGATTCGCACCAACCCCGAACTGATCCGGCTGGCCCGCCAGATCAATGCCCCCCTGTTGGCCACCAACGACAGCCACTACACCCATCGACACGATGCCGAGTCCCACGATGCCCTTTTGTGCGTGCAAACCGGCTCGCTGGTCAGCGACACCGATCGCCTGAAGTTCGATGGCAGCGAGCACTACCTCAAGACGGCGGCGGAGATGCGCCATGTGTTCTCCGACCTCATCCCGGCCTGCGACAACACGCTGCTGATCGCCGAGCGGGCCAACGTGGAGATCGAGTTCGGCAAGCCGCAGCTTCCCGACTTCCCCATTCCCGACGAATACGAGAACGCCGACGACTACCTCCAGGCCCTGACTTTGCAAGGCGCCGAAGCCCGATGGGGGAGTCCCCTGACTGAGGAGGTGGCCGACCGGCTGGCCTTCGAGCTCAAGGTCATCTCAGACATGGGCTTCTCCTCCTACTTTCTGATCACCTGGGATCTGATCCGCTACGCCCGGGAGCGGGGCATCCGGGTGGGCCCGGGCCGGGGCAGCGCGGCTGGGTGCGCCGTGGCCTACTCCCTGCGTATCACTGATCTGGATCCCATCCGCTACGACCTGCTGTTCGAGCGCTTCCTCAACCCGTCACGGGTCTCCATGCCCGACATCGACATGGACTTCGACTCGCGCTACCGCGACGAGATCATCCGCTACGCCTCCCACAAGTACGGCGAAGACCATGTGGCCCAGATCATTACCTTCTCCACCATCAAGGCCCGGGCTGCGGTGCGCGACAGCGCCCGGGTGCTGAACCTCCCCTATTCCCTGGGCGACAAGCTGGCCAAAGCTATGCCCCCGCTGGTGCTGGGCCGCGACACCCCGCTGTGGGCGTGCTTGGAGAAAACTGAGGAGTTCGCGGACGGCTACACCGCGGCCGCCGAACTGCGGGAAATGTACGAGAGGGACGAGGACGCCCGCAAGGTGGTCGACGTGGCCCGGGGCTTGGAGGGCCTGCGCCGCCAGGACAGCATTCACGCCGCCGCGGTGGTGATCACCAAAGATCCGCTCACCGAGCACCTCCCCATACAGCGCAAGGGTTCGACGGGGCAGAGCT
>JAJDTA010000121.1 GCA_022827405.1 Acidimicrobiia bacterium
CGCAGGCATCGCGGTGAGCTTTCAATTGGCCCCCGGTCACCGGGGTATTTGGGAAGCGGCCGGAATTACCCCTGGCTAGCCCTCGGCCTCACCTTCTTCTGAGCCATCTTCTTCTGAATCCTCGGCATCTTCGGCGGCACCCTCCATCGCCCGTGACACCTGCACGAACGCCATGCGGATCTGATGCAGGGCGTCTTTGAGGGTGGCCTCGTGCTCGCCGAGTCGGCCCTCCAGCCCCTCCACCAGCGAGCCGAGGGCGTCGATGGCCAATCGGGCCTCTTCCAGGTTGGGCGGCTGCTGGCTGAGATGGATGGCCCCCAGCTCATATAGGCCCATGGCATGGTTGCCCACCACCACAAATGCGGGGGTGTTGGCGATCTGCTCTCGAGCCTCGGAGAGCTGCTGGGCAAGTTCTTCGGCCTGGGCCCGCTCCTCGTCGCTCAGCCCGGCCAGCGGGTCTTCCGTTTGATCGGGAAAATCTTGGGGCGGTGGGGTGGAAGATCCCCTCCGGCCGTCGTCTACCGGTATCTCGCCTCCAGGCGTCCACAGTGTGCTCATCGTCTTTCCTTGGCTCCTTTTTGCCTCGTCTGGCGTGATTGTCCCCCAACGCTGATACTCTTACGCCGCAACTTCGGCGCGCAAACGGGATGGAGATTATCCCGGCGTGCCAACCCCAATAGTCGAGAGAGAGGAACATGCGCATTGCAGAGCGGTGATCGGCCATAGCTTCGGCAGATGCTGAGCCCCGGATCAACGACCGGATCAGAGCAAGAGAGGTGCGGCTCGTTGGTCAGGACGGACAGCAGATAGGCATTCGCCTGCTGCCTGAGGCGTTGGACATGGCCCGTGATGCCGGCTTGGATTTGGTGGAGGTCGCTGAGAAGGCGAACCCGCCGGTCTGCCGGATCATGGACTACGGCAAGTACAAGTACGAGGCCGCCCAGCGGGCCAAGGAGTCCCGGCGAAACAGCACCAACATCGTTGTCAAAGAGATGAAGTATCGGCCCAAGATCGGGCCGGGCGACTTCGAGACCAAGACACGCAAGGTGCGGGGTTTCTTGGAAGAAGGCTCCAAAGTCAAGGTCACGATCATGTTCCGCGGCCGCGAGGTGCAACATCCCGAATTGGGGCGGCGCATTCTCGATGACATTGCGGCCGAGGTGGAAGAAGTGGCCAAAGTCGAGGTCTATCCGAGACTGGATGGCCGCAACATGGTCATGGTGCTTGGACCGGTGAAGAAGAAATCCCGCAAGCAGGCCGCCCGGTCTGCTCGTCCGCCGGTCGAGGAGACCGCAGCAACCGATACTGCTCCCTGAAGCGCAGGAAACTGACATGCCCAAGATGAAAACCCACCGAGGCGCGGCCAAGCGGTTCAAGACCACCGGCACCGGCAAGATCCGCCGCCGAAGCGCCTACAAAAACCACATCCTCGAGAAGAAGGCCCCCAAGCGCAAGCGCCAGCTGCGCGGCCCGGCCCAGGTGTCGGCTGCCGACGCCCCCGCCGTGAAGCGCCAGTTGGGCTTGTAGGGCCTGACGCCAGCACGAGTTCAAGGAGAAGCACACGATGGCCAGAGTCAAGCGCGCCGTTACCGCCCGCAAGCGCCGCCGGGCGGTGGTGAAGCGGGCCAAGGGGTATTACGGCAACAAGAGCCGCACGTTCCGGGGCGCCAATGAGCAGCTGCTGCACAGCGGACAGTACGCCTATCGGGATCGTCGGGCCCGCAAGGGCGAGTTCCGCCGCCTGTGGATCCAGCGCATCAACGCCGCCTGTCGCCAAAACGGCACCAACTACAGCCGGTTCATCAACGGCCTGAAGCTGGCCGACGTCGAGGTCGACCGCAAGATTCTGGCCGAGCTGGCCGTGAATGATCCGGCGGCGTTCGCCGCGTTGGTCGACGTTGCCAAAGCTGCGGCCGAGGCGGAGCAAGACACCGCCTCGGTGGGGTAGCACTGGCCCCCGGCAAACCCCTCAGCGCCCGTAACCCGCGGGTGGCAGAACTTCGCCGACTTGCCCGCAGCCGACGTGACCGCGCCTCGGCCGGCAAATTCGTCATCGACGGGCCGCAACTTCTGGTCGAAGCGGTGGCTGCTGGCTTGGAGATCGCCGAGGTGTTCGTGGAGCCCGTGATCGACTTGTGGGCCGACTTGGGGGTCTCCATCGACGCCCCCACTTGGATGGTGGGCGACGGCGTGCTGGCCAGAGTCGGCTCGGTGGTCACCCCCCAGGGGGTCATGGCCACCGCCCGAATCCCTGAGGTCGCCCCCGAGGCCGACGGCGATTTTGCCGTCGAGTTGGCCGGAGTGGCCGACCCCGGCAACGCCGGCACCATCGTGCGCACCGCGGTGGCCGCGGGGGCCCAAGCGGTGGTGTTCAGCTCAGAATCAGTGGACCCCTGGAATCCCAAAACCGTGCGGGCCTCGGCCGGCGCGCTGTTCCGAGTCCCCCTGGCCGAGACGGGGCCGAAAGGGGAGCGGGTGGGCGCCGACCCCCACCGAGGCGACCCCTACGACCAATCCGACCTCACCGGCCCCCTCACCCTGGTGGTGGGCAACGAAGCCCACGGTCTCGAACACCTCGATCAAACCGCTGCGATAGACCGCTGGGTGTCCATCCCCATGGCCGAATCAGTGGAATCCCTCAACGTCGCCTCCGCCACCGCCATCTTGTGCTTCGAGATCGCCCGCCAACGCCGCGGCTGAGCTGCGGGATCTGAGCCTTCAGCCCACCACGGGGCCGATGGCGGCGGGCTGGGCTCTTAGGGCCTCGATTTCGGCGACGGCCTCGTCGGAGAGCTCGCTGATACCGATGAACTCTTCGAGATTGTAGTGGAGGTTGATGATGCGCATCTCCTCCCGGCTCAACACGATGTGGTCCAAGCCGGGCTGGTGAAGGCCGCGCTGGGCCCGCTGGAGGTTGGACAGGTCCTGGTCGAACACCAGGTTCATAGCGGCCTCTTCGGCGGGGATGACGGCCTGCATGGGCTGGGTCCGCTCGGTGCCCGTCGGTCGGCGGTCGAGGTGCAACAAGTCCATGAAGGCGTCGTCGGGGGTGTCGCCGGGTCGGGACCGCAGCACGGTGATGGAGTCGCACATCACGATCACCGTGATGTTGGGAAACAGGTTGAACTGGAACAAGTCGAGCATCTGTGATTGGTCGAAGCTGCCCAGGTCGAGGCCCTTTTGGGTGGTCTGGGCCCGCACCAGTTCCTCCAGCACGTCCCGTACGCTGCCGCCGTCGGGAACTGGCGGGCACGGTCCCGGATTCTCGGAGTCCTGGCCGTAGCGGGCGCCTTGGGTGACGATGATGGAGTCCCAGATCTCCTGGTCGGTGGCCCCGTTGCGCAGCCGGGGGCTGGGCACCCCGTAGGGCTGGTGCAGCGAGCCGTGGCGGCCGTAGAGCCGGTTCACCGAGTTGACGTCGTCGCAGCTGGGCAGCATCTCCCGGTGGATGCCCTGCACGTGGTAGGTTTCGCTGAACGCCTCGATGAGGGTCTTCCAGTTGCACGGCAGCGGCACGGTGAGGTCGTAGGCACACGCGTACTCCTCCATGCGGGCCCACTCCAAAAGCCCGGGGATGGCCTCCAGGTACTCCTCCAGCGGCTCGGCGTCGAGGTCCAGGTTCACGAACACCAGCGGCCCCCACGTGCCCACCTGCACCGGGAACAGCGGATAGTCGTCGTTGCGCAGCGCCCCGAAGCCCCGGCGCGACGGCACCTCCCGCAGCTTGCCGTCCAGCGTCCAGTTCCACCGGTGGTAGATGCAGCGCAGCTCGGTCAACCCCGACCCCGACCCGGTGCACAGCACATTTCCCCGGTGGCGGCATACGTTCTGGAATCCCCGCAGCACCCCATCGTCGCCCCGCACGATGAGCACCGACAGATCGCCCACCGAGTACTCGAACCAGTCGCCCGGTTGCGGCACATGGTCCACCGTGCAGGCCAGCTGCCACGCCTTGGGCCAGACATGGGCCATCTCCAGCTCGGCCCACTCCGGTGAGACATACCGATGGGTGGGCACCTCGACGGGGGTGCGCCGGGGCGGGACAGCCCCGATGGCCGTTCCCACCGGGGCGTCGTTGGTCAGCTCCGCGCCGATCTGGATCTTCGCCATGGTTGAACAGTAGCGGCAGGGGTGCGACCTGAACCGGGCTGTAAGCCAGGTGAGCAAGGCAGCCGCAGCAGTCCCGTAGTCTGGGGCCACTATGAGCTTGGTCGAAGTGATCGTGTTCACGGTCGGGGCGCTGATCGCCTTGGGCACGCTCCTCGCGTCCATCCAAACCGTGGTGGTGCCCCGAGCCGAGCGCAGCTTGTTGATCCGCTTCGTGTACGTGGGTATGGGGATGCTGTTCTCGATGCTCGCCCGCCGCCGAAAGACCTATGAGGCCCGCGACGCCCTGCTGGCTAGCTACGCCCCCACCACGCTCATGCTTTTGCCGGTGGTTTGGGCCACCGGTGTGATCTACGGGTTCTCGCTTATGTTCTGGGCGCTGGATGTGCGCCCCTATCGCGAGGCCCTGACCCTGAGCGGGTGGTCGCTCACCACCTTGGGCTATCGGGAGACCACCGACTTCTTTACCCTCACGCTGGCCGGGTTCGAAGCACTCATCGGCTTGGGCATCGTGGCGTTTCTGATCAGCTTCTTACCCACCATGTACGGCGCGTTCAGCTCTCGGGAGGCGGCTGTGGCCCGCCTGGAGATCAGAGCCGGAACTCCGCCCACGCCCGAGGCAATGATCATCCTGGCCCATGAGACCGGCGGCCTTGAAGACATGGAGGACACCTGGACCGAGTGGGAGCACTGGTTCATCAGCGTTGAGGAAACCCACCAGACCTATCCTGCATTGGCCTACTTCCGGTCGGTGCGCCCCGACCGGTCATGGGTGACGGCCGCGGGCGCCGTCTTGGACACCGCGGCCATCATGCTGTCGACGGTGGCGGTTCCCCGTGCGCCCGCCGCCCCGTTCATGATCCGGGCCGGATACGTGGCGCTGCGCAACATCGCCGAGTTCTTCGCCATCCAATACGACCCCGACCCATTGCCCACGGCGCCCATCACGGTGCTCCGCGACGAGTTCTACGAGACCTACAAGACCCTTCAGCAAGCCGGGGTCCCCGTGGTGGAAGACCGCGAGCAGGCGTGGCGCGACTACGCCGGGTGGCGGGTGAACTACGACGACTGCCTGGTGGGGCTGGCCTCCATCACCTCGGCCCCGCCGGGCAAGTGGAGCAGCGACCGGCCGTCCAGCTATCACCGGCTGCCCCTCTTCTATCGGCCCATGCGCCGCCCGCTGCCCCCGCTTTTGCGCCAGCTCCGGCGCCGGGGTTTCAACTCGGGGCGGCGAAAGTGATTGCTCCCATCCCGGCCAATGCAGATGGGTTTGCTGGGCTGGTTGCCACCCGGCCCTGGATTTTTCCCAAGACGCCGTTGCCGATGAGGCTGGCGCCATGAGAACTCGCATTACCGAGCTGCTGGGCATCGACATCCCCGTGGTGCAGGCCCCCATGGGCTACATCGCCCGGGCCCAGCTGGCCTCGGCGGTGTCCGAGGCCGGGGCCATGGGCATCATCGAGACCTCCTCGGGCCAGCTCGACGACATCAAGGTGGAGATCGCCAAGATGCGCGACCTCACCGACCGTCCGTGGGGGGTCAACATCGCCCAACTGCTGGTGCCCGACGCCACGGTCATTGACTTTGTCATCGAACACGAGGTGGGGTTCGTGACCACCTCCGCGGGCGACCCCAACCGGTTCACCGCCATGCTGAAGGACGCCGGCATCACTGTTTTCCACGTCGTGCCCACCTTGCGGGGCGCCCTCAAGGCGGTGGACGCCGGCGTTGATGGCCTCATCGTCGAGGGCGTGGAGGGCGGCGGGTTCAAGAACCCCCACGGCTCGTCCACCATGGTGCTGACCCCGCTGGTGGTGGCCGAAGTGGATGTGCCGGTGATTGCCGCAGGCGGGATCTGCGACGGGGTGTCGATGGCCGCTGCTCTGGCTCTGGGGGCTGACGGGGTGCAGATGGGCACCAGGATGCTGTCGGCCGCCGAGTCGCCGGTACACGACAACTGGAAGCAGGCCGTGGTGGCCGCGGCGGAGACCGACACGGTGCTGTTGAACCGGTTTGGCCGGCCCGGCATGCGGGCGCTGCGCACCGAGCTCACCGCCGAGATGGAGCATCACGACCAGGTGCACATGCCCGGCCTCGACCGGCTCATGGACCAGTACTTCGGCGGGCAGATGGACGTGGCCGTCCCCTTCGGCGGCCAGGTGATGGGCCGCATCGACGAAGTGCGGCCGGTGGCCGACATTTTGTCGGAGGCCTGGGACTACTGCCAGGCCCGTTTGCGCCAACTGGGTCAGGCCGCCGCGGGGTAGCCGGGCGGGAAGTCTTCCTCATGCTCTCCCGCACATTGCTCACTCTCCTTCGGCGGTCGGGCAGCCGGCTGCAACCGGTCCGGCTGCTCGGCCCCGATCCCCGCGGCGTGCGCCAGTCGCTGGGGGCATTGTGCATCCTGGCGGTGACCAGCGTGATCGCCGGGGTGGTGCTGGGCCGAAGCCACGAACGACTGGCCGAGCTACCCGGCCTGCTGCTGCTGGTGCCGGCGGCCATCGCTCTTCCGGGGAAGATCTTCGGAGCACTGGGCAGCCGGTTGGGCACCGCCATCCACACCGGTACGTTCCGGCTGTCGCTGCGATCGTCCAGCGTGGTGGGCCAAAACGTGTGGGCTTCGTTGGTCTTGACGCTCCTTATGACGCTGGTGCTGGCCCTTTTGGCCTCGGCGATGGCTTCGAATCTCGGGGTGGAAAACGCCATCGGTGTGGCCGACTACGTGGTCATCTCGGTGGTGGGGGGGATGCTGGCCTCGGTGTTCGTGCTGTTGGTGACGCTGGGCATGGCCACTGGATCGGTGCGCTGGGGCCTCGACCCCGACAACGTGACCGCCCCCATGGTGACCGCAGCCGGTGACGTGCTGGCGCTGCCCGCGCTCATTTTGGCCTCCTATCTGGTGCGCATCGACACCGTCACCCCGGTGATTGCCGGGCTGTTGGCCGCCGCCGCGGTTGGGTCGTCGGCCGCCGCGCTCCGCTCCAAGGCCCCCGAACTTCGGACCGTCCTGCGGGAGTCGATCCCGGTGCTGTTATTGGCCGGGTTCTTGTCGCTGATGGCGGGGGTCACGGTGGAGAACCGCTTCGAGGTGTTCTCCGAGCGCCCCGTGCTGCTGGTCTTGATTCCCGGCTTTCTGGCCACCGCCGGTGCACTGGGCGGCATCTTGACCAATCGGCTGTCCAGCAAGCTCCACCTGGGCTTGATCGGCCCCTCGGTCGTGCCCCAGCGGGGGGCCCGCACCGACGTGGGGGTGACCATCGGGCTGGCGCTGCCGGTGTTCGTGATCGTGGCCCTGGTGTCGCAGGGAGCGGGATCGCTGGTGGATCTGGCCGGGCCGGGGGTGGGACGGCTGGTGGGGGTGGCGCTGATCGGCGGAATCCTGGCGGTGGTCGTTGTGGTGGCCGTGGCCTACTACGGGACCATCGCCGCCGTCCGCTTCGGAATCGACCCCGACAGCGTGGGCATCCCGACGGTGACCGCAGTGCTCGACTTGGTGGGCGCCCTCACCCTGGTGTTCGCCATCGAGGCGGTTGGGGCGGGGTGAGGCGGGGTGAAGGGCAAATGACTGATTCCAGTACTGGCGGCTGACTCTGATGGCTAACTTGGAGAGACTCAACAATGGACGATAAACCCCGCAACCTTCGGGCCATGCTCGCCGAGGCCAAGGACCTCTCCGAGCTGATGGTCGACTTGGCCTACGCCGCCCTGTTCTTCGGCGACCCGGACATGGCCACCGAGGTGGACGAGCTCGAGGTGCAGATGACCGAGCTGGTGAAAGACATGCGGGCGGTGTGCATCATGGCGGTTCGCCATCCCCGCGAGGCCGACGGAATGTCGTCGGTGCTCCAGGTGATAAGCGCCATAGAGCGGATCGCCAACGATGCGGTGGACATCTCCCGGATCGTGACCCGCCGCCTGGGCATCCCCGCCGAGTTGGTGGCCGACCTGTCCAGCGCCGAGGAGATCTCCCACCGGCTGGTGGTGCACGAGGGATCCCACATGGTGCGCCGCCCCCTGGGCGACCTGGAGCTGCCCGTGGTGGCCGGTATGCGGGTCATGGCCATCCGGCGGGAACGCAGCTGGATCACCGACGTGCGCGGCGATCAGCTCATGATGCCCGGCGATGTGCTGTTCTTGCGGGGCTCTCCGGCGGGGATCATGCGGCTGCACCAGCTGGCCGCCGCGCCCGTGTGGGAGGAGCCGTTGGCCCCCGAGGACCCCTGGATCTCCGATCTGGATCGGGCCGTGGACGTGCTGGTGGAGATGAAGGATCTCTCGGAGGCCGCGGTGGGGCTGGCCTATTCGGCGCTGGTGCTCAACGACCGGGGGTTGGCCGCTCAGGTGCGGCTGTTGGAGGGCCGTCTCGACGAGATGAACCACCAGTTGGAGCTGTGGGTGCTGCGGGCCGCATCCAACAACATCGACCCCTCGCCGCTGCGGGGATTGCTGCATCTGGGCCAAGCCGCCGAGGACATCGGCGACCAGGCCCGCCAGATGATCTCGCTGGTGGAACACGGCGAAGAGGTCCACCCCATCTTGGAGATTGCCCTCGGCGACTCCGACGAGGTGGTGGTCGAGCTGCCCGTGGCCCGCCTCAGCGGTGCCGATGGGGCATCCCTCAAGGAGCTGGCCCTCAACATCGAGCCCGGCTTCACCGTGCTGGCCATCCGCCGGGCCGGCCGCTACATCTACCGCCCCCGGGGCAGCGCCGCCCTGTACGCCGGCGACGAGATCATCGCCAGCGGCCCCGACGAAGGCCGCGAAGCCCTAGCCGAGCGCTTCGGCTGGAACCTGGTACGAGAAGAAGAAGGCCTAGAAGACGAACTCCAACCCATGGGCTCGTAATTCACCGGTGGTTTGCCCTGCTGGCGAATCGGCTGTCGAGGCAGCCATGTGTTTGCAATCTTCGCGAAGCATTTCATAATTCAGGGCTCAAACATTGCAACTACTGGTAGATTGGTCCCCATGGCCCAGTCGGAAACCGCCGCCGCCAGAGAATGGATAACCGGCTTGAAGCCGGGCACCTGGTTTTGGAGCCGGGACATTCCCGTGCGCCCCGAAATCGCCCGGCCGGTGCTGTCCCGGCTGTGCGCCGACAAGAGCATCAATATTCAGAAGCTCGCCCGCGGCCTTTACTGGAGGGGCTACCCGGAGGGCCATGAGAGGCATTGGGATTCTCCCCCCTCCTACATCGGCGGTCTCATGCTCGGCGGTCCCGGCGCCGGCCTTTGGGGCTGGTCGGCGCTCAACCTGTTGGAGTGGACTCTCCAGTTGCCGGTGAAGCACAACATCTGCGTTGTCGGCCGACCGCCCAAGCCAATATCTGTAGAACTCCAGTACCACACGAGCAGCAACGACCGCCGCAAGTCCCTGAACTGGACAGAGGTCACCGTGCTCGAGGCGCTGTCCTGGTTCAAGTACACCGAGGAGCCGTGGCACGAGTGCCTGGAGCATCTCTGCAATGGGCAATCGGCGAACAAACTGGGCTGGAATCTGCCGGTTCGCCCATCCCTGCTGCGCTGGGCCGCTGAGGGCGAGAATGATGTGACAGTGGAGACCATGTACAAGATTGACGAGATCGCCGCTGTGTTCCCCAACCCGCCCAAGCGGGCAGCCTGATGGAGGTCCAGAATCCACGTATTGTCGACCACGAGGCGACGAGTGGCTCCGACCGCTTCCCTGGGATCGTTGCCGGGGCAACCGGACTTGCCGGCCATCCCGAAGAATTCGAGATTCTGGCCCAGCGCACAAGAGCCGCCATAAACGTTCCCCACGTCAACCTGGCCCGGGACTACTGGCTCACCGCCTGCCTGCGGGGTGTGGTCACAGCCGGCGGGACTGATGGAGTGATCCTCACCGGGCAGGGGCGCAAGCAGGCCCCGCTGGCCAAGTGCGCCTTCACCGGAGGCACCTCGCTGGTCTCAGCATGGGGGATCGCCGAGCGCTACTCGGAAGACTTGGACATCCTCGCCCTCGTCTTGGACGGGGATAGCTCCACCAGCGCCTACAAGCGGCCGCTTAGCGTGGTCAGCAAGTGGACGGCGGCGGCAATCGGGGTGGGCAAACAAGACACGTCCATCGCCCATATGAACAACGTCGGCTTCCGCCGGACTTTCTTCAATATCGGCGGTAAATCTCGCTTCTTGAAGATCGAGACCACCGTCGAGGCCTACCAGGACGGCCTGTGCGAAACCCGCCCGGTCACATCGTTGATGGGCAGGTTCGCCACCGACGAGGAACTGGCCCAGTATCCCGAGCTCGGCGGATTCGAGATGCTGTGCGTCACCCCTGCCTACACCGCGGCCAACAAGTTCGACGCCCTGCACCGCCGAGCCGCCACCGGCGACCTCCGCGGCCTGGTCATCCGAGGCCGCGACCTGTACGACCTCGCCTCCATCGCCGCCTCCGAGCACGCCGAGGCCGCCCGCGGCGCCATCCCCGATCTGGCCGCCCGGGCCGCTTCTTCGCCCGGGCAGCGAGAGAACGTCTCCCGCCCTCCGGGCGGCTACGCCGACGGCATCTTGTTCCGCTCCGGCTCAGAGTCCCAAGAAGCCCTGCGAGACGGCTACGACAAACTCGGCCCCCTCATCTGGGGCGACCTCCCCCCATTCGACGACGCCATCGAACGAGCCGCCAGCCTCGACAGCCGCTGAACACTGCTGGTCGATCCGCTGTGTTGGAATATTCTGAAATATCATAAAAAGCTCTTGACTGGTCTGGTCTCGATGTGGGCATACTTGCTGGGTGATGACACCGGTTTTGGTGCGGTTCAGCAAGAAGCAGGTCGAAGCGATTGACCACCTTGTGGCCGAAGGAGTGGGGGAGTCCCGCCCCGAGGTGGTCCGCCTGGCGGTGGAGGGCCTAGACGAGGCCATTTGCCGAATGCGTTCCAATCTGGAGGTCGAGCAGGCCAACCGGCAGCAGCGCCAATTGGAACCGGAGGAGATCGCGGCGTTGGCTGTGAAAATCGCCCTAGCCGGACGCGAGCGGTGGGTGTGGACTGAGGATGGTCGGTGCATCCCGGAGTGGGTAGCCGATGAGCAGGGAATCCCCATTGGCCAATGCCCTCCCCGCCCCAACCTGGATCGAAGCGAGGCGATTCCTAGAATCCGACTGAAGTTCAGCAAAGAGCAGCATGAGGCGATTGACCGCCTTGTGGCTGAAGAGGTTGGGGTCACTAGGCCCGAAGCAATTCGCCGAGCAGTCGAGCGTTTGGAAAAAGTCGTGCGCCGGTCCCGAGATAATGAGGAGTGCGCCGAGTCCTACCGCCGGCAGCCCGATACAGAGCTTGAAGCATGGGTTTGGACTGCCGATGGTCGCTTGCTGCCAGAGCCGGTCGTAATCGAGGAGGGGATACCAATTGGAGCAGGACCTCCTCGCCATCCTCCGGGTGGGGGCGAGCAGCATTGAGGCGAGGCGACATCTGGTTGATGGAATTGCCTACCGAGAAGCCCCGACCGGCAGTGGTTGTTTCGCGAGATAGCGCAATCCCCGTTCTCAACAACATTGTGGTAGCTCCTGTTACCACTACTCTTCGTTCGATTCCCACATGTATGCCGGTCGGACCTTCAGAGGGCCTAGATCAGGACAGCGTTGCACTGTTGAGGGCGGCTCGCAGGGCGAAGTTGGGGTGGCGGCTGGTTGAGCCCATCCAGATGGGCTCGGTGCTTGCTTGTTTGAACAGTCCGCACAAGATGTCGGCGTCGCAGGCCAGGCGGTGGAACTCGTTTGGCGGGTGCGGGGTTCCGTCGGCCAGGCGGGGGCGGCCCAGCTTGTCGTCGACGAGGTCGTAGTCGGCCATCAACAACAGCGTGGTGCCCTGGGGCTGCTCGCTCCCGTCAGCGGAGACCGTGCGGGTGATGAGCCGCTCCAGCGCATCGGCCCGGCGGTGGCGATCAGCGGTGTGCTCTCGGCGGTTGTCGGTCCGCCAGTCGTCGTCGGTCGCCTTGTTCAGAGGCTTGCGGATCCGCGCCGCCGCCACCGGGTCGAACAAGGCGAAGAGTTGCCACATCCCGTCATCGCGCTCGGAGAACCTGGCCGTGCGAGCCTTCCTTTGGCGCTCGAACCGCTTTGCCCCGTCATCGCCGGCCAACTCGTTTTGATGGTCGCGCACCGTCTTGCGCAACTGCTCCGGAGTCTGCGTCTCAGCCGCCTCCAGCATCTTGGCCTCATCCAGCGGCCCATTCTGAGCCGCAGTCCCCAAAATCCGGGCGTGCTCCGTGTTGATCCGACTGTCCACCAACGCATCCCGAGTAGCCGACATCTTCTCCAACTGCTCAGCCTCCCGCAGCGTCCGATCAGCCTGATGCCTCGACTGCCGCAGCTCAGTCTTCAAAGTGTTCGCGGCGTCAAACGAGCTGCTGCGCCTGGTCTTCTCAGCCACCACCTCAGCCAAAAACCCATCCAACCGATTGCGACAAGACCCAATCAACCGCAGCCGCACATCCAAAGCTCCATCGTCCAACCCGGCCACGTCAACAGCATCAATATGCACGCCATCCCCAGCATTACCGCAGGTCACAGCCCCAAAATCCATACAACAATAATATTGAAGGCAGTGACAGTATCTCTATGCGCAGTGTCTCGTTCCTCCCGCTTAGGCCGGCATCTTGCACGAGAAGTAGGAGGCCCAGACCACGACCCCCACCCCCGGTTCGTGAATTATGACAATAACTGAAATTATCTTAAAGGCTCTTGACCGAACAGGCCTTGATGTGGGCATACTTGGCAGGTGCAATCTCCGTACCGGTGTAGGCTGGCTTGGTGCCCCGTAAGGAAAAGACGGTGAAAGAACTAGCGGCCACGCCAGTCCAGCGCCCTGAAGATGTGCTTTCTCAAGACACGCTCGATGAGGTAGACCGCAAGTTCGCACAGGTAGAAGCCGATGCCGAGGAGCGCCTGGCCGAAGAGTCGGCCTGGGAGAACGCCTTGACAGTCGACGAGGTGCGCGAATTGGCTCGCCGAGCGGGGCGAGGTGAGAAGGTCAGTTTCAAAAAGCCTGACTAATGTCATGGCGGGTGATGGACCCACGCGGGTGTGTGGATATGTGGGCCATCGGCAAAAGCGGCCAGGAGCGCTTACGTTTGCTGAACGGCATTGCCGATTTGGCTGATCGGCCTTTGTCCCAGCTTCCCGGCCTGCGGGCTATAGGCCAGTCACCGATGAGCAGGTGGACAATCATCGGATCGACGGTGGTGTTCATACGTGTGTATGAGAGCACTGGGGTGTTCGACCTGATGGACTTGCAGGATTTCTAGTCTCCACCGAGCAATGTGCAACGCCCTCCGCGCCATGGCTGAATGCTGAATCTGGCCAGCGCCTTCTGACTGACATCCAGCGCCGCTGAGCCGACAGCAACCCGCTCGGCAGAATGGGCTCAATTTGCTGAGGCCCGTTATTTTCTCCCGCCTTAGAATTGCCCTAGTGGAGCGATTCCCGCCCATGCCTTCACTAATTTGCACCCAGGAGATGACATGAGCAACCCGATCATGGAAGTCACCGTCACCGGCGTACTCCTCCGCAAGGCTGGAGGGCGAGAGCTTCCGCTGAGCCAAGCCGAATACCAGGGGATGTTCGACAACGTGTCCGACAGCCTGCACGCCCTAGTCTCTGAAGCCGGCGTATCCGGCCAGGCCGAAACGGGCGAGCTGAGCATCTGGTTCCTCATTAACGATGCCGACTCGTTCGACGCCGCCCTCAAGAAGATGACAACGACCATCAGCAAGGTATTCCGAGCCGCCGACATCGTGGCCGAACCAGTTCGCAAGCGGACGCCGCTGAGCCTCCCCCGAAGCCGGGATATCACGGTGATCAGCAGATGCAAAATGGTCAACGAATTGCTGGCCGCCTAGACAAGCCGCGACAAGCCACATCAGAGCGCGGCCCCACAGGCGGGCAAAAAAGGGGAATTACATACCTAATTACCCAAACGGTAGTTGACCTGGGGAAACTGTCATAGGTGGCGGGTAATCTGTTGCCTATGGATAAGTCGATTGCCGAGTGGGCGGCCAGCGGTAGCAAGCCCTAGAAGTTCAAGGCTCCGGGCCGGTCGGATCGCACCGGAGTCAGTCTGGTGGAGCTGTTCGAGATGTTCCCCGATGACGAGACGGCTGAGGCGTGGTTCGTGTCCCAGCGCTGGCCGGATGGGGTGTGGTGCCCTGATTGCGGGTCGGCCAACGTGCAGGCGCGGCCCACGCGTAAGCCGCAGCCCTACCGCTGCCGTGACTGCCGCAATGACTTCTCGGTGAAGACCCACACGCTGATGCACGCCTCGAAGTTGGGCTGCCGCGTCTGGGCGCTGGCCATCTACCTCATGTCCACGAGCCTCAAGGGCGTGTCGTCCATGAAGCTCCACCGCGATCTCGGTGTAACCCAGAAAACGGCATGGCATCTAGCCCACCGCATCCGCGAGTCATGGGCCGACGATCATGCCGAGCGGTTCGGGGGGCCGGTGGAAGTCGACGAGACCTTCATCGGCGGCCGCGAGAGCAACAAGCACGACCGCAAGAAGCTCAACGCCGGGCGGGGCGCTGTGGGCAAAGAGGTTGTGGCTGGGGTGAAGGACCGGGCTTCCGGCAAAGTCCTGGCCCGACACGTTCCCGCCACCACCGCTCCGGTGCTGACCTCATTCGTGGCCGACACCGCCCAGGCAGGAGCGGAAGTGTTCACAGACGAGCACGCAGGCTACCGCCAGCTCCACCGCCTGGGCTTCGACCACTCTGACCGGACCCCGTTTTTTGGTCCATTTGCTATGAGGGTTTTTTCGGGTTGTCTTTTGCCCACCGTTCTGCGTATTCGGCTGGTGTGAGCATGCCGAGCGCGGAGTGGGGGCGGTAGGTGTTGTAGTCGGTTTGCCAG
>JAJDTA010000129.1 GCA_022827405.1 Acidimicrobiia bacterium
GGACCTGTTCGTGCGCATCCTGCCCGAGTGGGCCCCCAACCGCAGCCGCCCCCAGCGCAACGCCTACCACCAGTTCACGGTGGACCGGCACCTGTGCGAGGCCGCCGCATTGGCTGCCGACCTGGTCGACCGGGTGGACCGCCCCGACCTGCTGGTGCTGGGCGCCCTGCTCCACGACATCGGCAAGGGCTATCCCGGCGACCACACCGAGGTGGGCATGGAGCTGGTGGCCGACATCGCCCACCGAATGGGCTATCCCCCCACCGACGTGGACGTGCTGGTGGCCATGGTGGAGCACCACCTGCTGTTGCCCGATGTGGCCACCCGGCGTGACCTGGAAGATCCCGACACCATTGCCGAGGTGGCTCGACAGGCCCGCTCGGTGGAGACCCTGCGTCTGCTGGGAGCGCTGACCGAGGCCGACTCGGTAGCCACCGGCCCGTCGGCGTGGAGCGCTTGGAAGGCCACCCTGGTGCGTGAGCTGGTGGCCCGCTGCGCCCATGTGATGGAGGGCGGCGATATCGACGAGATCACCTCCCGGTTCCCCACCCCCGAGCAGCGGGGGATGATGGAGGCCGGCGAGCGATTGGTGCTGGGCGAGGGCGACACCCTGTTGGTGATCGCCCCCGATCAGCACGGCATGTTCTCGCGGGTGGCCGGGGCCCTGGCCCTCAGCGGGCTGCGGGTGCTTTTGGCCGCGGCCCATTCTGAGTATGGGATGGCGTTGGAGCGGTTCCAGGTGGAGAGCACCCTGGGGTTGGAGATCGACTGGCCCCAGGTCACGGCCTATGTGGAGCAGGCCCTGGCCGGCCGCCTGGCCATCGAGGCCCGCCTGGCCGAGCGGATCAGCACCTATGAGGTTGAGCCCGACTTCACCCCCCGGCCGGTTATCGCCCCCAAGGTGAGCGTGGACAACGATTCCTCCTCCACCGCCACCATCATCGAGTTGGCCGCCCAGGCCCGCATCGGCCTGCTGAGCCGGGTGACCAGCGCCCTGTCGCAGCTCGGGCTGGACATTCTCAGCGCCAAGGTGCAAGACCTGGGCGGGGATGTGGTCCACGCCTATTACGTGCGCGACGGCGAGGGCAACAAGGTGACCGACCAAGAACACTTAAGCGAGATCAATCTGGCCCTTCAGCACGCCATCGATACCTGCTCGACTCGGGTATGAGGGCGATTGGGACCACCTAGCGGCTATGGGTGACGAGGGCCGGGCCGTAGTAGGGGAGGGCGACCTGAGGCGGTGGTCGGAGGCCCTGGCCGGGATCGCCCGCACCGGGCTGGCCTTCACGAACAACCAGTACGAGCAGGAGCGTTTCGAAGAGGTGCTACACGTGGCTGCCGACATGGCCGCCGCGCTGAGCAGCGGATGGACGCCCGAGAACTTCGTGGCCGAGTGGATGAAATCGGTGGGCGAGGGCGTTCCCGGCTATGTCACCCCCAAAGTGGCGGTGGGGGCCGTGGTGGGCAACGACGACGGCGAGATCCTGCTGGTGCAGCGGGCCGACTCCGGGGTGTGGCTGTACCCCACCGGCTGGGCCGACGTGGGCTACTCCCCCTCAGAGGTGGTGGTGAAAGAGGTGCTGGAGGAAACCGGCATCGTGTGCGAGGTGGACCGGCCCATCGCCATCCACGACGGCTTGCGCCGGGGATTCACCACCGTGCCCATGTACTCGATGGTGTTTTTGTGCCAGGCGGTGGGCGGCCAGCTCGACCCCCATCCCCTGGAGTGCAGCGACGTCGGATTCTTCGGCCCCGACAACCTCCCCGACGGCGTCCACGGCAGCGACTGGTGGCTGGCCCACTCCTTCGCCGCCATCCGCGGCGAACCCATAGAGTTCCTCTTCGACCGCCCCCGCACCCCACCCTGGCGCGGCAACCACGAGGGCTGATTTCCCGGGCCTTCTACTAGCGCCGGACGCGACCCTCAGCTGCGCTGGTCGCGGAGGAACTGCTCTATTTGGTCTACGAACTCGCCGGGGTCGGTGGAGCGCATCTCCTCTATTTCGCCGTTCTCTTCGGCTTCCCGGTCGTAGGCGCTCTCCAGTTCGGCGATGTAGTCGGAGGTCTCGTCGGCCTGGTCGGCTAGTTCGGAAACGTGGCGCTCGTAGCTCTCGGCCATCTCCTCGAGCTCCGAGGTGTCGGGGGAGAGGTCGAGCAGGGTTCCCAGCCTCCGCACCAGGGCCAGGGAGGCCTTGGGGGAGGGAATCTCGGAGGCATAGCCCGGCACCGCGGCCCACAGCGAGGCGGTGTTCAGTCCGGCGGTGGCACAGGCGTTATGGAGCACGCCCACGATGCCGGTGGGGCCCTCATAGCTGGAGGGGGTGAGCCCGAGTTGGGCCGCCATCTCGGGGTCGTCGCTGCTGCCGTAGATGGGAGTGGGCCGGGTGTGGGGGACGTCGGCCAACAGCGCCCCCAATGTGACCACCAGCGGGCTGTCGAGTCGCTGGGCCATGTCCACTATCTGCTGGGTGAAGGTCCGCCATTTGAGCTGCGGCTCGGTGCCCACCAACAGGGCCAGTTCAGTCTCGGCGCCATCGGGCGTCTCGGCGCCGGTGACGGTGGCCGCGATCAGGTCGTTGCTGGGCCAGATCAGCGATCGGGCGCCGTCGTCCTCCAAGTGAAGCCGGGGGCGAGTGTCGGCGAAGTCGTAAAACGGCTCGGGGTCCAGCGTGGCCACCTCGGTGGTCTCCCAGCGGCTGGCCAGCCAGGCCAGCGCCCCAGAAGCGGCATCGCCGGCATCGTTCCAACCGGTGAAGGCGGCTACGAACGCCGGCCGCTTGCGGGGGGACTCGTCCACCCAGGTGATCATCGTCACCCGCCCAACCTACCGCCCCGTTCGGAGGAACCCCATCTCGCGCCGGTAGTCTCGCTCCATGGCGGTTGAGATCACTGAGGCCACCGCGGCCACCGCGGAGCTGGTGGAGGCATTCGAGCGCCTCACCCCCCAGCTCTCGTCGTCCAACCCGCCGCCGTCGGCTGAAGCACTTGAGACCATCGCCACCTCTGAGGCCACCAGGCTGTTGGTCGCCCGAGCCGACGGCGCCATCGTCGGCAGCCTCACCCTGGTGCTGGTGCGCATCCCCACCGGGCTGAGGGCCATCATCGAAGACGTGGTGGTGGATGAGCAGTGCCGGGGCCAGGGTTTGGGCCGGACACTCAACGAGGCGGCGCTGGAGCTGGCCCGTGATGCCGGGGCGGTGACCGTGGATCTCACGTCCCGGCCGTCGAGGGAAGCAGCCAACCGCCTCTATCTGGCCCTTGGCTTCGAGGTGCGCGACACCAACGTCTATCGCTACAAGCTCTGAGTTCAGGCGGCCACGAGATTCCAGCCGCTACAAGCTCTGAGTTCGCCGACCGCGGTTAGTGGCTGTCGCTATCGCCGTTGCCGTTGAGGCTTACGGGAACCTCGTTGGGGAAGTGGCAGGCCACGTAGTGGTCGGGGGCGATCTCCCGGAGCACAGGTTCCTCTTCGGAGCACAGGTCTTGCACTTTCTCGCACCGGGTGCGGAAGCGGCAGCCCGAGGGGGGATTGATGGGCGACGGCAGCTCGCCTTCGATCTGGCGGTCGGATACCGGATGGTCGGGATCGGGCTCCGGGATAGAGGCCAATAGCACGTCGGTGTAGGGGTGGGCGGGGTGGGCGTAGAGGGTGTCGGGCCCGGCCACTTCGCACACCTTGCCCAGATACATCACCACCACCCGGTCGGACACGTTCTTGACCACGGCCAGATCGTGGGCGATGAACACCAGAGTCAGCCCGTAGCGCTCCTTCATCTCCTCCAAGAGGTTCAAGATCTGGGCCTGCACCGACACGTCCAGCGCCGACACCGGCTCGTCGCAGATGATCACTTTGGGGTCGAGCACCAGGGCCCGGGCGATGCAGATGCGCTGGCACTGGCCCCCGGAGAATTGGTGGGGGCGGCGGTCGGACACCACCTCGGGGTCGAGCCCCACTGCGTCGAGCACCTCGTTCACTTTCTGGACGGCCGTGTCGCCCGCATCGTTGTGCCAGATGGACAGGCCTTCGGCCACGATGTCCTTCACTTTGCGCCGGGGATTCAGCGAGGAGATCGGATCTTGGAAGATCATCTGCATCCTGGTGCGGGTGCGGCGGAGATCTTCTTTGGGAAGCTCGGTCATCTCCACCCCGTCGAAGCGCACCGATCCCGCCGTGGGCGAGGGGAGCTGCATCATGGCCCGACCGGTGGTGGACTTGCCGCAGCCCGACTCGCCCACCAGGCCCAGGGTCTCTCCTTCGAGGATGTCGAAGCTGATGCCCGACACGGCGTGGACCACGGCCCGGCGTCCGGCGGGAAACTCCATCACCAAGTCTTCGACGGAAATCAGGGCTTCTTCGCCCCTCATGTGGACTTTGCCAGTTCCAGCCATTCGTGAGTCCTCCTCGAGATTGCGATCGCCGGGCTAGGAGACCGCGGCGGCGGTCAGGTCGAGACCAGCAGCGGTGATTCCCGTTGCC